>NZ_JBGQOE010000004.1:0-193948 GCF_052113685.1 Flavobacterium sp. W22_SRS_FP1
CTGTTGGGATAACTTCGTATTTAACTCCGGAACTTGTTCATGGGATAACGCAGGAACTCAAAATCCAATACCAGCTGATGTAAACTGTTGGGACAACTGGGCTTTTAATGCGACCACTTGTATTTGGGATAACAACGGGACCCAACCTGGAAATATAACTGAGGAAAATCTAGAATTATGTAAAGACTCAACATTAACGTTACAAACGCAAACAAATATGTCTAATCCGAGTTATGCTTGGAGTACAGGAGCTATTACAAATAATATAACTATTAATAGTGCAGGAACTTTCACCGTTGATATTACTGGTGGGGTTTGTTCTTTTGAAACAAAAATTTTTAACGTGACGCTTTTAGAAACACCCATAATTGAAAATGTAATTTCTGATGGTAATAACATCATTATAACCACATCAAATACGGGAGATTTTATATATTCTTTAGACGGAAATGTTTATCAATCTAGTAATCTATTCTCAAATGTTGATGGTGGGCTTTATAATATATTTGTAAAACAGCAAAATTGTTTAAACACAATATCATTGGAGTATTTACATTTCTATATTCCAAAATTTTTCACCCCAAATAATGATGGTATTAAAGATAAGTTTAGTTTGGCAGGTATCGAAGTTTATAGCTCATCTGAAGTTTCTATCTTCAATCGTTACGGGAAGTTACTAAAATTCTCAAAAAATAGTGCGTTCAGTTGGGATGGAATTTTTAAAGGTGAAAACTTACCATCTGATGACTATTGGTATGTCATTATTATTGAGGGTAAAAGATTTACGGGACATTTTACATTAAAAAGATAAAATTCAACAAGAAATCTTCTTTTTTATTTCATCCAAAACATAAAGATAATCCTCTTGATTTTTCACAAAATCCCTATCCGAAACATCAATTATTAAAACATTCAGTTCTGTTTGTGATTTTATGTAATCCAGATAGCCACTATTGATTTTGTCCAAATATTCTGCTGGGATTTTTTGCTCATAGCTTCTGCCTCTTTTCTTGATGTTTTGCAGCAAACGCTCCGAGTTTTGATACAAGTAAATATACAGGTCGGGTTTGGGCATCTCTCTGTAAATAATATCAAAAAGGTTTCGATACAATCGATATTCGTCTTCCGCCAGGGTTATTTTGGCAAAGATTAATGATTTGAATATGTGATAATCGGCAACCAAAAAATCTTTGAACAAATCAAATTGAGCTAAATCATCTGATAGCTGTTGGTACCTGTCAGCAAGGAATGACATTTCGAGCGGAAAGGCATACCTATTTTGATCTTCATAGAATTTTGGCAAAAAGGGGTTGTCGGCAAAACGTTCCAAAACTGTCTTAGCATTAAAATCTTCCGAAATTTTAGTAGCCAAAGTAGTCTTTCCTGCCCCTATATTCCCTTCGAAAGCAACATAATTAAATTGAGCGAACGAAATATTCTCTAATGGACTTATTAAATGATGTGCCATTACACAATTACTTTTATCGGGGCAATCTTGAAGCAAAGTTGCAATTGATTTTTTGAGAACAGGATGTTCCCAGTCCACATTTAAATCCTGAATGGGCAACAAAACAAATTTCCTATCTTGCATCAAAGGATGTGGAATTTGAAGTTTTTCGGTTTCGATAATAACATTATCAAAAGCAATCAAATCGACATCTATAATTCGAGATTGATATCCTTTCCTTTGATTGCGAATTCGGCCTAATTTTTTTTCAATCTTTAGAACTTGAGTAAGAATTCTATGCGCTGAACTAAAAGTATTTAAAACTAAGGCACAGTTGTAGAATGGGTCACTTTCAAAACCCCAGGAGGGAGTCTCATATATTTTGGATACCTTAATAACCGTTCCAATCTCCTGATGTAATAATTCGATACAGTCCTTCACATTTTCAAGCCGATTCCCTTGATTGCTTCCTAGCGATAAAATGACCTGATGCTGTGATTTCATATTAAGCGCAAATTAACTAAAAGAATTTCAGAATAGAACTATATTTGCATAAAGTGTTGGTAACTAAATTCGGATATTGTGAATAAAAACTGTAACAATCCACCCTTTTTTGCTACTTATTAAAAAAAAATAATTATGAAGTTTTTAGGAAATGTATTTGCAACCATTATAGGTTTATTTGTCTTTTTAATGTTATTCTTTTTTGGAATCCTGATTATAGTTGCCATTTTTGGTGGGGAACCTGAAACGGTAACAGTCAAAAACAACTCAGTAATTGAATTGGATCTAAAAAACATAAAATATGATTATGCTGGAAAATACAAAGACCCCTGGATAAATATATTTTCAGACAAAAAAAGTGTGGGTTTAACTGACGTAATAAGTGCCATCGAAGACGCTAAAACTGATAGCGACATCAAAGGAATTTCCATTTTAAATGACGAGTCTTCTTTAGGAATGGCGCAAAGCAAAGCCTTGAGGGATAAACTGGAAAGCTTCAAAAAGTCTGGAAAGTTTGTAATGGCTTATGCCAATTCTTATTCGCAAAAAGAATATTACCTTAATTCTGTCGCTAGTCCCATTTATCTAAATCCTGTAGGTGAAATGGATTTCAAAGGATTGTCTGCTGAAATATTATTTTTCAAAGATCTTCAGGAAAAATCTGGCGTAAAAATGGAAGTGATCCGTCATGGTAAATACAAAAGCGCTGTAGAGCCTTTTCTAGCAAACGAAATGAGTGATGCTAACAGAGAACAGACTTCGGCTTTATTAAATTCTATTTGGAATTCAGTTGCTGCAGAAATCTCAAAAAGCAGGAATATCTCTATAAATAAACTAAACGAGATAGCCAATGGTCTTCTAGCCAGAACTCCAGAAATGGCAAAAGAGCAACATTTAGTAGATATTATAGCCTATGAAGATGTCTATCATGATGCCATTAGAAAAGCTTTAAAAGTAGAAAAAAACGAAGAATACAATAAAATCAGCATCTTCGATTATACTAAAAAAGCGATGACCACCTCAAAAATAAATGACGCTAAAGATGAAATAGCTATTATCTATGCACAAGGAGAAATCCAAAGCGGTGAAGGGGATGTCAATACAATAGGCGAAGGATCCATGCGTCGCTCTTTGCAGGAAGCACGAGAAAATAAAAACATAAAAGCAATCGTACTTCGTGTCGACAGTCCGGGTGGAAACGCATTGACCTCAGATTTAATTTGGAGAGAAGTTGAATTGACCAAAAAACTAAAGCCCGTAGTAGTCTCCATGGGAAATTATGCTGCTTCGGGTGGTTATTATATCGCCTGTAATGCACACAAAATCTTTGCGGAAAACACCACTATTACAGGTTCAATAGGGGTCTTCGGAATATTGCCTAATTTTAGTAAACTGACCTCAAAAATTGGAATCAACGCAGAGCAGGTGAATACTCATGAGAACTCTGCTGGCTACAGCCCGTTTGTTCCATTGGGCGATAAATTCAAAGCAGTAACACTTGAAGGAGTAGAACATATTTACAGTACTTTCGTGACCCATGTTGCCGAAGGACGAAAAATGACTTTTGCACAAGTAGATTCCATTGCTCAAGGAAGAGTTTGGTCTGGATCTCAAGCCATTAAAATCGGGCTTGTAGATAAAATTGGCGGATTAAATGATGCGATCAAGGAAGCGGCAACTTTAGCCAAAGTAAAAAAATACAATACCCGTAATTATCCCGAATACGATAAAGAGCTGGAAGATCTGTTAGCGAATTTACCCTTTGCACAATCCAAAGAATCATTCATAAAAGAGGAATTAGGAGAAGAAAATTATAAAGTACTGCAGGAAATAAAAAGAATGCAATCCCAAAAAGGAGTTCAGACTATGATGCCGTTTAAAATCAATATTCGATAAAAAGTCTTTTCTCGCTAAAAAATCCGTTTGAAAGCTTTTCAAACGGATTTTTTTTGGACTAATTATTCCTAAATAACCAACCATAATTTCAGATCTCAAACAACAAAATATAATTATTTAAGAAAACTTTAGTGGACGACTAATTCATAAAAGACTATTTTTATAATTAATTACAGAAGCGTTTTTGCTTAACAAACAGAAATAAACATAATACCTTATGTTAAAAAACATTTTAAAAGTCGTTGGAGTTATAATCATCTTAGTTATTGTCTCATTATTTGCAATTCCTTACTTTTTTAAAGATGAAATAAAAGCCAAAATTACTGATGCCATCAATCAAAAAGTGGATGCAAAAGTTAGTTTTGCAGATGCCAATTTAAGTCTTTTTAAAAATTTTCCCAATGCAAATGTCACCCTAGATCAATTGCTAATTATCAACAAAGCCCCATTTGAAGGAGACACCTTAATTTCTCTTGAGGAATTAAATTTAAAAATGTCTATTAAGGAACTTTTTAAAGGAAAAAATGAAGCCATCGACATTCAGGGAATCAGCTCAAAAAACGGACTAATAAACATCCTTTTCAATAAAGATGGCGTTGGAAACTATGACATCGCCTTGAAGGACAAAGTAAGCACTGATGAAAAAAGCAGTCCATTAGCATTAAACATTAAAAACTATAAATTTGAAAGTTTCAAGTTCAAGTACTTTGATGAAGTTTCAAAAATAAAAATGCTAATCGACAGCATAAATCATGAAGGTACCGGAGACTTCGCAGCTTCAAAACTAGATTTAGTTACAAAGTCTACTGCGAAAATTACACTAGATATGGACAAAGTCAACTATATGAACAATGTTCCTTTAACTTTGGACGCCGTTTTGGGCATCGATTTAGAAAAAAGCAAATACAGCTTCAAAGAAAACAAAGCGTTAATAAATCAATTGCCATTAGAATTTGATGGGTTTATCCAGCTGGTTGACGCCGGCCAGGAATATGATTTGAAATTCAAAACCCCGACCTCTTCTTTCAAAAATTTCTTAGGTATCATACCCGCGACCTACGCCTCAAGTTTAGATAATGTAAAAACAACAGGAGACTTTAAGGTGGCCGGTTTTGCAAAAGGGCTATATTCAGATGCCACTGTCCCTAAATTCAATGTCGCGATCACATCGAAGGACGCTTCATTCAAATATCCGAATTTACCCCAATCTGTTGAAAACATCCAAATTGACAGTAAAATCATCAATGAGACGGGGATTTTAAATGACACTTACATTAATCTAGACAAACTATCTTTTAAAATAGATCAGGATATTTTTAATGCCAATGCGAATATTACAAACATCACCCAGAATGCCATAGTTGATGCCGCTTTGAAAGGAACTATAAATTTAGCCAACCTATCCAAGGCCTATCCTATAAAATTAGACAAACCTTTGACCGGAATATTGAAAGCCGATGTGACCACTAAATTTGATATGGTTTCAGTTGAAAAAAGTCAATACGCAAATATTAAAAATACGGGTACAATGAGTCTGTCTGATTTTAAATACGCTGACGAAAACGGCAAAACAATGAATATTAGTAATGCTTTGGTACAGTTTAATCCTAGCATGGTCAATTTGAAACAATTTAATGCGACAACTGGAAAAAGCGACCTTAGCGTAACTGGAGTTTTGGAGAATTTTTATGGTTTCATTTTTAAAAACCAAGAGTTGAAAGGGAATTTTAACTTAAATTCCAATCAATTTACTGTTAGTGATTTCATGACTACGGAAGAAGATAGTGAAACGGCGTCGAAAAAAACAGAAGCCATGAAAATCCCTGCCTTCTTAAATTGCTCGCTTACAGCAAAAGCAAATACAGTGCTGTATGATAATTTGACTTTGAAAGACGTATCTGGGAAACTGATTGTCAAACACGAAAAACTGACATTAGAAAATATAAAAAGCTCCATTTTTGGTGGGACAATCGGATTGAACGGTGCCGTTTCCACAAAAGGAAAAACCCCTACTTTTGAAATGAATCTGGGACTAAACGAATTGGACATTGCACAATCGTTTACCCAACTGGAGATGCTAAAAAAGATTGCGCCAATTGCGGGAATTATAAATGGAAAATTAAATTCAACCATAAAATTGAATGGGTTTCTAAACGACAAAACATTGAGTCCCGATTTAAAAACATTGACCGGTGATTTGCTGGGACGACTTCTTTCGACTAACGTAAATCCAAGTAATTCGACCTTGTTGACTGCATTAGGTTCCAACTTGAAATTTATCGATGTTAGCAAGCTTGATTTCAACAACTTAAAAGCAGCAATAACCTTCAAAGACGGAATGGTAAACGTAAAGCCATTTGACATCAATTACAAGGATATTAAAGCTACTATTGGCGGAAGTCATGGTTTTGACCAGAAGATGAACTACAATTTAAAATTTGATGTTCCAGCCAAATATCTTGGAACAGAAGCCAATGCATTAATAGCTAAATTAACTCCAGCTGATGCAGCAAAAATGCAAAGCATCCCCATTAATGCAGTCTTGACAGGAAACTTTACAAATCCTAAAATCACTACCGATATAAAAAGTGCCGTGACAAACCTAACTAACCAATTAGTAGCACAACAAAAGCAGCGATTGTTAACTCAAGGAACTTCCGCTTTAAGCAATTACATTACTAAAAACCAGAAACCCGCTGACAGCACTAAAACAATTGTTCCAGTAACAAAAGAGGAGATTAAAACAAAAGCTGTCGAAGAAGTAAAAACAAAAGCAAACGATTTGCTCCAGGGGCTGTTTAAGCGAAAGAAAAAAGTTGTAGACACTACCAAAGTAAACTAATATCAAAAAGCCCAAAAGTAATAAACTTTTGGGCTTTTCTTTTATACCGAAATCCTCACGACATATCCCTCGGAACTGCGGATATTGAAGACTGTACCATCTTCAAATAGTAAGTACTGCCCTTTTATACCCGTTAATTTACCTTCAAAAGTCGGAGTTTTTTCAAGACTTAAACTTTTTACTTTGGTCGGATACTCCATAACGGGATAGTGCATTTCATACAAATCATTTTTGTTCAAAAAGAAATATTCCTGCACTTCTGTTGGTAATATCTTTTCGAGTTTTAACCTTTCTTCCATAAGATCAATATGCTCAATAGAATTTGTCAACATTTTACGCCAATTGGTTTTATCCGCATAATGGTCTTTTAAAGCTACCTCTGTAATTCCTGCTAAATAGCGATTGGGAACTTCAACGATCGAAATAGCCTGAATCGCACCTTGATCAATCCATCTTGTGGGCACTTGTGTTTTTCTAGTTACCCCTACTTTCACCTCGCTTGACAAAGCTAAATAAACGATATGGGGTTGCAGTTGTACTTTCTCTTCATATGCCAAATCTCTGTCTTGAATGCCAAGATGAGCGGTACTCAGTTCTGGTTTCATAATCCAATCTCCGACCGATGCACTAGAATAAAAACAATCATAACAGAATCCCTGACGATATATTTTTTTCTTTTTCCCGCAATTCAAACATTGGTAACCTGAAAAATTAATTTCAATTTTTTTGTTCAGTAATTGATTCACATTTAAAAAACTGTCCTCAAAAACCAAATAATATTGAATCGGATTTCCCAATTCAGTTTGCATTTTTTTTAGTACTCCCTCGTATTGCATAAATTATATTTCGTTTCTAATGCTCCTAATTCACAATAAGTTCGCCTTTTAAACCCTGAATTGGCGAGCGATTGTTAGGAGTTCTATATTTTTTTACTATTTTTGGTGATGTTGTAAAGTTAGTATTTGTTATTTGATATTCAAATCCTGATTGCAAAAACCTAATTATAAAATCTTAGCTTCTAAAATGCCTATACAGTTAATCAATTCATTTGCCTCTTGGGTTTTGAAACAGCGAATCCATCAGATTGAGCTTTTCATAAAATACCCCAATGAAGTTCAGGAAGAATTACTTATGAATTTAATTCAGTCATCAAAAAATACTGTTTTAGGTAAAGAATATGATTATGCTTCAATTAACTCCTACGCTACTTTTGCAGACAGAGTTCCTATCTCTACTTATGAAGAGTTACAACCGCAGATTGAGAGAACTCGTAAAGGTGAACAAAATGTTTTTTGGGAAACCCCAATAAAATGGTTTGCAAAATCCAGCGGTACAACCGATGCAAAAAGCAAATTTATTCCGGTGAGCAACGAAGCACTGGAAGACTGCCATTACAAAGGAAGTAAAGATTTATTATGCTTGTATTTAAATAACAATGCGGACTCGCAGCTTTTTCTTGGAAAAAGTCTTCGCCTTGGTGGAAGCGCTCAAATATATGAAGATAACAATACTTTTTTTGGCGATTTATCTGCAATATTGATTGAAAACATGCCTATTTGGGCTGAGTATAGCAGTACACCAAACAACCGGATTTCACTTATGTGTGAATGGGAAGCAAAGATTGCAGCCATAATTAATGAAACCAAAAAAGAAAATGTCACCAGTTTTGCGGGCGTCCCATCTTGGATGCTCGTTCTAATGAATAAAATGCTTGAAGATACCGGCAAAGGAAATCTATTTGAAATTTGGCCTAATCTAGAAGTCTATTTTCACGGTGGCGTAAGTTTTGAGCCTTACCGTGAACAGTACAAAAAAATACTCCCCCATAGGGATTTTAAATATTACGAAATATACAATGCTTCCGAAGGATTTTTTGCCATCCAGGACCTCAACAACTCTAGTGATCTATTGTTGATGTTGGACTACGGCATTTTTTACGAGTTTATCCCAATGGATACTTTTGGGACAATGGATCAAAAGACCATCCGATTGGCAGATGTAGAATTGTTTAAAAACTATGCGCTGGTAATTACTACCAATTCCGGATTATGGCGTTATTTAATTGGGGACACTGTGCGTTTTACCTCATTGAGTCCTTATCGAATTAGGGTCACGGGAAGGACTAAACACCACATCAATGTTTTTGGCGAAGAGTTAATGGTGGAAAACACAGATCAAGCAATTGCCAAAGCCTGCAAAGTAACTGATTCTGAAATAGTTGATTACACCGTCGCCCCCATATTTATGATAGACAGGGAAAAAGGAGCGCATGAATGGATGATTGAATTCAAAAAGAAACCGGCAGACATGGCGTTGTTTCAAAAAGTGCTGGATGAAACAATACAGTCAATCAATTCGGATTACGAGGCTAAAAGACACAATAATATGACCCTTAACCCGTTAGTATTAAACATAGCTCGTGAAAATCTGTTTTATGAGTGGCTAAAAGACCGTAACAAATTAGGCGGTCAGCATAAAATTCCCAGACTGTCGAACCAGAGAGACTATTTAGAACAGTTAAAAAACATGCAATCCAAAGTAATCCTATAAATGATAAAAATAATCCCCTTATTATTTGCTATTTTTATGTTAGTCTCTTGTGGACCACATAGAATGAGTTGTGGAGCAAGAGGAATTTGTGAAACCCCCGAAAAACAAGAAGCTCAAAAACCTAAACAAGCGGCTTCCGTTAAGGTATAAAACACACACAAAAGCCCCATTCAAAGAAACCAAGGTTTTTAATACAGTTTTATGGTAATTCTTCCATCATATCAATATGCCTGTCGTGATAGCCTAAAAGGTACAAAACCCCATCCAAACCAAGGCTTGATATTGAAGTAGAAGCACTTTCTTTCACCGTTGGTTTAGCATGAAAAGCAATTCCTAAACCTGCTAGGTTCAACATAGGTAAATCATTAGCACCATCACCCACAGCAATAGTTTGATTTATATGTAGACCTTCTTTTTCGGCAATGGCTTTTAGATATTCTGCTTTCTTTTTACCATCGACAATTTCACCTAAATATTTACCGGTCAACTTACCGTCTATAATTTCTAATTCATTGGCGTGAACGTAATCAATCCCCAATTCCTTTTGTAAGTAATGACCAAAATAAGTAAAACCTCCCGACAAAATAGCGGTTTTGTAGCCGTAATATTTTAAGGCTTTCATTAAGCGATGCGCTCCTTGCGTAATTGGTAGATTTTCAGCAACTGTTTTCAACACGTCTTCACTCAAACCCTCTAACAAAGCCATGCGCTGTTTGAAGCTTTCGCTAAAATCAATTTCACCATTCATAGCTGATTCTGTAATGGCTCGCACCTGCTCACCGACCCCTGCTAAATCTGCCAACTCATCAATTACTTCTGTCTGTATTAAGGTAGAATCCATATCAAAACACACTAGGCGTCTGTTTCTTCTATACATATTGTCTTCCTGAAAAGAAATGTCTACATTTAGAGTTCTAGAAATTTCCATAAAACTCGCAGTCATCGAGTTTTTATCCTCAATATGTCCTGCTACAGATAATTGTACGCAAGAACGAGGAAATTCCTCTTTTTCAAGAATGGAAACCCTACCTGTTAACCTTTTTATGGCATCGATATTTAAATTTTGGTCAGACATGATTCTTGTCACAGCAGACAATTGTACTGCCGTCAATGTTTCTCCCAGGATATTTATAATATAGCGCTGCTTGTGTTGTGTCTTTACCCAAATTTCATAATCAGCAATAGTAATAGGAATAAATTTAACCTTGATACCTAATTCATAGGCTTTAAACAATAAGTCTTTTAAAACAGGTCCTGAAGAGGAACCCGATTTTATTTCAAACAAAATACCAAGAGACAAGGTATCATGAATATCTGCTTGTCCGATATCTAAAACAATAGCATCATAGTTAGCCAATATAGAAGTCAAACCGGCAGTTACCCCAGGTTTGTCCTGACCCGAAACTTTTAATAAAATAATTTCTTTATCTTCTACTATCATTTTTGTTTTACTATTGATTTACTGCCAACAAAAATCGGTATTCTTCCGTTTATAAAAAAACATAATGTTTGTTTTTTCAAACAATAACAAATAGTTTAAATTATACACAAAAAAACCTGTTCAAATGACTGAACAGGTTTATATTTTTGAGAAAAACGCAATCCTTATGAAGCGATTTCCAATCTTTTTAACAAATTCTTATTTAGGGTTTCTTTTGCATATTTCACGTCAATTTCCAGTGTCTTATCATCAGAACTTGGTAATTCGTACATGGCATCAGTTAAGACCGCCTCGCATAGCGAACGCAATCCACGTGCCCCTAATTTATATTCTAGTGCTTTGTCAACGATAAAGTCCAAAGCCTCATCATTGATAGTGAACTCAACCTCATCCATCAGGAACAATTTAGTATATTGTTTGATCAATGCATTTTTAGGTTGTGTCAAAATAGCCCTTAAGGTTTCTCTGTCTAATGGATCCATGTGCGTCAATACTGGCAAACGGCCAATAATCTCAGGGATTAATCCAAAATCTTTGATATCCTTTGGGATAATGTACTGCAACAAATTTTCTTTGTCAATATTATCAACATTTTTTGAAGTCGAATACCCTACAGCTTGACGATTCAGTCGTTTCGAAATAATTTTTTCGATTCCGTCAAAAGCACCACCCGCGATAAACAAAATGTTTTGGGTGTTCACTTCTACAAATTTTTGGTCTGGGTGTTTACGTCCTCCTTTAGGCGGCACGTTTACAACTGTTCCTTCCAATAATTTCAGTAAAGCTTGCTGTACTCCTTCTCCGGAAACATCACGAGTAATAGATGGGTTATCGCTTTTACGAGCAATTTTGTCAATTTCATCAATAAACACAATTCCTCTTTCCGCTTTGGCTACATCATAATCCGCTGCCTGAAGCAAACGGGTTAAGATACTTTCGACATCTTCCCCTACATAACCTGCTTCAGTAAGAACTGTTGCATCTACGATTGCCAAAGGAACATCTAGCATTTTAGCAATGGTCTTAGCAACCAAAGTTTTACCAGTTCCTGTTTGACCTACCATGATGATATTACTTTTTTCAATCTCCACCTCATCTTCTTGTTGCTGTTGCATCAAACGTTTGTAGTGATTGTAAACCGCTACTGACATTACTTTTTTAGTCTGGTCTTGACCTATAACATATTGGTCTAAGAACGCCCTGATTTCTTTTGGTTTCTTTAAAATAAGATCCCCTAATGTTTTTGAGCCATCACCTGATTTTGTTTCTTCCAAAACAATTCCATGTGCTTGCTCGATACATTTATCACAAATATGTGCATCTATTCCTGCAATTAACAGTTGGGTATCCGGTTTCTTCCTCCCACAAAATGAACATTCTAATTTCTCTTTCGCCATCTTTTATAGTTAGCAGTGGTCAGCTTTCAGTGGTCAGTCTATATACTGCCTTCTGAATACTGAATACTTTATTTATCCTTTTTTCAACACTTCATCAATCATTCCGTATGCTTTTGCTTCTTCAGCTATCATCCAGTAATCGCGTTCGCTATCGCCGTGTACTTTATCAAATGTTTGTCCAGAATGGTGTGAAATGATTTTATACAATTCGTCTTTCAGTTTCAACATTTCTCTCAAGTTGATTTCCATGTCAGTCGCAACACCTTGTGCTCCTCCTGATGGTTGGTGAATCATTACTCTTGAGTGTGGCAATGCAGAACGTTTTCCCTCTGCACCTGCACATAACAATACCGCTCCCATAGAAGCAGCCATTCCTGTACAGATTGTTGCTACATCAGGTTTGATGTATTGCATCGTGTCATATATCCCTAATCCTGCATAAACGCTTCCTCCAGGGGAGTTCAAATAAATCTGAATGTCTTTTGAAGCATCTGCACTTTCAAGAAACAATAATTGTGCTTGAACAATATTTGCAATTTGGTCATCAATTCCTGTTCCCAGAAAAATAATCCTGTCCATCATCAATCTCGAAAAAACGTCTAATTGCGAAATATTCAGCTGACGTTCTTCAATGATATAAGGAGTCATGTTTGTAGGAGTCATTGCACCAACGATTTTATCGTAATACATCGCATTTACTCCGTGGTCCTTTGTAGCAAATTTTTTAAATTCTTTACCGTAGTTCATATTTTTGGTGTTCTAAGTTTAACGTTTATTATAGTGTCTTCTTTTATCTAAAGCAAAGGTCATACCTATTTACTAATGATGTCAAAATGTCCTCTTTTTAGCCCCGATTACCTCATTGGCATTTATTTTCATCGGAGTTCAGTGAACTTCGTTTTTAGTAAAAAGCTTTTGGCAAACTGTTTATTAGTTTTTTCATTTTTGTAAAGCGACTGCAAGAAGCTCTTACGAGAAGAATAAAAACTAAAACAGTTAAAAAAACTTGCAACGAAAAGCTGGATTAGCTTCTGACAGTTAATTCAAACAAAAGAGCGACAAAAGAAATTTCCTTTGCCGCTCAAATATACTTAATTTTTAGAAATTATTCTCCGTAAGACGCAGCAATAAATTCGTCGTAAGTAACTTCTTTTGTTGTTGGGTTTGCTTTTTCTTTAAACAATTCCAATAACTTCTCAGCCACAACTTGGTCA
The DNA here is from genome assembly GCF_052113685.1 of Flavobacterium sp. W22_SRS_FP1. NCBI lineage: Bacteria > Pseudomonadati > Bacteroidota > Flavobacteriia > Flavobacteriales > Flavobacteriaceae > Flavobacterium > Flavobacterium sp. W22_SRS_FP1. Next base: position 13,292 of record NZ_JBGQOE010000004.1, read on the forward strand.
GAAAGTTTTTTTACTTCGTCTTGATTAGACAAAACTCTTGCAACAATTCCTTGAACTTCTTCGTCCGTAGGATTTGCTTGTCCGAATTGTGCCATTTGTTGACGGATATTTTTTGTAGTAAATGCTTTCAAATCTTCAAAAGTGATTTTGATGTCAGACTGAGCCATTGCTCTACCTTCAATCAATTGAAAACGCAATCCTCTTTCAGAACGTGCATATTCAACTTCAGCTTCTTCAGGTGATAATTTTTTCTCTCCAACAGTTTGCAACCATTTTTTCAGAAATTCTGAAGGCAAGTCAAATTTTGTACTTGAGATCAAGAATTCAGTAACATCTGCCAATAACTTTTGGTTTGATTGCTCCAAAAATTGAGATTCAGCATCTTCTTTGATCTTCGATTTCAACTCATCAAGTGAAGCTACAGCTCCAGGTCCAAAAAGTTTATCAAACAACTCTTGGTTCAATTCAGCTACTTCAGTTGTATTGATTGCTGAGATTGTAAAATCTACATCAACAGCAAGATCGTGAACATCATCATGACCTACTTTCATCACGTCCATCAATTGATGTGCATCTTCAAATAAATCTTTGGTGTTTACGGTAACAACATCACCTACTTTTTTACCAATGAATTTATCAGCAGTCGCTTTGTCTTTGAAAACATCCAAAGAGATTGTTGTTTCGTTGTTTATTTCTTTTTCTTCGTTTGTAAAAGTTCCAGTCAAATCTGATCCAGCAACTACAACTTCTTGAGGAATTGCAGTACCAAATTGTTTTTGGATACGTTCTACTTGACCATCAATCATCTTGTCGTCAGCAGAAACGATGTATTTCACGATATCGTTTTTAGCTTCTAAGTCTAATGTGAAGTCAGGAACTAAACCGATTTCATATTCAAAAACCAATTCTTCAGCAGTCCAATCAAAATGTTCGTCTACTTTAGGAAGTGGCGTTCCAAGAAGGTTTAATCTTTCCGCTTGCACGAAACGCTCTAAAGCTAAATCAACCACTTTTTGAACTTCTTCTTGTTTTATTGCTTTACCGTATTGTTTTTCAACAAGATCTTTAGGCACAGCGCCTTTTCTAAATCCTTTAACGGTTGCCAAAGGCATCTTTTCGTTTATTCTTTTTTGTACTTGACCTTTATAGTCCATGTGCACAATTGTCATTACAATTGTTTCATTTACTGCGTCAATAGCTACTCTTTTGATATCCATCTTCTTCTTTAATTTACATGATAAAATTCGACTGCAAAATTAGAAAATATATCTAAGCCAACCAAGCTTTTTTATCCCCTATCCTCAAGCCTAGGAATGCTATGGAATTTCAGCCAATTCTAAGTCCAAAAATCAGCTGCCTTCCCTTTATTTTGGGCGTGACCGCAAGGGTCAGGCTGTTCGTTCCCGCTTTTATTGTTTTGCCCTGCGGGACAAAACAATAAAGAGCTCCACTTCCATCCTTCACGCTGAAGGAGTGCCCAGCAATAAAAAAACCTTTTGGTGTTTTATAAAATAATTAGTATATATTTGATAATTAGTAAGGTCAGATTTTAGTCAGATCTAGCTATCATAAATAGGGATGATAGGTGTGATTATTGCAAACCTATATACTAGTTGTACTCAAGCGTCAAACTCCGAAATAGAAAAAAAAAAAAAAAATGAAAAATTTAACTTTCTCACTGTTAATATTAGCCTCTGTATCTGTGTTTTCCCAAAATTATGATTATCAGGTCTACTCCTATCTAAAAGAGGGTACAAAAGCACCAAATACTCATTATATAGGAGAAGCTTGGTTGAATGCCATTATTCACGATGACAAAGAATTGGGCTATAATATTACAAAAGCAACCTTTAAAGCCAACTCAACCTTGGATTGGCATAAACACAGTTCTGCACAAGTCTTAATAATTGTTAAAGGAGAAGCCTATTATCAGGAGAGAGGAAATGAACCTGTAATTTTGAAAACAGGTGATATAATTAAATGTGAGAAAGATATCGAACACTGGCATTCTTCAAGCAAGTTTAGTACTGTAACTTATTTGGCTTTATATGGTGGTGAACAGCCAACTACTTGGACTGAAATAGTGACGCAAGAATATTATGACAAGGTAGCCCAAAGGCTTAAAAGCAATTGAAAATCATCAAAGTTTATAAACCCAGCTGCGCAAAGACTTCCTGTGCAGCTGCGCAAAGTCTCCTGACTTTGAGCTCTTCTAAAAATCAGCTTACAAACCAAGGTCGGAATTAAGTCTTCAGACTTTAAAACTATGTATTGTTGCTCATACTTTACAAAACTATTCCAATATAAAACCTCTAAAAGCCCGCTGCGCAAAGTCTTCCTGTGCAGCTGCGCAAAGTCTCCTGACTTTGATCTCTTCTAAAAATCAGCTTACAAACCAAGGTCGGAATTAAGTCTTCAGACTTTAAAACTATGTATTGTTGCTTATACTTTACAAAACTATTCCAATATAAAACACCCCAGCTGCGCAAAGTCTCCTGACTTTGTGCCCTTTTATAAATAACCCTACAAGCCATATTTACCTATTGATTTGAGCTTCCCCTATGCAAATTTAGTGGAAGTCGCATTTTTACCCCCAGCTGCGCAAAGTCTCCTGACTTTGAGCCCCCTTTAAAAATGACTTTACAAACCATATTTACCTACTGATTTGAGCTTCCCCTATGCAAATCTAGTGGAAGTCGCGTTTTTAATCGTACTTTCGTTCACCCAGAAACACTCATTTTCATAAGTTTTAAAAGGCTAGAGGAGCAATGTGTGCCATAAAAACAGTCAAAAACAAATGATTAAAAAAATCCTATTAACACCATTTCAAAAATTTATTAAAACTGAAAGTTTAGCAGGAATATTGCTGTTTGGAGCAACAATTATCGCTCTAATTTGGGCGAATTCAGGTTACGGCGCGTCTTATGAAAGTTTATGGCAATACAAGATTGGAATATCCTTTCAAGAATTCGAATTAAAAAAGCCTTTGATTTTATGGATTAATGACGGTTTGATGGCTATTTTCTTTTTTGTGATTGGGTTAGAATTGAAAAGAGAATTATTAATTGGAGAAATAAACACCGTAAAAAAAGCAGCCTTTCCTTTTATTGCGGCTTTAGGCGGAGTCATAGTACCTGTTGCCCTCTATTTGTTTTTAAATAAAAACCCAGATACTGTAAAAGGCTGGGGAATACCAATGGCAACAGACATTGCTTTTGCATTAGCCATTTTAAGCACTTTAGGAAAAAGAGTGCCCTTGAGTTTAAAAATATTTCTTACGGCTTTTGCAATTATAGATGACATTGCAGCAGTTCTTGTCATCGCTATCTTTTACAGTGTAAATATCAATTGGCTTTTTATTTTATACGGTATTATTCTTATTGTCCTTTTGGGTTTATTGTACTACAAACACAAATTTTCATTAGACATCGGCTTAGTTTTGGCTGTTATTATCTGGTTCCTATTCCTTAAATCAGGGATACATCCAACAATTGCAGGTGTTCTTTTGGCATTTACAATTCCTATAAAAAGAAAACTTAAGATAAAATCATTTTCAGAAAGTCTTACCTCTATTTCTAACACTATCGTTAAGGTATCAGATGATGATGAAAATCATTTGCTGGCAAAAGATGAAATGAAAAGTATTGATAATTTAGATGCTTTAACTTCTGAAGTTCGATCACCTCTGCAACATCTTGAAAAAAAATTACATAGCTGGATTTCCTACTTAATATTACCACTATTTGCATTTGCAAATGCAGGAGTTGTAATAAGCACTAATTATGATTTTAACTTTTCTTTGATGACTACGATTGCAGTCAGCCTCCTTGTTGGTAAATTTATTGGAGTTGCATTATTTTCGTATTTGGGTATTAAATTCAACCTAACCGAATTACCTTCAGGCGTAACATTCAAGCAAATATTAGGCGTTTCAGCCATTGCAGGCGTTGGATTTACAATGTCAATATTTATAGCCAATTTAGCTTTTGGGAGCGATTTGATAAGTGTTAATTCCGCAAAAGTTGGAATTATCATTGGATCAATTATTTCTGGTATACTGGGATACTCTATCTTGCGATTAAGCAGTAAAAGTGAACCTACAACTAAGTAACCAGCTGCGCAAAGTCTCCTGACTTTGAGCTCTTTTAAAAATCACATTATAAGTCCTATTTGCCTGCTGATTTGAGAGTCCCATTTTCAAATTTAGTGGAAGTAGCGTTTCTTAATAGTACTTTCGTTCAACCACAAATAATCATTTTCATAAGTTTTAAAAGGCTAGAGGAACAATATGTACCATAAACAAATGATTAAAAAAAATTAAGGCACTAAAAATTCACCAGACCAATCATCATCAATTCTAGTAAACAAAACCCTTAAATGATTAGGACGATTTAAACGTAAATATTCAATTGTGTTGGGTACGAGTTTTACTGGAGAGAAATAATTTTCATTTGTATCGTAACTCAGCTCCTCAGGATTTATTATTGGAGTACCAGGTGCAATACTTGTGGTATAATCTTTTTTAGATTCCTGTTGTACCGTGTGCCAGTAAGTAGCGATTTGTTCTTTGTCTGTTATTAATTCGGCTTTGCCTTCGATCCGAATTTGCAATAGTTTTTTAGAATCATAAAATAAGGCGCTAAATTCAGAATTATTTTGAATATCTTTTATTTTTTGAGTTCTTTTGTCGGTATAAATCACCAAACTTGAGTCCAATAATGTTTTTCGCAACACAACCGTGCGTTGCCTTGGTTGGCCATTTTCATTTGTAGCCAAGACAAAATATCGAAAGGGATGTCTTTTTTTTGCGTGTCCGTTAATTAGTTCTCGTTTCGCTTCTTCTAGGTATTGATTTTTCAATTGTATTGATTTAATTAAAACAAAATTAGACTTTACTCATTTAAAAATATTTCTAATTATAAATGAATTTTGATATGGATTTATAATGAAAGGCTTGCTGTTTTTTAATCTTAATTAAAAAATGATAGCAATTTAAATTTTCAATAAAATTAAGGTTATTTCTTCTATTTTAAAAAAGAAAGTACCCATTTTGGTTAGGAATCTATTCCTCATATACATGCCACTTTGAGTTGGTCAAATAAATGGAATCATAAAACCGTTTAAATAAATAACAATGACGGAAACCTTAACAAAACAAGCGAAATAAATTGACAAGTTTAATAGATTGCAGTATAACAATACGCCCTAAAGCTTGCAGCAAAAAGATTATTTAAGAAGGGGTTACCGCTGCATTAAGTACAGAAATTAATAGTATGCTGACATATACAACGGTATAATCATAGATGATCGCATTAATTCCTTACTACAGAATAGTAATGTCGATACTTTAATTACTGTGGACACCCTTCTTTAACAAAATTAATCCCCTGCGACTCCAAAATCTATGTACTTCACGAAAACATTATATCAAAACAGTGTTTGTCGATCCCTAATTTAAATAAAAATGGGGATATGTTTTACCATCTCCCCATTTTAATAATTAAGTATTCAATAATACTCTAGTTTGTAATCGTAATTGTTCCGTTCATAGAAGCATGAAACTGACAGTTGTAATACAACGTGTTTGGTGCATTCATAGGAACAGTAAAAGTTATCGTACCAGTTACAGCTCCATTTCTTGTAACTCCTGAATTATATGCATTTGCAGTTCCCGTACCTTGAATGGTATTTATATAGAAAGGATGCCCTGCAGCAGACATATTAAAAGTGTAGGTACCTCCTCTTTTAAAGGTAAAGTTTGGATTATTAGAGTTGGTAAGCCCTTCGCCATTAAAAACATAAGATGAAGTACCGTTAGCCGTTACACTGTATGTTTTTGCTTCTGTACCTCCTACGTTTGACCCAATATTTCCTTGAGCAAGTAGAGTTGCTAGTTTGTCACCACTCAAATGAACATTTATATACCCGTCAAAATCAAGTAGCGCTTGATAAGTGATAGCACTACCATTGTCAAGGGCTTTGAATGTTGTTATACTTTTTCCAGTAGTTCCATCAACTGGCTTTAATGTTAGAGCTATATCTCCACCATCAGCAGCATTATTCAAGTGTATGTGCGCAGTATGAGATCCTCCTTGAGGAGTATTGAGTAATTCTAATTCTATACTCACTGTGGCATCACTGTTTTCAATAAAGGTAGCCCTTCCAGAAACTCCTGCAGTACCAACTGTTCCTAAATCATAGACTTTAGAATTGACAACCGTGACTGTTGGGACATCATCTTTGCTACAGCTGCTAAAGATGAAGGGAGTTACGAACACGAGAGCGAGTAACCTTTTTCTTAAATATTTAATTTGTTTAATGTTTAGCTGTTAATGTTAAAAACATATGGGGAAAAATATATGAAAAACAATTGTTTTGTTTGATGAAATAAGAATTTTCCTGGTAAAAAGTTTTTATAATAATTACAAGTACCATTACACAAGAAAATATAATGATGTTTTTTTCTGCTGATATTTTGTATTTTGCAACGGCATTTAATTCTAAAATAACGACATGAATACAACCCACACCGATATTATTATCATAGGAGCTGGATTATCCGGCATAGGTGCGGCCTGCCATTTGTCCCGAAAAAACCCAGACAAAACCTATGTTGTTTTAGAAGCAAGGGCAGAACTTGGAGGTACCTGGAGTTTGTTTCAATACCCTGGAATCCGCTCCGATTCGGATATGTATACCTTTGGCTATTCCTTTAAAACATGGGAGGACCAAAAGTCTTTCGCTGACGGACCGTCCATTTTAAAATACCTGAATGAAGCCGCAGACGAATATAAAGTGCGCGATCATATCATATACGAGCAACGCGCTCTGACTTATAACTTCGATACAAAAGAGAAGATATGGACGATCACTACGGTAAATACTGCCACGGAAGAAGAAACGGCTTACACCTGCCAATTTATCTTTAGCTGCAGCGGTTATTACAATTATAACAAAGGCTACACTCCTGAATTTAAGGATCAATCCCATTTTGAAGGTGAAATAATCCATCCTCAAAAATGGCCTAAAAAACTAGATGTCGCCGATAAAAAAGTGGTCATTATTGGCAGCGGAGCCACAGCTGTCACCATCGTTCCAGAACTTGCTGCAGCAGGGGCAGAAGTTGTCATGCTACAACGGTCGCCAACCTATATTGCTGCTTTGCCCAATAAAGATAAAATTGCTGCACACCTCAAAAGGCTTTTTCCCAAAAAAGTAGCCTATAAACTGATTCGTTATAAGAACATTTTTTATGGTATTGTCTTTTTCAATCTATGTAAGTTCTTCCCAGAGGCAATGAAAAGGTTTATAATAAATGGTGCTAAAAAAGGGCTTGGTGACTTTCCCGTGGACCCTCATTTTATACCTAACTATAATCCATGGGAGCAACGTTTTTGCATTGCCCCAAACGGAGATTTTTTTAGAGCTATCAGAAAAGGGAAGGCATCGGTAGTTACCGAGCATATTGATCGTTTTCTAACAAATGGAATCTTATTAAAATCGGGCAAGACACTAGACGCCGACATTATAATCACTGCAACTGGGCTTGATTTGGTGGCTTTTGGAGGAGTAAAGATCAAACTAGATTCAGAACCCTTTGATATTTCTAAATCCTTTGTCTACAAAGGCCTCATGTTAAGCGAACTGCCTAACTTCTTTATTTTTGTTGGTTATACCAATGCTTCGTGGACGTTGAAAAGCGACCTTACCAGCGAATATATTTCTCGAGTTTTAAAGTATTTAGACAAGCACAATTATAAAGCTTTACAAGCAAAAGTAGTTGAGACAAATTTAAAGCCTATTCCCCTACTCAACCTAAATTCCGGATACATTAACAGAGCGTCAAATATGCTTCCTAGCCAAGGGAACAAAGCACCATGGCGTGTTTACCAAAATTATGTTCTAGATTATAAAATGCTTCGTGTGGATGCCGTCAAAGACAAACGACTTCGCTTTTTCAAATAAACAAAGTTCAAGAGTAGCTAATAGTAAAGAATCGGCTAATCATAATCAGAACATTGAATGGAGCTTTAACACCGCTCTGCAAAGTATTCTTTCAAATAATAAATTTGTTCTATACAACGCAGCGCAGATATCTTGTCAATACCTTAGCATATTCCGTGATAAAAAAATAGTACAAATTATAATAAGCAACAATATAAATGAACCGCATAAAAGCCATACTTCCCATAATCGTTGTTGCTCAATTTTTCTGTACCTCTTTATGGTTTGCAAGTAATGCTCTGATGAGCGACTTAGTAAGCAATTTTGGTCTTACGGCAAGTGCCGTTGGTCAGCTGACCTCAGCCGTTCAATTTGGTTTTATACTAGGCACTTTGGTCTTTGCACTATTGGCAATAGCCGACCGCTTTTCTCCTTCAAAAGTATTCCTGATCTGTGCAGTACTTGGAGCGGTATTCAACACAGGTATATTGTGGGAAGCGAATACTTTAGTCACAATTATCTCAATCCGATTCCTGACTGGTTTTTTCCTTGCCGGCATCTATCCTGTTGGGATGAAAATAGCCGCCGATTATTTTGAAAAAGGATTGGGAAAATCACTGGGGTTTTTAGTTGGCGCCTTAGTATTGGGAACCGCATTTCCACATTTATTAAAAGGAATGACGAAAGCTTTCCCTTGGGAATCCGTAATAATCACCACTTCTTCCCTTGCCGTTCTTGGCGGTTTAATGATGCTAATTTTGGTTCCAGATGGTCCTTATCGCAAACAAAGCCGCGGCATCAGGCTGTCGGCTTTCTTTGGCATATTTAGAAATCAAAACTTGCGTGCTGCCGCTTTTGGCTATTTTGGGCATATGTGGGAGTTATACGCTTTTTGGACTTTTACTCCGCTGATGCTCAAAACCTACAGCGATTTCCACCCTGAAACAAACTTCAACATCCCTGTTTTGTCTTTCCTGATCATCGGGATTGGAGGCTTAGCCTGCGTGCTCAGTGGCTACTTCTCAGAAAATTTTGGTACAAAAAAAATCGCATTTATAAGCTTGTCATTGTCTTGTGCTTGCTGCCTTGGCTCCCCGTTCCTGTTTACAATAGAATCTAAAGGTATATTTATCGCATTTATGCTTTTTTGGGGAATGACGGTCGTAGCAGATTCTCCGCTATTCTCCACTCTAATTGCCCAGAATGCAGCGGCAGAAATAAAAGGAACAGCACTTACCATCGTGAATAGCATTGGTTTCGCCATCACGATAATTAGTATCCAATTGATCAGTTCACTGAAAACATCAACCGACTCTAACAGTATTTATATCTGCTTAGCCATCGGACCTATTTTTGGTTTATTGGCTTTAGCGAAAGAAAAAAAAGCATCTGACTTCACATTACATAAAAATGCCCCCGAATAACGCACGGATTTTTGGGGCATTATTTTAAACAAAATCCTTATAGCTCCACTAATTCTTTTTTTAGACTTGGCGTTTCTCTATTTATAGCTTTCCAATTGAAATTTCCAGCATATTTGTATTTTATGCTACCCTTTTCATCTAAAGCAAATAACGTAATCCATTCATTATCGCACAATTCTCTTATAGACCCATGCTTCTCTAAAACACCATTGATTGCATCCGTTGGCGCTTCAACAACCACATTTAATCGCTGTGGCAAATGTTGATAAGATGTGCCATCATGTACAGATTGCAAAGGCAGTCCTATTCTCAAATCACCTGCTGATCCTTCAAATACACCTATTCCACCAGAAACATTGTGCAGCGTTTTATTACCAGCGCCTAACTTGTTATTGTCAGCGGTACTAGCAAAATATTGTAAATTGATCCAACTTGTTACAACCATTGGGGCAGTCATAATGGCTTCTAAGATCTTAAAATCTTCATCTGTTTGCCATTTGTACGAGTGTAGAAATGACTTCCCTTCGAAATCCAGTCCAGAAGTTTTGTAGCGGGGAGCGATAACAAACGTGTTGCATCCAGCTAGTCCCCACTCAGGTCTCACTTGAGACCAATCTTTACTTCGCCTCAACACAGAAGCGTGCACATCGTTCGATTTGATTTTCATTCGCAGCGCACGCTCTTCTCTTGCCGCTTGACTTGTATTTTTAAGTACATTTTTAATTTCTTCTAGGAGATGAAAATGGCTACATGGAACATTTCTTTCTCCGAGGATTGAAATCTCGTCTGTAGTGGTATCATGCAAGCAAGCCACAAAATGCGTGTCAGAAGGAATACTGACTCCTTTTTCGCTGAGCCCTAAACGAACAGCGGGGTCGTTTAAAATTTTCTCTGCCGTCATTGCATTTATTTCTCCCGAATGACCTCCACAAGCACCGCAATCCAATCCTGTTGCATGGGGATTGTTTACCGTTGTAGCGCCATGACCTGTAATCATAATCAAAGCTGCCATTTGTTCTTTTAGACCCATTGCCGTGAGTGCCGATGCAGCCATATTAATTTTGTCCTTCAGCGGAATTTCTGACACATCTACATCTCGACCTTTTTTTAGCAATTTTTCCAATCCATCTGTATTCGGATCTTCTGTAGGACGTGTCCAACCAAATGAATCGCTCAGTAATTTTGGGAGATAGGACAAGCCCAACGGACTTACAAAACCGAAGGAAGCAATAGCTCCTTTTCTGAATAATTTCCAGTTTTTATCAAATTGATGTTTTTCAGTTCTTTTCTTCGCTGCCTTCAATAGGTCTTGCTTGTCTGCCAGCGTTTCTTTTACGATTGCTCCAGTCGGGATCAAAACAGGACATTGATTTTTGCCCTGTTTATGTGCAATCGGAACATATTTGATTGAAAAACCAAAGAACCCAGCAAAACCAATGGTTTCTATTTCTGGATCAAGCTTTTCCAGATTTCGTCTGTACAGTTCTGAACGAACATCGATACAGAAAACTGCTTGAGCTTTCGGTCTTTTAAGTGCCTTTTCTTCAGCTTTGTTATTCTTAAATTTCAAAACTAGTTGGCGCTGAAGCGCAAAATCATAGGCATTTTGCAAGATTAATTTGGTTTCCAAATGCTCATCATAATGACCGCTTTCAATTTGAAGTTTATAGGTCGCCAAACTAATGTCCCAAGTTGCTGCAATCCCATTTTCTGCGAAACTCTCATAGACAGCTAATTCCCAAGCCAACAAGATACTTAAAAATGAAGATAAGTTTGTCGATTTCCCACCATACATACTATTGTTCCAATCTTTTCCTGCGATAAAAGAAGACCAGCCTACCAATTTCAAAAGCAACGTATGAAGATAAATCTCCTGAAGTTCTTTTGGAACTTTTAATGTGCTAAGTACGACATCTGCGACTTCAAATGGATCATCAGGTAGTAGTTTAATCGTACTTCTAAATTTTTTAATCCGCATCAAATCCGTAGATAAATCAACTTTTGCATCATTTTTCCAAGAAACAAATAGGTCTTCATCAGGATTTGTTGTGTTCCATAAAGCTTGGTGTTCATCAAAGTAAGCTGATGCCCAAGAGGAAAGAAGGTCCACAAAAGAGTCATTTACAACAATAGGTGATAGTTCCTCCGCAAGGTCAACTATTGTAGTAAATTTGTAGGGTGTTTCGGGCACGCTAGATAACAGCTGCGCTCTATTTTTTAACAGTTCTATTTCAGTTATTCGAAATTCATTTTTATCCAAGGCCCTTTTAATATCGCTATCAAGAATCGCTTGCTGTTTAATTTGATCGAGATAAAATTCCAAAGGCATCGTCATATTAATATCCGACCTCTCTTTTAGTAGTCTTGCTGCACTGTTGAAACTAAACTCCGAAAGTCCAAGATACGGATTTACTGCAACACTATTTTTTAAAGGCCAAGCTGGTGCAATTCGCTTACAGCTCTTTAAGATCACTTCGTTTAAATTTTGATTTTCCATTTGAAAGCTCTTTATATGTTGAGTTGCTATTCGTTTAATAAAACTATTTGATGTGCTTGTAATTTGATTTTATTAGGCGGTCTACAAGAAGATTAAGATAGAAACCGTTTCGAACGTGTACGCCAAGTTTCATATACACTGTTCCTTTTTTTAATAAGGGTGATAAAAGATAGGTTAAAACCGTAATGAAAAACACTATTAACATTGAAGTAGAGAGAAAAATCATTAATTCACTCGGCTTAGCTATTGGAGGAATTTGAGTACCTAGAGTGAAGCGTATTAACTCCTCTAATCCAAAGAATAACATTAGGACAAGCACCGTTGCTCCCATTATTTTAAGTATCGATGAATAGTAATTGTTTGAATCCACTGCGTTTATGATAAGATTCAAAACTCCCGTAAACACCACCCCACCTATTATCAATAGTTGGTATTCTGAACTAGTCGTAACTCCCCAAAAGGATGATATGAGAAGAAATAATGCAACTGAAATGGCGAATCCTATAATCATCCTTCCCACGCTTCCTTTTCTAGAATAAGTAGAGGCTTCCTTTGTGATGGCCTTTTCGACCATGCTACCAGAAGAAAGAAAAGAATGTGCCTTAAAGAAAGAGTGCGCAACCAAGTGGAGCAAAGAAACAGCGTAAAGCCCTAACCCACAAGCCATCATCGAAAATCCCATATGAGCGACACTCGAATAAGCAAGTGATGTTTTTACGTTTGGCTGAGTTGTGAACACAAGCGCGCCATACAGAGCGGTTGTTGCTCCCAAAACAAATAAGAAAACAGGTGCAATCAATACCACATTCAAAAGATATGCAAAGCGAATCATCAGAAAAGGCCCTGCATTCAACAAGCCGGCATGGAGTAAAGCTGAAACAGGAGTTGGAGCTTCCATCACTTCGATTAACCAACCGTGGAAAGGAATCTGTGCTGATTTGAGGGCCGCAGTTAAAACTAAAAGCACCGCAGCAATTTCAAGTGAAATCGAAACAGCATGCAATTGTAATTGCTTTAGTTCTTCAAAAATGAGACTCAAATTTCCAGAGCCAAATTCAATATAAATCAAGCTAAGCGCAATAAAAAGGGACAGGTCTCCCAATCGAGCTACAATGAATTTCTTTCTTGCTGCAATTCTTGCCTTTTTGCGATTCGGATAAAACAGAATCAATTTATTAAGCGCTAAACTTGTGAAGACCCAGGCAATGAATAATCCAAAAATATTTCCAGACAACACTAGCAACTGAACTAAACCAATAGTCAAAGCCAGCTCACTTATAAACTTTGCCTGATTCGAGTCACCTTCAAGATAATTATAACTGAATCTTAAAACAACAATTGCGATGATGGATATCATCGAAAACATAATTAAACTAAGTGGATCGATACGTATTAAAAATCCTAGATCATAGATTCCTATTAATCCACTTTCGATCATTCCAAAATTAAACAACCAAACTGCTCCAACCAAAGAAATAATAGTGGCTAGCAACGAAGCGATTCTGGTAAGATTAGTTAGGGAATTCAGATTAGAAGGTTTATTGGGAACAAATCCAGCTACAAAAAACATAGTAATTGGGATAATAAATAAAATGCAAAGGGCAACTTCCATCATGTCTGTTTCGTTTTATATTCAATGCAAAATAACAGCTTAGAATTCATATATTTTTATTTATACTTATTATGTAATGTATTAAATATTTTAATGATAAAAACGGACTAATCTCTAATTTGGAATAAGATTATTTCCTTAGTTTCTAGTTATAAAAACATAGTTGCTTTTCAAAGAAGGCTTTACTACTAACAACAACTATGCACCAGCAATTACCGGCCGTCGACCTACAAACTGTTGAGCTCATTTCAGCACTTTAGCCTGGACGTTTTTTCTATTAATATGATTCTTATATTCCGAAAAATCTAAAAACAAATAATTGGGGCTTAAAGCATAGGTACTGGGAGCATGGAAATCTCAAGGCTCTGCTAATTATTCTTGTGCAGCTCCTCAAAGTCTCCTGACTTTGGACCCTTTTAAAACTTCTTCCAGACGGTGCCGTTTATACCATAATTGCATTTAGCTCGGATTTACATAAAAATGCCCCCAAATAGTTTTTTGGGGGCATTTTTTTAAACCGATAAAATAGTTTTATTTTTATTTAAAGCAATTAGCTGAACTGTGCAGCCACATATTCAATTAAACTTTCATCGCCCATTTTATTAGAAGTACTTTCTTTGGACTCAACATTTTTATACTGTGCAGTCTCATTCAAATAATTAATGAATTGTTCCTGAGCAATACCGGTTCCGGTCACGTGCAGCTCATCAACATTTTGCATGTGGGCAGTGATATCTTTGAATAGTTTATGAAGCAAATCCCTTTCGGCATTGTCTGCTCCACTTTCGCTTGTATGAACAAATTGATCGTCCACTTTTTCGTGACCCAATATTACGAAATTACCTGAATCTACATTTTCTTTACCTACAATAGTTGCACTATGTGAATCCATCCAAACTCCAAATTGTTTTTTGTTATTTTTTGACATAATTATATATTTATTATATTAATACTTGCATTAAACTTTGAAAATCTTGCCCTGACAATACAGCTTACATTTCTCTTCAGCCAATGACCTTTAAAGATAAATGAACTGCATTACAGCACTTTTGATTGAAAAAAGCTGTCAACCTACAGCAAGCTAAAGAAAACATCTAGGCCTTCCCTTAAAAAAAAGTTAATTGGGATTCTTTTGGGTTCCGCTAGCATCAATAATGATCTATATCACCAAATTCTTAATCTTACGCTGGCAAAGTCTGCTAAATGGAGACCGTTTTAAATGTTATTTGCCGTTGCGATTTACGGGCATAATCCTCAAGTTCCTGCTAATAAACCAATGAACAATAGTATTTTAATTATGTTCTGCTAAAATCAAGGCAAGCGTGAAATGTATTCAAGCGCGGCGTCAAGAGACAAGGGAATTAAATCAGTCAAGCATAATGCTGCTGAGGCAACAATCGACAATCAGACAGCCTAAGCAATTTTATACAATTCAAATTCATAATTACGTTGTGACATACGTCACAAGATAATTAGCAGCCCACAGCTTTTCCAAGATTAATACTTCAAATCGAGCTATGGTAACCAATTGTACGATGAAAAAATTCATCAAAAAAAGGAGATACACATTTAAATAAATCGTAAATTTAGTTTGAGACCATAAACCTAAATTCTGTTGGCTATTAGAACTTTTAATCCTGTACAAGACACAATTGACAATAAGAAGGATTGATAGCTTATTTCAGAAAAAGGCCGTTCATAACGACATACTTTGTTTCTTAGTTCAAAAAAACGAATTTTATTTACGGTTGATGCCTATTTATTTACAAGCTAATACATTTAGCAATAAAGCGATCAGATATGAGGAAAATTCAAAAAACAGTCTGGGTAGCCGCTATCTTATTGCTATTATGTAGCTTTTCGATCAATGCGCAACAAAGCTACCAAACACGGGAAGGGATTGTACAAGTTATTGGCTCGTACAGAGATTCAATCGTAATTGCCAACAGCGATCATTTGTTTGTTTTACTCAATTATCAAAATGCTGAAATCGTGTTATCTCTTGATCTAGCCACTTTACGTACCGAAACGGAGTCGTTGAATGTGACACTCATAAATTTACCTCAAAAACCGATACTTCTTGAGGGGAAGCTAAACATTCCCTACGTGAACACATTGCAGCATCCAGATCAGGAACTAAATTTCACTGCACAACTGCGTATGAATAAAATCGTGAATACAATATATGCAAACGGAGTACTGAAACAGATTACGAGCACTGAAACCTTTTCGTCTATGCTTACGATTAATTTTAAATTGCGATTAAGCGATTTCAAGATCTTTGTACCAGAAGATTGGAGCGACGAGATAACCATACGAATCTATCAGGCGCTGCTCAAAGACCAATGAGGTAAAAAAACTTGGATATGAACTTGTAAAGCAAAATAAAAAACACTTATAAAAGATTTTTACAAGTGTTTAATTAAATATTTATTGTCTAATAATCCACATCCGTTATTTAGGACGAGACACTTTAAGATTGTGTCTACAATTGATCGATTGCTTTCTTTAATCGATCTCGTATTTCCGTTGCAATTTCAGCAAGTTCTTTATTTTCTACTGCTTGCATTGAAGCCGCAGGATCAACCGCAGAAACCTCTATCTGGCCTGCGACTTTCTCCTGAACTATCACGTTACAAGGCAACATCGTACCTATTTTATCTTCTGCCAACAAGGCTTTGTAAGCGAATGGCGGGTTACAGGCACCCAGAATCGTATAATTATAAAAATCCACGTCCAGTTTTTTCTTTAATGTCGATTTCAGATCAATTTCAGTCAGTATTCCGAATCCCTCAGATTTTAAGGCTTCTGTTACTTTTTGAATAGCATTTTCGAAGTTGTCATTAATTGTTTTACTAAAATAATATTCCATGATTGTTTTATTTTTCAAATTAAAATCATTTTCTTTTTCTGTATCTATGTGCTGCTGCTAATAATACTAGCGCAAAAATCAATATTGAGACCCACCAAAAAAAGTGCATTCCCATAAATGAGTAGGATTGCATATGCATTTCTCCATTTCCATTACTAAACATAGCTTTGTGTTTTAAGGGTTAAACAAAAGTTTTGAGGACTCGATCTATTTTTACTTCTTGTCTTTCATTTTTTTCATGTCCATTTTGTCGCCCTTCATTTTTTCCATCATGTCCATCATTTTCTCGCTTCCCATCATCTCTTTACACATTCCAGACATCATGGCTTTGTCATCTTCAGCCGCAGACATCATTTCTGCCATCATGCTTTTCATCATTTCAGGATCTCCTTTCATCATTTTCTTCATATGCTCCATCATCATTTTCTTCATTTCCGGGCTTTTCTCCATCATCGCCATCATATCGGCATGTTTGTCTTTCATCATCTCAGGATTTTCTTTCATCATTTCCATCATTTCAGTATGCTTGTCCTTCATCTTTTTACCCTCCTTTTCCTGCGTCATCATTTTGCCCATCTTTCTTTCCATCAGTATTCCCATCATTTCTTTAGACATGCTTTCATCAGTAGCAATCGTGTTCATGATTTCCATTCTTTTATCTGATTTTGATAAAACCTGATTTGTTGATTGGCAAGAATAGAGTAGTCCCATTAATCCAATTGATAAAGTAATTTTTTGTAGTGTTTTCATGATATTGTTGTTTTTTTTAAATTTAAAGTTATTACTTCATTCATTAAAGTTTTAGCCCTCTCAAGCGCAATGCATTTGCGATAACGGAAACCGAGCTAAAGCTCATTGCCAGAGCGGCAATCATCGGAGAAAGTAAAATTCCGAAAAACGGATATAGAACCCCAGCGGCAATTGGTATTCCAAGTGCGTTGTAAAAGAAAGCAAAGAATAAATTTTGGTTTATATTTTTCATTACCTCATGACTCAATTTTTTAGCTTTGACAATTCCTTGCAAATCCCCTTTCACCAAGGTTATCTTGGCACTTTCAATCGCCACGTCGGTTCCAGTTCCCATTGCTATTCCAATATCGGCTTGAGCCAAAGCAGGAGCGTCATTTATTCCGTCACCGGCCATCGCAACAATTTTACCTTCTGCTTGCAATCTTTTTATTTCTTTCAATTTATCCTCTGGCAAACAACCTGCAATAAAAGAAGTCAACTGCAGTTCATCAGCGACAGCCTTAGCTGTGTTTTTGTTGTCGCCAGTTAGCATGATGACCTCGATCCCTTGACTCATCAGCTCTTTTATGGCGGCTACGCTTGTCGCCTTTATCGCATCGGTGATTGTAACGTAGCCTATAACGGTTTTCTCTACCGAGATATATGAAACTGTTTTACCCAGTTTTTGCTCAGCTATAATTTTATTTTCAATCTCCTCCGACACCGAAGCTTTTACTTCCTCCATGAGTTTTTTATTACCCAAAGCGACATTTTTATTCTCTACTGTACCGGTTACTCCTTTTCCAGTTACTGACTCAAAATCCTTGACTTCAATTAATGAAAGCTTTTTCGTTTTTGCAAAATTCACCACGGCTTGCGCCAAAGGGTGCTCGCTGTATTGATTAAGTGATGCTATACTTTGCAGTAAATCATCCTCTTGATTGTTAGTCGAAAACACCTTTTCTACTGATGGTTTCCCTTCTGTAATTGTTCCTGTTTTATCCGTAATTAAAACATCGACCTTGTTCATGTTCTCTAATGCCTCGGCGTTTTTAATCAAAACTCCCGACTGCGCACCTTTTCCTACCCCCACCATTACTGACATGGGAGTTGCTAATCCCAATGCGCATGGACAGGCTATAATCAAAACGGCAACCGCATTTATAAATCCGTAGATTAAGGCATCGCCCTCAGGACCGAATTTGGCCCAAACAAAGAAAGTAATCACCGAAACGGCAACGACGATGGGCACAAAATATTTGGATATTTTATCGGCTAATTTTTGGATCGGCGCTCTAGATCGACTGGCATCGTTTACCATTTGTACAATTTGCGAAAGCAAGGTTTCTGAACCAATTTTTTCAGCAACCATAACAAAGGATTTATTACCATTGATTGTGCCTGCAATAACTGCATCATCCTTTTTTTTATCAAGAGGAATAGGTTCACCAGAAATCATCGATTCATCGATTGTACTTTCGCCTTCAGATATTTTGCCGTCTACAGGAATTTTTTCTCCTGGCTTTACTCGAAGCAAATTTCCTTTTTTGATGTCATGAATAGAGATGACTGTCTCTTTTCCGTTTTCTACCAAAGTTGCTTCAGTAGGTGCCAACTTCATTAATTCCTTTATTGCTCCGCTCGTTTGGCTGTGCGCCCTAGCTTCTAACAATTGCCCTAATAAAACTAGTGTTAATATTACTGTTGTCGCTTCAAAATACAAGTGAACAGTTCCACTTTCCGTTTTAAATTCAGCGGGAAAAACATTTGGAAAAAAAAGTGCGAAAAGACTAAATAAGAAAGCCACTCCCGAACCAATTCCTATAAGCGTAAACATGTTTAGATTCCAAGTCAGTATTGATTTCCAAGCGCGTACGAAGAACATCCAAGCGGCATAAAAAACGACCGGCAATGACAATGCAAACTGAACCCAATTCCATATTTTCATGTCCATGATTTGTAGCAAAGGATTGTTTGGTATCATCTCAGACATTGCTATTATAAAAATAGGAACTGTAAAAAGCAGTGCTATTTTCATTTTATGAAGCAAATCGAGGTAGGTTTTATTTTCTTCGCTATCGACTGGTTTCATAGGAACTAAATCCATTCCGCAAATAGGGCACGAACCGGGTGCATCTTGAATTACTTCTGGGTGCATCGGGCAGGTATAAAGTGGTTTTTCTACGGTAAGTTCGGGCGCTTTAACTAAATCCATTCCGCACACAGGGCAATCTCCGGCTTTTTCATACACTTTGTCTTCCTCACAATGCATGGGGCAATAGTATTTCCCGGGGGCAATAGCAGTTGATGAAACATCCTTTTTATCCGATTCCTTCTTGCTGCTGCAACAGGGTTTTTCTGCTGGTTTTTTTTCTGATTCGGATACTTTTTCTAAATGCATACCGCATACAGGGCAATCTCCCGCTTTGTCATACACTTTATCGCCTTCACAATGCATGGGACAATAATATTCAGTGCTGGAGTTGGGCATTTCCTCCCCAGTATGCTGATGATGCTCATTGCCAATAGATTTCTCCATTGGTTCTTTTTTTATTTTTGCGGACGAATCTGTGAAGTGACTCATCTCTATTGTATACTTCCCAACAGCTGTTAATGCTTCTTGTAATTTCTCAGTTGGAACGTGGTTTTCCATTGTTATGGTTGCAATTGCAGGGTCTAAAGAAACGACCGCATGAACCTCATCAATTGCATTCAGTGTTTTTTCCACCTTAGTTCGACAACCGTCGCAGGACATTCCACTAACATTATAGGTATGTATCATTTTTTCGCTATTTTAAGTTAGCAATACAAATATCCGAATGGAATGGCCTTTTTTAGTTACACAATTATGGTAGTAATTTATATAATTTATAAACTGTCAATTTGCTTTCTGCTATAGTCTTCCAATTTTCTGAAATGCGTCGGAGAAAAACCAGTCACTTTTTTAAACTGATTACTCAAATGGGCTGCACTACTATAATTGAGTTGAAATGCAATTTCGCTTAGGGTAAATTCATCGTAAACCAATAATTCTTTTACTTTTTCGACTTTATGAGCGATAAAATAATGTTCGATTGTGCTGCCCTCTATATCTGAAAATAACTTACTCAAAGTGCTATAATCTTGCCTCAATTCTTCTGATAAATAAGTAGATAAATTAATTTTTATATTTTCGTTTCGATGATGAACCAAATCAACGATAAGATTTTTAATCTGCTCAATCGTCTTGCTTGTTTCATCTTGCAACAATTCAAAACCAAGATTTTTTAGATTATGTGCCAACTCTTTTATGTCCTCTTCTACTAATTCACGCGATAGTTCTATCTCTCCTAATTTTATTGAAATAATTGGAAGCTCCATTTTTTCCAATTCTGATTTCACAGCCACTTCGCAACGACCACAAACCATGTTTTTTATGTATAACTTCATTTTAAAGTTGTTTTTACAACGTTCTATCAAAGTTCAGCCTTTTAAGTGTCAAAAAGAAACTTTTTATAGAATATTAAGTATTTAAAATACTTATAAGCTCCTAAATAAACATTTTACATATCCATTCCTGCCATAGGATCACTGCCTTTTCTAAATTTATATTCGCTGTTAATAGCATAAGCTCCAGTGATGACTACTTTTTTAACTGGATCTAAAGCTGATTTAATTTCAATCATTCCTTTCGATTCCGCTCCCGTTTCGACCATTACATTTTCAAAAATGCCATGGCTTTTTTCGACCCAGATATAGGTGGCATTTTCTTCCCTGATTACTGCATCGATAGGAATAAACATTCCTTTTAGATTGGATTGCGTTAGTCTGGCTACTGCCTGCATACCCGGTTTTAAAAGTAAATTTGGATTGGGCACTTCCATTCTGATTAATAGCAATCTGGAATCCGGATTTATCTCGGGATTGATGAACGATATTTTTGCGTTAATTTCTTTATTCGGATAATCCGCAAAAGACAGCTTTGCCAACTGTCCAATTTTTAAACTTTTAACGTAGTTCACGTTTACTTGTGTTTCAAGCCAGAGACTATTTAAATGAGCTACTTTAATTATGGCAGCGCCCTCCATAACATAACTACCTTCTGTTACCGTAATTTCCGAAACATAACCGCTATGGGTACTATAAAAAGTAGTGTAGGGCGAAATTTGGGAACTCGTTTTAATACTTTCGATTTGGCTACTTGACAAGCCAAAGAACAGTAGCTTTTGCTTGGCCGCATTCAACATGTTTTTTGCATTTTTACCAAAATCGCCAGGCATGGACAACTGTTTATTTGCCGTGAAATAATCTTGTTTAGCTATAGCAATATCTTCACTGTAGATTTGGTAAACAGCCTGGTTTTTTTGGATATAATCCCCCTCAGTTTTAAAGTATAATTTCTCGATTCGCCCCATAACCCTAGCAGAAATGGTTTTCATTCCTTGCTGATCAATCGTCAAAACTCCATTGTAATTTTCTACCAGACTATTTTCCGATTCAGAAATTGTCATTACACTGATATTACCCAGTTGTATCTGCTGGTCACTTAGTGCAATCTCATTAGAAGCGGAATTGTCCTTCTTCATTGGCGTTAGGTCCATGTGACAAATAGGGCATTTCCCCGGTTTGTGCTCCTTAACTTGGGGATCCATTGAACAGGTATAATAAATATTTTCTTCCGCCTGAAGTGCACTACGTTCTTCCTTGTTTTTGCCGTTGCAGGCAGCAAGCACGACGAATACTATAAATAGAAAACTAATTTTTTTTATATTTTTCATAATTATTCCGTTTTTATAAAGCTTCCGCTATCGATCAAATACTGCGCATTTCTGGCAAGGCTATCCCCGCTAGAGACCCCTTCGATAACTTGAACAAAGTCATTGATTTCGATTCCTGTTCTTATCACTGCCGTTTTAAAACCATTCTGTTTCTTGACAAAAACTATCTTTTTGTTTCCTATGCTTACCAAAGCCTGTTTTCTCAGCCAAATTCCTTTTATTGGATTTGTTTCTATAATTCCCTGCAGCCTCAAACCGACGGGAAGTTTTAAATTTTTATTATCGAGGTACACCCTTACTCGATTGGTTTTTTCGTTTTGGTTGAGTTGTGTCTCGACAAAGTTCACTTTCGCATTGAAATAGTCCTTTTCGTCTAACTCGGATGAAATTCTGATTGGCTGATTGACTTTTACCAGACTATTATAGCCCTGTATAACATTAAAGACACCCCAAACTTTATCCGTATTCACCAATTTAAAAACAACTTCGTTTTTCTTGATATAATCTCCCTCCTTTAAAGACAAAGAAGTCGTTGTTGTCTCGGCGCTTTGCATATTCCCTATTCTGCTTTTATCCATGCTTTCCGTTCCCTCAACAATTCCACTACTTGGACTGTAAATGGTCACTACCGGATTTACTCTTTTCGCTGCGGCCAATGAATTAATTTGCCGGGCGCTAATTCCGTAGAGCAATAATTTTTGTTTTGATGCTTCTATGATTGAAGCATTTTCTGGGTCATTGGATATCAAATAAATATAATTTTGCTGCTCTGTCAGTAATTCTGGGCTGTACAAATCAAATAATTTTTGGCCTTTATTCACTTTTTGAAACTTGTAATTCACATACATTTTTTCTATCCTACCACCGATTCTTGCAGCTATGTTTACGGACGAATTAGGATCGTAGGCAACAAGTCCCGGTAAATGTATCTCACTGCTTATCGTCGTATCTTTAGGCGTCGTAGTTAAAAAATCCCCTACCACAAATAGATCTGTAGGTCGCAGTAAATGTTCTATCGAATGACTTTCCTCAGGCTGTTTTTCGCTCACTTTTTTCACCAAATTCATTCCGCAAATAGGGCAACTCCCCGGCTCGTTTCTTATGATTTGAGGATGCATAGGACATGTGTAAACGTCCTCTTGATGTAAATGCGCAGTTTGATTATTTGATTTTTCCACAAAATAATAAATTGTGAATCCAACAGTCAGAACCGCGATAGCCAACAAACTATATTTTAAAAATTTATTCATAATTATTTCGTTTCGAGTTGTTTTTCGATTTCTACCTGAGTACTCAAAATAGCCTGAAGTTTATCTAATTTGTCGATATGAGCCATGTTTAATGCTTCCCATGAATCCAACACGACAAACAAATCACCCGTGTTGTTTTGCCATACAAGAATTGCTGTGTCATAATTTCTTCGCAATGCTGGAATAATACTTTTTTCAGCAATATCATACTGCCTTTTAAGATTTTTAAATTCGGTTTGCATCCCTAAAATCATACCCGATGCCTCATTTAGAATCATTTGTTTTTGCCATTCCAAACTTTCGTTTTTTATCTTGATACTATTGATCGTCGCTTTATTCATTTTTGTGGACCAAGGCATCGGAATGCTTACCATACCCATCAATGAAAATTGCTGCGGACGGTCGCCAAAAGCAAACATATGATCGTATTTCACGCCAAACTCCGGCAACAATTTCGATTTTTCAATTATAATTTTCAACTGATTCAATTCCATTGTTCTTTCGATCGCTTGCACATCGCTCCGGTTTTGAGAAAGCGAAGTACTGTCTGATTCCACTACATTATATTCATTTAATGTATAGTTCGTATCGATTTCGAAGTCCGTGTTTTTATCCCTTGCCATTAAGGTGTTCAGCACGATTCTTTTTTGGGATATGCCGTTTTGCATCATGACCAACATGCTTTGCAATCCACTGTATTGCGATTTCGCCTTATAATACGTTGGCAGTTTATCCATGTTGTACTGATAGCGTATTTCCATACTCTTTATCATATACTCCAAAAGCAACAAATTGTCATTAGCAATTTTTATTTTTTTATCCAATACTACCCATTGATAATAATTTGCCTTTGCCAAGGCATTCAACTGATTGACGGTGTAACTTTTGTTTTCGGCTTCTACTGAAGACATGGCATTCATATAATCAGAATCGGCCTTCAGTTTAGCAGCATTGGGAATCATTTGCGTAAAGCCTAGCATATAAGCCCCCATCCCCTGATTCATTTCGTTAGCATTCCACATTTTTACGTCGTAAGGCGCCATAAACAAACCAGTGTTAATTTGCGGTGGCATCCAGGTTTTTGCTCCCTTGGCCGCTGCATTCATACTTTGAATGTCGGCATCATACATTTTCAACTGTGGGTTATTGGTTTTAATCGTGCTCAAAACGGCATCCAATGAAAGTGTTTGCCCATTTACATTTGCAAAGCCAAAAATCAAACAACCTATAATGATATACTTTTTAATGTTTCGCATCGATAATATCTATTTTACCTTTTGTTCTTAATTCGCGTAATTTTGTCATTTCAAAAACAACTGGCGTTACTAATAATACATAAATAGTTGAAGTTATTGTCCCTCCAATAAGTGGAACCGTAATAGGAATCATTACATCAGCCCCAGTTCCTGTTGACCATAAAATGGGGATTAACCCAAACAAAGCGACCGATACCGTCATTAACTTAGGACGCAATCTTTTTGCAGAGCCAAAAATAATATAGTCCCGTAAGATGTCTTCCGTAAGTGTCTCTCTACTGTTTCCATGTTTTTCCACCATTTTGACCATGGCTTCATTTAAATAAATCGTAATTAACATCGCAGTTTCAATGGCCAGGCCAAACAAAGCGATGAAACCAACCGCGACAGCCACCGATAGATTAATATCGTAAAAGTAAACCATGAAAATCCCTCCAATTAAAGCAAATGGCACCGTAATCATAGTGATGAACGCCTCCTTCATGGAACGATAGGTAAAATATAAAATGAGGAATATGATGATGACAACTAGTGGCAATATTAGGCCTAATGTTTTGTTAGCCCGAATTTGGTTTTCCCATTGTCCGCTCCATTCCATATAATAACCTTTTGGCATTTTAGTAATCATTGCATTTAGCTTGTCTTGGGCTTCCTTCACCGTACTCCCTAAGTCCCGACCACGAACATTAAACAAAACGCTCCCACGAAGCATTGCATTTTCACTATTAATCATAGGAGGCCCATCGCTAATTTTAATATCGGCAACGGTTTCTAATGGTATTGGCCCAAAATCCATTGTTTGAACCTGAAGTTTTTTTAAGGATTCAAGACTGTTTCTATATTCTTGCGCATATCTTGCATTGACTGAAAACCGCTCTCTTCCTTCGATTGTTGTTGTTAATGTCATCCCACCAATGGCTGCTTCAACAACGCTATTCACATCATCAACACTAAGACCATATCTGCCTATCACTTCTCGTTTAGCAACGATATCAATGTATTTTCCTCCAGTAATAGGTTCTGCAAATAAATCTTTCACTCCCTCAGTACCTTCCAATGCTTTTTTAATTTTTTGAGATAGAACATCTATGGTGTCTAAACTGGCGCCATATATTTTTATTCCCACATCAGTTCTGATACCCGTAGAAAGCATATTAATTCGATTAATGATTGGCTGCGTGAAACCATTCGTCACTCCGGGAATTTGTAACTTATTATTTATTTCCGTAATGATATCGCTTTTCGTTGTTCCTTCTCTCCATTCATTCTCCGGCTTCAGCAAAATTATGGTCTCAATCATGCTAATCGGACTGTTGTCTGTTGCAGTATTAGCTCTACCCGCTTTTCCCAAAACATGGGTCACCTCCGGAATCGATTTTATCAATTTGTCCTGAACCTGCAATATTCGTTTTACCTCTCCATTAGAAACATCGGGTAAGGTTACAGGCATAAATAAAATACTACCTTCATCTAAAGGCGGCATAAATTCGGACCCCAGTCGGGTAAACATCAAACCACCTATCAATAAAGCAACGATATTTACCGCCAATACTGATTTTCTCCATTTGAGACAAAAAGTCAAAATAGGCGTATAGATACTTTCCAGTTTTCTGTTAATTGGATTCTTACTTTCGGGACGAAGTTTTCCTTTCAGCAAAAAGCTAATTAGAACTGGAGTAAGTGTTATGGCTAAAAAAGCATCGACGATTAATATAAATGACTTTGTCCAGGCCAGCGGACTGAATAACTTTCCTTCCATTCCCGTCAATAAAAAAACAGGCAAAAAGGAAGCGATCACAATTAATGTGGAATAAAACACGCCTGGTCCAACTAATTTTGAGGAGTCCTCGATCAGCTTCATTCTCTCTTCAGGAGGCAGCGGATCGTGCTGTTTTTTGAATATTTTTTTAAATACTTTTTTCATCACTGTTAATTAATGATTATTGTCCAATTCTTCTTGTCTCTCAGAGATGCTCCGATAGGCATTTTCTACCATTACGATTCCATCATCAACAACAACACCTATTGCCAGCGCAATGCCGGTTAGGGACATAATATTGGATGAAATCCCGAAAGCCTCTAATAAAATAAAACCTATGGCAACGGATATGGGCAATTGTATCAAAATTATCAGCGCGCTTCGCCAATGAAAAAGAAACAACAAAACGATAATAGACACCACAATCATCTCCTCTATCAAAGTCCCTTTAACCGATTCGATTGCTTTTTCTATAAGTACACTTCTGTCATAGGAAGTCTTGAAGGAAACACCTTCCGGCAATCCTTTTGCGAGTTCTTTCATTTTGAGCTTTACGGCCTCTATCACCTTATCGGCGTTTTCTCCGTAGCGCATCACCACGATTCCGCCTACAACTTCCCCTTCTCCATTAGCATCAAAAATCCCCACACGTGACTCTCCACCCATTTGTACTGACCCTATATCACTCACCTTTACAGGCACCGAATTGTAATTTTTGACGGCAATATCTTCCACATCTTTTATGTTTTTAATATAGCCTAATCCCCTGACTATATAGGACATATTGCTCATTTCAAATTTCCTTCCTCCTACATCATTGTTACTGGTTTTTACAGCTTTCATCACCTCCATCATACTAACATTATAGTACTGCATTTTTAAAGGGTCCAAAACAAGCTGGTATTGTTTTTCGAAGCCCCCAAAGGAAGCCACTTCAGCTACTCCGGGAACGGTTTGCAGGGCAAACTTCACGTACCAATCCTGAAGGGCGCGTTGCTCACCCAAGTCCATTCCATTGGTTTCCAAATGGTACCAAAAAATGTGGCCTACGCCGGTTCCATCGGGACCCAGAGTAGGGACAACATTTTCAGGCAACAAACGCTGTGCATAATTTAACCGTTCCAATACACGGGTTCTTGCCCAATATGGATCTACATTTTCTTCAAAGATTACATAGACAAAACTCATCCCAAACATGGAAGAGGCGCGGATATTTTTGATTTTGGGTATCCCCTGTAAATTGGAAACCAGTGGGTATGTCACCTGGTCTTCAATCACCTGAGGACTTCTGCCCATCCATTCCGTAAAAACGATGACTTGGTTTTCAGATAAGTCAGGAATGGCGTCTATAGGATTTTGTTCTACGCTGTAAATCCCCCAGCCAAATAAACAGGCTGAAACAAGCAAGACAACCATTCTGTTTTTTAATGAAAATGATATTAATTTTTCTACCATAATAGCTTACTCTTTTTATGAAAGACTGTCTTTCATTTTATCTATCCAATGGATTCTTCTTACCACTCGTTAGTAATTCCACCACATGTCAACATTTCAGATCCATAATAAGGATTCTTGATGTCTTTAGTTTCACTGATCCAATACCCACTTTTCCCTTGATCGTACATTGGACAGTAGTCTCTGTATATTTTTATGTCTGTTCCGAAAATTTTAATCAATTCGTTAACGTCTTTGCTCAACAAAGCAAAATGTGCTCTTTGGCTGTCGATTTTTCCTGAATTATCAGCAATCTGTGCGGCATGTGCTTTGGCATCATCGGCAAGATCTGCGTACTCCTTTTTAAATTCAGCTTCAATTTTATCAGATTTCAAATTGTTGAAAGTCGTATTTAATTCTTTTGCTGCATTGGCCGCTTCTTTGGAATCATCTTTGGCAAGTCCATTTTTTAATTTCAAGTAATTGCTCAAAATTCCATCAATAGAAAATGATGATTTACTCAATGGTTCCGCTTCTTTCTTAACTTCTTCAGGAGCAGTTGCCGCTGGGGTAAATGGCTCTGTCAATTCCATACCGCAGACAGAACAGGCTTCCCCTTGTTTTCCGTAAACTTCAGGATGCATTGGGCAAGAATATAGTTGGCTTTCAGCCCCCACTTCCGTATTTTCTTTGTCAATGCTTTCCGTTTTGTTATCCTTACAAGACGCGAATGCTAAGATTATTGACAGTAGACTTAATTTTAATATGTTTTTCATTTTGCTTTTTTTTAATGTTCTTATTTTTTTTCTTTCCTATCGTATTGACAACAACCCGGCAGTCGCTTATATGAAGACTCTGGGGCTACATTATTTTCGCTGTCATAACCTGCCAAGGCAATACGTTTTAGGATTTCATCCTGATTGGTTTTGGTAGTATCATAAGTAATCAGAGCTATTTTGCTGTCTTTATTCCAATCTACAATTGCTGTGTTTTTAAGACTTCCAGCTTTTTCGATTTTGGCTTTGCACATTCCGCAATTGCCCAAAACTTTAACGTTTTGCGTTTTTGCGTTTTTTATTTGCGCATTGGAAATCGTGATTGACAGCAATACCATTATAGCCGTCACCGCTATTTTTAGTGATTTCATTTTATAAATAATTTAAAGTTAAATAAGCTGCACAATGATTAAGCCACAGCAACCAAACTGTAATTTAACAACTGAGATAGCCGATAAATAGATGATTTTAAAGCAGTATTTGCTTTGAATTTGACAGAATATTGGCTGTCAAAAAAAGATTTTAGCCTATTTTGGGTATAAGCCAAATGGAAGAGTATCCAGCAGAAGTGAAGGATACGGATTGATAAAACTTTTGTTTTTTTGTAGAAAAATTAAAGACGTTGTCATCAATTTCTATAGGAATAGAAGAAACTATCCCTATGTTTAAAGACGAAACACTGCACATAGCGTGTCCACACTTTCCATTGCAACCGCTGTGCTTCTTGTTTTTTGACTTGGAGTCCTTACTGCAACAATCTTTCATGCCCGTTTTTGAAGACATTTCTTTAGAACAAGATTTTTTTGCCAAATTGTCACCACATGCAAAGGCTGAGCTTGGCATCAAGAAGATGCCAAGCAAAACGATTAGTAACATGTGGGCTTTTTTCATTTTATAATTTAATCTGTGACAAAATTACTGAAACTATATTAGTTCATCACTAAAAAATTGTTAATATCAAACTTCTAATCAATAACTTTTGCTGTTGATCTATTTATTTTCACCTAATATCTGATACATGATAGACTGTAAGAGGGACAAGATAATACTAAACAACAAAGCAGTCCAGAAAGTATCCACACTAAAACCTCCTACAATATTATCACACAATAAGATAATAATTGCATTTATAACCAATAGAAATAGCCCTA
This sequence comes from Flavobacterium sp. W22_SRS_FP1, assembly GCF_052113685.1. NCBI lineage: Bacteria > Pseudomonadati > Bacteroidota > Flavobacteriia > Flavobacteriales > Flavobacteriaceae > Flavobacterium > Flavobacterium sp. W22_SRS_FP1. The sequence goes on from NZ_JBGQOE010000004.1 coordinate 42,753, forward strand.
AGCTTATAAATGTAATTGGCAATGTTAATATAACGATGATGGGTTTAATAAAAATATTAAGTAATCCGAGAACAACGGCTACAATTAAGGCTGTGGAGAAGCCGTCTAAATGAACTCCTGTCATGAAGTTGGCAATAAGTACAACCAAAGCTGATGTAATAAGAATTCTGATGATTAATTTCATATATTTTTGTTTTTACTAAATATACCACTATTTTTTTTAGTAGGTTTTATTTTAAAAAAGAAATCGCCATTTCATGAAACATTTTCGGGTTCTCAGCATGAAGCCAATGACCTACATTAGGAATAGTTTCAATTTTTGCATTAGGAAAATGTTTTTTTATGTTTTCAAAATCACTGTCTAAAATATAATCGGAGTTTCCGCCACGGATAAAAAGCGCGGGCCTCTGAAAAACGGCGGTTTCTGGAAGCGCGACCCCTATTTCGTCCATTTTTCTGGTAAAAACGGATAGATTGAATCGAAAAGCCAATTGTCCCGGCTCTTGCCAGTATAAACTTTTCATCAAGAACTGTCTAGTACCAAAATCAGTTATGTATTCTGAAAGAATCCCTTCTACTTCAGACCGACTAGGTTTTGTGGAGAAATCAACGGCATTTAAACCTGCCAAAATGGATTGATGGTGCTGGGGATAGAATTTGGGACCAATGTCAGCGATAATCAATTTATCTACCATTTCTGGATAAGTGGCTGCAAACAACATCGCTGTTTTTCCTCCCATAGAATGCCCTATAATATCAATATTGTTTAAATTTTTCCCTTGGCAATATTCATAGATGTCATGGGACAATATCTCGTAACTAAATTCTTCTGACTGTATGCTCCTGCCGTGATTGCGCATATCCAGCATGTGAACTTGAAAACCTTCTGTCGCAAATTGCATACCTAGTGTTTTCCAGTTGTCTAACATTCCAAGAAATCCGTGAAGTATTAATAATGGTTTTCCTGTTCCTTCTATTTTTGAATAAAGCATTACTTATTAGTTTTTGGGGAGCGCGTGAGGGATAATAGCGAAAATCCTTTTTGATTATGGAGCGAAAGCGAAATAATTAAAAAGATTGTAGCGGATAGCCCGACCCGCTTTTTTTTGCGGGTCACGCCCCAATTATTTTATTTTAATTTTTGCAAATACATATTAACCACATTGTCTAAGCCTAAGTACAAAGATTCCGCAATTAGAGCGTGCCCTATAGAGACCTCTAGTAAACCAGGAATATTTTGCTTGAAAAACTGAATGTTATCCAAACTCAAATCATGACCGGCGTTGATTCCTAAACCTAGCTCATTAGCCAGAACGGCAGATTTAACATAAGGGTCTATTCCGCTTTTGTTGCCTAAGGCATATTGATGCGCAAAGGCCTCAGTGTACAATTCGATTCGTTCCGTTCCTATCATTTTTGCCCCTTCGATCATTTCGAGAACGGGATCTACAAATATGGAAGTTCGGATTCCATTGCGCTGAAATTCCTGGACAATTTCAGTCAGAAAACCAGCATGCTTTATGGTGTTCCAACCTGCATTTGAGGTAATGTCATCTACCGCATCAGGAACTAAGGTAACTTGAGTTGGTTTTATTTCAAGAACTAAATCAATAAATGACTTTTCTGGATTTCCTTCTATGTTGTATTCTGTATAAACTATTGATTTTAAATCGCGAGCATCTTGATACCTTATATGGCGCTCATCAGGTCGGGGGTGAATGGTGATTCCCTCTGCACCAAATTTTTGAATATCGGTTGCAACCTTTAGTAAATCAGGTACATTCCCTCCACGAGCATTACGTAAAGTCGCTATTTTGTTGATATTTACACTTAACTTTGTCATTAGAATACTTTTTGATTTTATAATGTAGGTTTAATCTAGACAAAAATACAAAGTAAAAGGTAGCCGTTTTTGCGTTTTTTTGATTATTTTGCATAAAAATTAAGAAGACTATTTAACATGGAAATCACAAACTACATCACCACTGATTTTAAAGCTATTGACAGCCAAGAAACTATTGCGACTGTTAAAGATTTTTTCATGGAATTAAATTACTCTCATTTTCCTGTTCTTGAAGAAGGGGTCTTCATTGGCAGTATTGCCTCTGACGACATCGAAACTTTCGATAATGATAAAAAAGTGACTGATTACAAATACACTCTCGAACCTTTTTTTGCCAGAACAGATTCTATTTGGATTGAAGTTTTAGAGATTTTTGCAAAAAATCATACTAATTTAGCACCTGTTTTGGACCAAAACAACAACTACGTTGGCTACTATGAGATAGAGGACATTATGAGCTTTTTTCACCAAACACCTTTTTTAAAAGAACCTGGAAAAATAATAAAAGTTAAAAAGGGAGCCATGGACTATTCTATGAGCCAAATTACTCAAATAGTGGAAAGCAACAATGGTAAACTATTAGGTCTATTTATTTCTGAATCGGACCTTAATAATATCGAAGTGACTATTAAAATAAACTTAGGTGCCATAAATGAGATCGTCCAAACTTTCAGAAGGTATGGTTATGAAATCACATCTGACCACCACGAAGACAATTATATAAACACATTAAAAGAACGTTCGGACTATTTAGACAAATACCTTAATATGTAATTGTTTATTCGTTTATTGACATAGCCTTTATAGATCGAATCAAAAATTAATAAGCAAAAGATTAAGTAGCCTAATGAAAGTAGCCATTTACGGTCAATATTACCAGAACAGTACAGAACCAATCATCAGAGATATTTTTGTGTTTTTTAATCAAAACAACGTAGAATTAGTTATTGAGGCTGATTTTTTGAAAATGCTCTATGAAAAGGAACTAATAAAAAAAGAATACAATACTTTTTCGTCTCACACGGAATTAGATCACAACTTTGACATGTTAATAAGCATTGGTGGCGACGGAACAATATTAAGGGCGGCCACCTTAGTTCGAGATTCGGGCGTACCAATTCTCGGTATAAATGCTGGTAGATTAGGATTTCTGGCAACTGTTCAAAAAGAAAATATTGATGAGTTTCTACAAATTGTCATCGACAAAAAATATACAATTTCAAAAAGAACCCTATTAAGTTTATCGTGTGACCCTCCTAATGCGGCACTTCAAGATATTAACTTCGCAATGAATGAAGTTTCTGTTAGTCGCAAAGACACAACCTCTATGATCACTATAGATACTTTTTTAAACGGAGAGATCCTGAACTCCTATTGGGCAGATGGACTAATAATATCTACACCAACAGGATCAACGGGCTATTCTCTTAGTTGTGGCGGACCAATACTCACCCCAGATGTAAGAGGATTGGTGATTACACCAATCGCTCCACACAACCTAAACGCAAGACCACTTGTCATCCCTGACGAAACTGAAATTAAATTAAAAGTTTCTGGTAGAGAAGAAAACTATTTGGTTTCATTGGACTCTAGGATTACTTCAGTTGGAAACGAATCAATACTGACCATAAAAAAAACCCCTTTCCAAATAAATATGGTAGAGATACCAGAAGAAACCTTTCTAAAAACCCTTCGTGGCAAATTGCTTTGGGGTGAAGACAAAAGGAATTAAATTTTTAGTTGCTCTTCTATACGATATTATCTTTTTTTTTCGTTTAGCTTAAAAAACTTCAATTAATATCAGTCGACTAGTCCATAAGTGAAATAATAATGACATTTAACACAATGGATGTTGATTCCTATCGATAATTATTATATTTGCACGCAATTTTAAATTAAAATGACTAAAATCTTCATCTTATTTATATGCTTATTATCGAGTATAGCCATACGATCTCAGATACATGAAGTTGGATTATTTCTAGGCGGTAGTAATTACATAGGAGATGTAGGACCTACCACTTATATAACTCCCAACGAGCCAGCATTTGGCCTACTTTATAAGTGGAATAAAAGTCCCAGGCACTCTTATCGTTTTTCCTATACACAATCAAAAATAACCTCCAGTGATCTGGATTCAAAAGAACCCGCTAGAAGTGAAAGAGGGAATCATTTTGAAAATAGCGTAAAAGAAGTATCTTTAGGCCTTGAGTTTAATTTTTTTGATTTTAATCTTCATAAATTGGGGAACAAAATCACTCCATACGTTTATTCAGGAGTAAGTTATTTTAGCTATAACGAACTCTTCGTGTTTTCAAGAGAAACAAAAGTTGACAAAAGCTCAAGTTCATTTGCCATTCCGATGATTTTAGGCGTTAAGTCAACTATTTCACGTAGTTTGATTTTAGCAATGGAAATCGGAGCTCGATACACTCTTACTGACAATCTTGACGGAAACAACCCCAAGAATGAAAGTTTGAAAAGATTACAATTTGGAAATATAAATAATAATGATTGGTACGTTTTTTCAGGATTTACATTAACGTATACCTTTGGCGAAAAACCTTGTTATTGTGCAGACTAAAAAAATGAATTTACTTCAAAAAATAGACACTAATAATTTACCTCGACACTTAGCCATCATTATGGACGGAAATGGGCGTTGGGCTAAACAACAAGGATTCTTAAGGGCTTTTGGTCATGAGAGCGGGACAAAATCTGTAAAAATCATAATTGAGACCTGCGCAAGATTAGGCATAGAAAGCCTAACTCTCTACGCATTCTCTACTGAGAACTGGAACAGACCTAAGCTAGAAGTTGATACTTTAATGAAAATATTAATCAAATCATTAAAAAAAGAACTTGTAACATTACAAAACAACGACATCAAGTTGAACACGATCGGAAATTTGGAGAAAATGCCAAAATCCGCTCAAAAAGAACTTCTTGATGTGATTGAAAAAACAAAAACAAATACTAAGATGACTTTAACTCTAGCATTGAGTTATGGATCAAGGGAAGAAATTATAAACGCAGTAAAAAACATCAGCGATAAAGTTAAAAATAATATAATTTCAATAGACACTATTGACGATTCCATTATAAATGAGCATCTTTACACGCAAAATTTACCGGACGTAGATTTATTAATAAGAACAAGTGGAGAGCATAGGATAAGTAATTTTCTGCTATGGCAAATAGCCTATGCAGAATTGTATTTTACTGATGTATTGTGGCCAGACTTTAAAGAAGATGATTTATATGAGGCTATTATTAGTTATCAAAAAAGAGAACGTAGATTTGGAAAAACAAGTGAACAAATTAAATAATTTTTTAGTGTTAAATAAAAGTATAAAAGCAGTCCTCACCCTTCTCATTTTGGGAAGTTTTTCACAGATAAAAGCTCAAGAACGAGTTCCTTTTGATCAAGGTAAAAAATACATACTAGCCGACGTTGTACTAACCAACAAAATAAGTTTCAATGACCAAACGGTTGTCACTTTTGCCGGGCTTGAAAAAGGACAAGAAATTACGGTCCCTGGGGAACAAATAAGTAATGCAATAAAAAAACTGGGGAAACTAGGCCTTTTTGATGAGATATCATTTTATATAAACAGAATCCAAAACGATAGTATATATCTAGATTTGGAAATTAACGAACTCCCTAAACTATCTAACGTTAAGTTCGTTGGTATTAAAAAAAATAAAACTGATGCTTTAATAAAAGACAACAGCTTGACAAAAAGCAAAGTTGTCAATGAAAACCTTATTACGACAACAAAAAACTACATAGAGAATAAATATAAAAAAGACGGTTACTACAATACGAAAGTAAACATCAACGTTATCAAAGACACCTCAACAATAAACCAAGTCAATATGGTTGTAAACGTTGATAAGGGTGAAAAGATAAAAATTAATGAAATTAATTTTATTGGCAACGAAAAAATATCTGATAGAAGTTTACGAAAGTCTATGAAAGATACCAAGCAAAAAAATATATTTCGAATTTTGAAAGCTTCAAAATTCATAAAAGAAAAATACAAAACAGATTTGGAAAAAGTCATTGCTTCCTATAAAGAGCAAGGATACAGAGATGCTAGAATCCTATCTGATTCCATTACCTATAATAAAGACAAAAACGCATTATTTATAAATATAAATGTAGAAGAAGGAAATAAATATTATTTTGGTAATGTTAAATTTTTAGGAAACACAGTTTATTCAGATCAGTCTCTGGGCCGAATGCTAGGTGTCAAAAAAGGAGAAACCTATAATGGTGTCCTTCTTGAAAAAAGAATTGCAGATAAATCGAAACCTGACGGAGAAGACATAACAAATTTATATCAAAATAGTGGTTATTTATTTTCTACTGTTAATGCTGTAGAAGTTAAAACAGTAAACGACACTATTGATTTCGAAATAAGAGTAAATGAAGGACCATTAGCATACTTCAATAAAATTACAGTTGTTGGAAACGACAAAACAAATGACCGTGTAATTTACAGGGAATTAAGAACAAAGCCTGGAGAAAAATACAATAAAGAATTACTTATAAGAACCATTCGTGAAATCGGACAATTAGGATTTTTTGATCCTGAAGCCATAAACCCTGACTTCAAAAATGTAGATGCTGCAGCAGGTACTGTGGATATCGAATATCAACTTGTAGAAAAGGGTTCTAGCCAGATTGAGCTTCAAGGAGGTTATGGTGGTGGTGGTTTCATTGGGACAGTAGGATTATCATTTAACAATTTTTCTGCCAGAAATATATTCAATAAAGAAGCCTATAAACCATTACCTATGGGTGATGGACAAAAGGTATCACTAAGACTGCAAGCAAGTACCTATTTCCAAACATATAGTATGTCATTTTCAGAACCTTGGTTTGGACAGAAGAAGCCTGTACAGTTTAGTTCTTCTATATCATACAGTAAACAATTCTTGAATAATTTCATAACTCAAAGAGTAGACAAAGAAAAAAGTTTTAATATTTTAACTTTATCTGTAGGATTAGCTAAAAGATTGACAGTACCAGATGACTTTTTTGTATTATCACAATCAGTAAGCTACCAACATTATGATTTAAAGAACTATAACACTGGATTGTTTACATTTGGAAACGGAGCTTCGAGGAATTTCGCATACACAGTAGGACTAACGAGAAATAATAAAGGAGTAAACCCAATTTTTCCAACCTATGGTTCAGAATTTAGTCTTTCTGCTAAATTAACTCCACCCTACTCATTACTAAACGGTACAGACTATGCCACGTTAGGGGATAAAGAAGAATATAAATTAAAGAATACCGTAGAGAGGTCAAATCAGGTCGATGCAAACGGCAATACAGTTAACATAGGTGATTACATTGACGCTGCAGGAAATAAGGTGTTCAATTATCAAGATGCGGCAGCGGACCCAGCTATAGTAGATCAAAAGAAATTTAATTGGTTAGAATATTACAAAATAAAATTTAAAGCCGACTGGTATACTAAAGTTTATGGTAAATTAGTACTGCGAACGTTAACGGAATTCGGTTTCTTAGGCGCTTATAATCAGGACAGAGGGATCGTTCCTTTTGAAAGGTTTTATGTAGGGGGAGATGGACTAGCAAATTTCGCAATGGATGGTAGAGAAACGGTACAATTGAGAGGATACCCAAACAACTCGTTGACACCGATAAATAATAACGGAGAACAACTTGGAGCAACGGTTTACAATAAGTTTTCATTAGAAATGCGTTACCCTATAACATTGAAGTCATCCGCATCTATATATGCATTGGCGTTTTTGGAAGCAGGTTCTTCATATGAAGATTTTAAAAGTTATAATCCATTTACATTAAACAGATCCGCAGGAGTTGGCTTACGTGTGTTTATGCCAGCATTTGGATTATTAGGTATCGATTTCGCTAAAGGTTTTGATGCCCTGCCAGGGCAAACACAACCAAATGGATGGGAAACCCATTTCATTATTGGACAACAATTTTAAAAGAATGCAGTAAGATTTTCTAATATCAAAGGCTATGAGAAAACATTTTTTAATTCCGATTTTAGCGTTGATTGTAGTAAACACTATTCAATCACAAACCAGAGGAACCAAAATAGGATACATCGATATGGAGTACATTTTACAAAATGTACCAAACTATATCGAAGCCAATGTCCAGTTAGAGCAAAAAGCGCAAAAATGGAAACAAGAAATTGAATCCAAAAAAATAGAAATTGATAAAATAAAAGAAGCACTTAAGGCAGAAAAAGCATTACTAACGAAAGGACTAATAGAGGAAAGAGAAATTGAAATCAAGTTTCTTGAAAACGAAATGTTAGATTTTCAGCAAAAAAGATTTGGGCCTTATGGGCTTTTGATGACACAAAAATCTATATTGGTAAAGCCAATCCAAGATCAAGTCTTTACTGCAGTACAAGATATTGCAGAAACAAAAAAATATGATTTTATATTTGATAAATCATCGGACTTGACAATGCTTTTTTCAGCAAAAAGGTTCGACCTCAGCGATCAAGTGTTAAGGGTTTTGAATAGGGCAGAAAAACGGGAAGAGCAGACAAAGAAGCAAATTGATGCAGAAGATGCTAAAGAGAGCAAAGACGATGCAGATGCCGATAACCCAGAATTAGCTGAGCGACAAAAAGTGTTAGAAGAGAGAAAAAATGCAAGAGATAAAATCATCGCTGATAGAAAATTAGCTCAAGAGGAAAAGAAACAAGCAGCCGAGCAAGCGCGACAAAAAATAATCGATGATAGAGAAGCTAAAAAAAATGGCACGGTTTCTGATTCTACCGCTACAGATAGCAAAAAAGCAGCCATAATTGATGCTACAGAAGCTGCAAAATTAGCTGTTGAAGAAGCCAAACAAAATCAAAATGACGCAAGGGCAAAGGTGTTAGAAGATCGCAAAAAAGTGATCGAAGACCGTAAAAGAGCAGTAGAAGAAAGACGCGTAAGAATGCTTGAAGTACGCGATTCTATAAAAAAATCAAAAGAAGACCAGGTTAAACTAAAACAATAATTAATTACTTAATATTTTAAAAACGATGAAACAAATCAAAACTTTATTAATTGCTGCACTATTTATGTTCGGAGCAAATCAAACTATTAACGCACAAGCAAAAACAGCACATGTTGACGTAAGTGAAATTATGGCAAAAATGCCGGCAATGCTAGATGCCCAAAAACAGCTAGAACAATTAAGCGGAACATATGATTCTGATTATAAAAAAATGGTTGAAGAATACCAAGCAAAACTAAAAAAATACGAAGCAGAGTCTGCTACAGTTACTGATTTAATAAACGGTGATCGTTCTAAAGAAGTTCAAGACATGCAAAAAAGAATTGTAGACTTTAGAGACAATGCTCAAAAAGAACTACAACAAAAGGAATCTGATATCGTAAAACCATTGATGGAAAAAGTGAGAACTTCTATACAAAAAGTAGGGAAAGCCAAAGGATACCAATATGTATTAGATGGTTCAACTCTTTTACTTGCTGAAGGTCCAAACTTGACTGCTGACGTTAAAAAAGACTTAGGTTTCTAGTAAATACAAACCAATATATTTTTAAAAACCGCTCATACTAAATAAAGGATGAGCGGTTTTTTTGTTATAAAATTATTTAGGTTATATTAGCAACAGACATTAACTTTGTTTTGATGGATAACAATCAACCGATAGGCATTTTCGACTCAGGCATAGGAGGCACTTCAATTTGGAAAGAAATCCATAATTTGCTCCCCAATGAAAAAACAATATACTTGGCCGACAGCAAGAATGCTCCTTACGGACAGAAATCCAAAAGAGAGATTATTGGATTAAGCATAAAGAACACAGACCTACTGCTCGAAATGGGCTGTAAATTAATCGTAGTTGCCTGTAACACGGCGACCACTAATGCTATCCGGGAACTAAGAGAAAAATATGAAGTTCCATTCATTGGAATTGAACCGGCCCTAAAACCTGCAGTAGCGAATTCTAAGACTCAAATTATAGGAATCCTAGCTACTCAAGGGACATTAAACAGCGAACTATTCAATAAGACAACTGAGATGTTTCGTAACACTAAAATAGTAGAACAAGTAGGCCATGGATTAGTGCAGTTAATTGAGAACGGCAATATGAATTCGCCCGAAATGACAAGACTTCTCCACTCCTACTTAATTCCTATGATTGAAGCCGATATCGATTATCTGGTATTGGGTTGCAGCCACTATCCGTATCTCATCCCACAAATAAAGAACATTCTTCCTCAGCATATCCAAATTATTGATTCTGGACGAGCAGTTGCCAAACAAACACAGAGGATACTCAAGGAGCAAGTCGGACTTTCTTCAACACCTTCAAACGAAGCTGTCTTTTACACCAACAGCAATCCGAAAGTACTGAGGGGAATTCTAGAAAATAGATACGAAGTTATTGAGAAAGATTTTTAGCACTTTTAAACTATTCTTCTTTGAACCAACTAGAATACATTACATAATTATCTGATATACGGGCAATTTCTCCTGCGAAATTAGATTGATCAATGTCCTTAACCTTTTTGGCGGGAACACCTGCCCAAATCGATCCAGATTCGACAATTGTATTTTGAGTTATGACTGCTCCAGCCGCTACAATAGAGTTGCTCTGTACTATGCAGTTATCCATAACTATGGCTCCCATTCCTATCAAAACATTATCGTGGATTGTGCAACCATGAACTATAGCGTTGTGACCGATTGAAACGTTGTTCCCTATAATTGTTCCATGCTTTTTATAAGTACAATGTACTATAGCACCATCTTGGATATTTACCTTGTTTCCAATTTTTATAAAATTGACATCTCCTCTGATAACTGCATGAAACCAAACACTGCATGAATCACCAAAAATTACGTCTCCAACAATAGTTGCATTTTCGGCTACGTAACAGTCGTTCGGTATTACGGGGGTTTTCCCGTTCACAGATTTTATTAACATTGAATATATAAGTTAGAATTAATTAATGGCTGGACACTTACATTCATATTTAACCGGCTTACAGAACAAATCAACACCCAAGGTGATTTGATGATAGCCTCCACTGTCAAACTTAATAGGACCCATTACATGCGAATATGTATAGGCGACCATAAACTTATTCAAATTGACCCCTACAATCGGAGTAACGTATTGCAGTTTTTGTTTAGACACGCCATTTCCGTCAGCATATTCAGCGCCGTCAAAACTTCTTCGATAAGAAAGGGCTCCCCAAACTTTTCCGAAGTTCATGTTTTTATAAGCTTTTATGTTTAGATCTATAGATTTTTCTTTGGTTTGATCAACAAGTTGAAACAGAATGGACGGTTCTAGCATTACGCGATCTAGGTCACCAAACACATAACCGACACTCAACAAATATTTCCTTAAGTTGTCACTTTCATATTCCGTATAAATGTCCCTTCGCATTTCAATCGCATTTTTTACAGTACCGTGCACATACAAATCCAAATAATTGTATGATGCTCCAAAGTCCACATTAAAATAGGAGTCTTTTTGCACCACGGTACCATCAATAATTGGGTCAAAATCACCAGACTGTAAAAAACTTGTCTCATCTAACTGGCTCTGGATCAATCCACCACTTATACCAAATGACAGTTGATTCAAATCAATTTCATCCCTAGAAAACATAAGATGATATGCGTAGGTTAATTTGATTCCTTTTTGAGAATGATACCCATTTTTATCATTAAAAAGAATAATTCCCGCTCCTGCTTTTTCACTCACCCTACCGTTAAAACTTAAGGTCTGAAGTTCAGGTGCATCATCCTGACTAAGCCACTGCTTCCTTCCGGTGAGTCTGAGTTTGGCACAATTTGCAGCACCAGCCATCGAAGGATGAATCAAATAATAGTTATCTGACAAATAATCCGAGTATACAGGAATTCCCTCTTGAGAAAAAGAATAAGATGTAGCAAGAAAGAACACTAATAAAATTCTAAATTTGATGTGCATTGAGATACTATTATTTAAATTTAACGTTAGCGTAAAAGAACAGATCATCTAAAATTCATCTGAAGAACTAAAATAAAGTTAATTTATTCATTATTATATCAAATATAGTTATTCGTGCAAAATAACTTTCCTAAATTTGTAGAAATTTACAAAAGTTATGACAAAAGTTACCATTAAAGAAACGCAAAACCCAACTATTATAAAGTTTGAATTCGAAGATTTTATTACTCAAAACGAAAGTTATGAGTTCAAAAATATTGATGATGCAAAAGCATCCCCTCTAGCGCAAAAGTTATTTCACTTAGCTTTCGTAAAAACGGTTTACATCTCCGGGAATTTTATAGCTATTGAAAAATATAGCATCGTGGAATGGGATGATGTAAAAGATGCCGTTGCGGAACAAATTGACACTTTCGTTAACAATGGAGGGATCATTCTTACAGTCGAAGAAAACAAAACTAAAAAGCAACCCATAACCGTTTACGGTGAAACAACGCCTAATCCTGCAGCTTTAAAATTTGTCGTTAGTCGCATGCTAACTAAGAAAGCAATAGAGTTTAAAAATATAGATCAAACGGCTCCTTCTCCTTTAGCAAGGGAATTATTTAAGTTTTCATACGTAAAAGAAGTATTTATTGACGAAAATTACATTTCAGTTACAAAATATGAAGTAAACAACTGGGAAGAGATCACGTTAGAGATTAGAAGCTTTATTAAGCAGTATATAGAAAATGGAGGAATTGTGCTTGACGAAACCGTAATTGTAGCCAAAGAAAATCAAGAAAAAACCAAAAACGAGGATTTTGACAAGTTGGATGTTACCTCGCAACAAATCATCAATATCCTAGAAGAATATGTAAAACCTGCTGTGGCAGCTGATGGAGGAAATATTATTTTTGATTCTTACAATGAGCAAGATAAAATCGTAAAAGTGATCCTTCAAGGTGCTTGTAGCGGTTGTCCTTCATCAACATTTACGTTAAAATCTGGTATTGAGAACATGCTAAAGAGTATGCTAAACGACGATAAAATTCAAGTAGAGGCAGTAAACGATTAAGTAATTTAAATATTAATCCGCTTATTTTCATATACTTAAAAAGCACTTCATCTATATTTTCAATGTCACTATGAAATTTTTAGTTAAATTTATATACCACTAAAAAAATAGAAATTATATCCGTAGCAAAGGCTATTGATTTACTTTCCAATTCAAGTGTTAGCAGAAAAGAGCCAGCTCAAAAAGGCCTTACTAGAGCATCACAAACTGCAAAAAATATAAAATCGTTATATATGAAAGACCAAAGTGCCTAATACGCGACTGTAAAATATCTGAATATCAGTCACTCTTAACCTTGCATTCGGACTAGAATACCTCTATTAAGAAAAAAAGCGTTTCCTATGAAACGCTTTTTTTATGATATTTTTCTTAGAAATAAATAGTTGAGGCTAGCTTTCTATTCTTCTAGCTACTAAATTGCAATTAGTTGAGAGTTCTAGCACAGTTATGACCTTGTAAAAAAAAATCAAAAATTAGATTTTTTATTTCTTTTTTGGAGTGGTTATCAAAAAATCCTTCAAATAAAAGGGTTCAAAATAAGCGACATCAACGGTGTCGCCCATTTTATATTTTTCAAAGCTGAGTACACTCATTTCATTTGCCGAAGGATATTTTATTTTTTCCAGGAATACAAAATTTTCTTTGACTAAAACAGCTTCGCACTTCTCAGTACAATCTCCGACAAAATAAAGCGTTTCTTCAAAACTTTCGAAAGAGTTCTCGCTAATTATTTCAGCCTCGACATTTCTTACCCGTTCAAAGTCTGCCGTAAAAATAGAGCTGTATACTTCCATTCTGCGTGCATCAATCATTGGAACAATCAGACCTGCAGAAATAGTTGCTTGTGAAGCTAGCACCTTCAATGTATCTACTGCGATCAAAGGAAGCCCTAATGCAAAACACAGCCCTTTAGCGGCTGAAACACCGATACGAAGTCCTGTATAAGATCCTGGGCCTTTACTGACCGCAATAGCCGATAAATCTTTATAGACTATTCCTGCTTCCTTTAAACTTGCCTCTATAAAAACATGCAATCTTTCTGCATGAGAATAGCCTTCTTCCGCAATTTCTTTGCAAATTATGGTCTTACCTTCTTTAGCTATAGAAACAGAACAGTTTTTAGTAGATGTCTCGATGTTGAGAATATAATCCAATCTTCAGTATTTATGATATTAATTTTGACCATTTTCAGGATGGACATCCTAATATGACACCAATTTTATTTCTTTGGCTTATCTGCTTTCTCATAAACCATGTCTCCAGAATTGAGTTCTTTAGCTACCGTTGTATAAGGACCTGTGATTACAACATCTCCTTTTTTTAGACCACTTTTAACTTCAATGTTGGCATCGTCTTGAATTCCTGTCTTGATGATTCGTATTTTAGCCTTGTCTCCTACTTTCACAAAAACACACTCGAATTTTTTGTCACTTTTAGGGGCTGCATTTTTTTCATCAAGATCTTTCTGTGTTTTCAACTCTTTAACTGCTGTAGTATCTGATTTTATAACTACCGCACTTATAGGTACGGACAGAACATTTTTCTTTGTTTTGGTGCTAATATCGACCGTTGCGGTCATTCCCGGTCTAAATGGGGAATAAGCACTCGGCTTACCTACCACTAAATCTTGATAAGATTCTTTTAAAATTCTTATTTTAACTTTAAAATTGGTTACCTGATCTGATGTTAGTGTACTGCTTGCTGAATTCGAAATACTAGTAACAACTCCTTTAAACTGCTTTTTTAAATAGGCGTCAACTAGAACTTTAGCAACATCCCCTTCTTTTATTTTTACGATATCATTCTCATTTACATCAACTTCAACTTCCATATTATTCAAGTTGGCGACCCTTAGAATCTCAGTACCCGTCATTTGTTGTGTCCCCAGTACTCGTTCACCTAACTCCACATTAAGTACAGAGATTGTACCGTCAGCCGGAGCATAAATAGTTGTTCTTCCTAAGTTATCTCTCGCCTCATTTACCGAAGCTGAAGCACTTTGAACATTAAAATAAGCAGTTTGTTTGGCTGCTTTTGACCCTTCAAAAGAAGAGATTGATTTGTCCCAGTCCGACTTGGAAATAATTCCTTTTTTAAACAAAACCTTATTCCTTTCATAACTGGCTTTGGCTTCATTAAACTGTGCATCTGCCTGACTTAGCCCTGCTTTTGTACCTGCCAAGTTTGAAACAGAACGGTTGTATCCAGCGGTGTATAAATCTGGATTTATCTTAACCAACAAGTCTCCTTTCTTTACAACTTGTCCTTCTTTTACCGACAACAAAATAATTTCTCCTGACACTTCAGATGAAATTTTAACTTCTATTTCGGGTTGAATTTTTCCCGTAGCCGAAACCGTCTCCACAATTGTTGAAGCTGCAACAGTGGTAATCTCAACTTCCTTACCCTCATCTTTGTTTCCAATAACTCCAGTTTTTGAAAGGACTACTAATAATACGATTACTGCAACAGTTCCGCCTATTAACAGATAAATTGTTTTCTTTGACATGTTTAATTAATTTTTAATGATGGGGATTCCAAAATAGAATTCCAATATTTTAATTTTGAATATGTAATCATACTTCGATCTAAGGACTTCAGATTGCGCATTGGACAATAAAGTTTGCGATTGATTTAAATCAAAAGAATTCATCAAACCTACATCATACTTTTCTTTGGCATAATCATATGCCGCTTGTCTAGACTCGAGAGCTACCAATGAGGACTCATTAGCCTTCAATGCGCCTTTAGCATCCGTAAATGCCAAATAGACATTCCTTTCAAGGTCTAATTCTTGTTGCTCTAATGCTATTTTAGACTTCTCTAAGTTTACCTTAGAACGTTCTACATTATTTCTTGCAGAGAATCCGTTAAAAATTGGGATACTCAATTGCGCTCCAAAGGACTGTCCTTTATTATTGTTGAACTGGTCAAAGAATGGCGGTGCAGATTGCACTCCTACAATTGCTCCTTGATTATCTCTAAGTGCAATATCCGAATAGGAAATTCGACTATTGAAATTATAAAAACCTCGCAAAGTAGGTTGAAAACCTCCTTTTGCAATAGCCAGATTTTTTTCAGCCATTTCCAAATTGGTTTGAGCAATTTTAAGCTCAGTTCTATTTTCTTTGGCCATATCATAAATAGACAAAGGTGTTTGCGCCAATATATTGTTTTCGTCTTGTACTTGAGTACTATCCTCAATATCAAAACTCTCAAAATCTTTTAATTGTAACAATTGTGACAAACTTAATTTAGATATTAACAGCGCATTATCCGCAGCAATTAATTTTTGATTATCGTTTGCCACAGTCGCTTTTGCATCTAATAGATCGCCACTAGGGATTGACCCAGCATTAACTAATTCCTGCGAACGCAATAACTGCTTCTCATCAATCGCCAATTGATCTTTTTGTACTTTCAAATTTTCTTTATTGAAAAGCACTTGTAAAAAGGCATTGGCAACATTAAGAGCAATGTCTTCTTGCATTTTTTTCAATTGATATTGCGCTGCTATTACAGAAAGTCTAGCATTTCTCAGGGCATTTTGGTTTTGTAAACCTTTATAAATATCCACTCCTATACTTGCACCTGCTGATGTAAATTGAGTCGTCTGATTTTGTAAAAGTCCAGTAGTAATATCCTGATTTAAACCAACATTCCAAGAATGAGATCCTGAAGCATTAAGTGATGGCAAAAAATTACCTATTGCTCCTCTTTTATCAATTTGAGCAGTTTCAGTATCTAATGCCGTTTGTTTGATTGAAATATTATTATCCAATGCATATGTAACGCATTGCTCTAATGTCCATTTTTTCTCCTGTGCATTTGATGACAAATTAAAAGCGAAAAGTAAAACTAAGGGGATCCAACTATTTTTTTTCATGAGTTTTGAATGAAAGCGTAGCAAAGGTACCACACATATTTTATATTTTTTTTAAAACTTAAATTCTTTTTTAACACCATTCTATTACTTTGGTTCTTCTGTTTTCAAGCCTAGATTCCAAACTTTTATTTTATCCTTGGCATTAATTCCTTTTATTACTTCTACATAAATACCGTCACTAACGCCTAAGACAAGATTTTTCCTGACGAATTTCTGACTCGAGGTTTCCACTTCCAAATAAGGTTTTTGTGTCTTTTTATCAAATTGAATTAGCGATTCTTTTATTGCTAAAACTTTGTCTGCTCTTTCCAAAATAATAGCAGCATTTGCACTCAAACCAGCACGAATAAAAGTGTTTTCTTTATTTGGCAAAGAAGCTTTAATTTCAAATTGAATAGCTCCGTTTTCTTTCACTCCTTTTGGCGCTATATATTGTAAAACTGCTTCAAATTTTTTGTTTTCAATAGCACCAACTGTGATTTCAAGAGCCAACTTTTCTTTTATTTTACCAACTTCTGATTCGTCAATTTTACCCACAAAAATCATTCTTCCTACATCAGCAACACTGGCAATTGTGGTTCCTTCATTAAAATTATTACTTTCAATCACTTGATTCCCGACTTTTACAGGAACATCAAGCACCATTCCAGTAACGGTAGAACGAATTAAAGTATTGGCATAGTTTCCAAGACCTGAAGTTGTCCCCGTTTTAACGATATCAAAACTTTGTTTGGACGCTGCATAATTCTGATTCGCTTGTTTATAAGCTAATTGTGCTGCATCAAAATCATTGGCAGAAATAACGCCTTTATCAAAAAGAGTTTTTTGTCTTTTAAATAATTTCTCTTGATTATCTAAAGCGATTTTAGTTGTCTTAACCTGATTTTGGGAGCTATTTAAATTTGAAACATTGGCCACTACCTTGATCTTTGCAATTAAATCTCCTGCCTTAATATCATCACCAGCCTTAATGTAAACTGTTTCGATGATTCCAGAAATATTCGGTTTAATCAAGACTTCTTCATCCGGAACAATATTTCCAGTGGCAATCGTATTTTTAATAATTGTTTTTATTTCTGCCTTATCGGTTTTAAAAACTATTGGAGATTCTTGGTTTTTAGCATACAAATAATATAGCGCCCCAAAAAACACTACTGCTATAAAAATTAAAATTGATATCGTTGCTCCTTTTTTCATTTGATCTGTAATTTAATCGGTTATTATTTTCTGATTGATTGATAATTTATTCTGTTCTTAAAGCATCTACTGGCTTTACGTTTATCGCTGTTTGTGCAGGTATAAATCCCGCTAATAAGCCGGAACCTACTAATATTATTAACGCAAAGAATACTATTGACAAATCGACACTTGGATTTGCAAACATCATGTCTTCACTTGGCATAGAATCTAAAATCTTATTGACAACCCAAAGTACTCCTGTTGCTGCGGCGATTCCAAACATTCCAGCAATTATAGTTAAAAAAATGGCTTCGGATAATATTTGGGATCGTATTGCTCCGGGAGTTGCTCCCAAAGCTCTTCTAATGCCTATTTCTTTAGTACGTTCTTTCACAACGATAAGCATAATATTAGAAATTCCTATTACACCTGAAAGTAACACAAGGGTTCCTACAAAGAAAGCAATGAAGTTTAAAATAGAAAAAAGACCTTGTATTTTACTGAATTCTTCATACAAATCAAAATTTCCAATAGCCCTGTCATCTAATGGGTTGATCGAATGTCTGGCTTTCATAAATTCTAAAATTCCAGGCTTGAGTTGTGTAATTGATGTTTCATCACGAGCAGTTAGCGCCATCCAACCCACAGTATCACCATAATTAAAAGCTTGCTGAAAAGCAGTAAATGGAACAAAAATTTCTTTTTGAGCCGATTCAGCATTACCGTTATTTCTAGATTTTGAATTATAAACTCCTACAACCATAAAGTTGACACTGTTGACTTTGATATAAGTCCCTATAACTTCTTCTCCTTTTTCATACAATCCACTTATTACTCCTTGTCCAATAATAGCCACTTTCCGTTTCTCAACGATATCCTGATGATTCACAAATCGCCCTTTTATAATATCCATGGGTTGTTGTTTGATGAGTTCTGGATAATCTCCGTAAATAGTATATGCTGCTGTTTTTGTTCCTCTTACCACGTTATTCGCTCCTTCAAAACCACCTAATTGATTGCGCGGAGAAACATACAATAAATTAGGAAAACTTTCTTTTAAAGCAATTACATCAGCATTTTTAAAATCAAACCGCCTTATTGGCGGTAAACCTTTATAGGGTTTTGATGTAGATTGCGACCACATAAACATTGTGTTTGTTGCAATACCGTCAAATCCTTTTTTAACGCCATTTTCCAAACCCTTCCCAGCTCCAAGCAATATTACCAAAATAAATATTCCCCAAAAAACACCAAAAGCTGTTAGAATCGTTCTAAAGGTATTAGCCGTCAAGGCTTCTAAAATTTCATCCCAATTGTCTCTGTCAAACATAATTATTCGTCTCTAAGTGCTATAATTGGTTTTATTTGAGCGGCTCTATAAGCTGGAAAAAATCCAGCCAAAGCTCCTGCAAATACTAATATTACCAGTGTGGTCAATGCCACACCGAAATCAACTTCGGGGTTTAAAAAATAATCACTTTGTATTTGCGGCCCTACGAGTTCTAGAAGCGCCAAACTAGATATGAGTCCAACAAACCCTGAGATGGTTGTGATGAAAATTGATTCGTGCAAAATCATCCCAATAATCGAAAGAGGAGAAGCGCCAAGTGCTTTTCTTATTCCTATTTCTTTAGTGCGCTCTTTCACGATGATCAACATAATATTACTCACGCCCACAACACCAGCAATTATAGTACAAATTCCTACCCACCAAAAGAATAATCGGATGTACAAATTCAAATCATAGAACTGTTTGACATTTTTAATAGAACTATTAATATCAATCGCCCCATTATCACCGGGGGCCACAGTATTTTTACTTCTTAACAATTGTCCTAACTCTTCGGTAAATTGGTTTGACTGAGCCAAAGCCTCTTCATAAGTCTCTTTTTTGGAAAGAGTAAAATCCAAAACACTAATCTTATCTCCTACTCCAAAAGCTTGTTGCGTAGTCGTTAGAGGGATATAAACACGAGTTTCCTCTCGTTCTCCCGCAGGATCCGTGAAAACACCCACTACTTTAAAATTGATATTGTCGATGCTTAGTTGTTCTCCAATGGGACTTTTATCTTTAAACAAATCTAGTTTTACTTTCTGTCCAATAACCGTTACCTTTTCGCTATTGAGAACATCTCTTTCGTTGATAAATCTCCCCTCAATAACCGTTGCATTTTCTACCGCTAAATAATCGGGATAAACTCCTATATAACGATAATTCCCTGTCTCTTTTCCATAAACTAAAATACCACTCCAAAAAATATAGTTAGCCGATTTTATGTTTAATTGATTTTTAAATTTCTGAACTGACACATCATAATCACTATTCCTGAATTGAATTTGTCTTCCGGGATTTAATCCTTTGTACTCTTTTGTCGTAGTTCCTGACCACACGGAAATTAAACCATCGGCATCACGCTCAAATTGTTTTTGAATTCCGTTTTGAAGCCCTCGTCCTGCGCCTAAAAGAATCACCAAAATGAAAATTCCAGATGCCACGGAAATACCCGTAAGAAAAGTTCGCAGCTTATTCTTAGCAATAGCCTCAAAAATTTCCTGCCAGCGTTCTATATTAAACATATGCGGACGCTCTTACTTGTTCAACTAATTTATCATCTATGATTAAACCATCTTTCAAAACCACATTTCGTTTACACATAGCGGCGATATCAGGTTCGTGAGTAACAATCAAAATAGTTTTTCCTTCGTCATTAATTCCCTGAATGAGCTCCATGACTTCGTACGATGTTTTTGTGTCCAAAGCACCCGTCGGCTCATCAGCTAATAAAACTTTTGGATTAGAAGCTAATGCACGAGCTATAGCAACCCGCTGTTTTTGCCCGCCTGAAAGCTCGTTCGGTAAATGATGAGAATGCGAAGCCAAACCTACTTTTTCTAGAAAACTCATAGCAATTTCGCTACGTTCTTTTCTTTTGATACCCTGATAATACAACGGCATAGCCACATTATCCAGAGCGCTTTTATAATTAATCAAATTGAAAGATTGAAAAACAAAACCCAGAAATTGGTTTCGATATCGAGAAGCAATCGTTTCGTTAAGGTTTTTAATAGGAACTTTATCCAGAACATAATGACCAGCATCGGCTTCATCAAGAATACCAAGAATGTTGAGCAATGTTGATTTTCCAGAACCAGAAGATCCCATAATAGCAACCAATTCACCTTCCTTTATATTGAAATTTACCCCTTTAAGGACATGCAATTCCGAACCCCCAACTTTATACGATTTATGTAAGTCTTTAATCTCAATCATTATTTCCAACTTTAAATAAAAAATAAATTTACTAAAAAAGTCACAAAACTAACAACTGCTAGCCATTTAATACTTTTAAACAATAAGACCTGATTTAATATAAAATGTTACAGTTTTATGAGAAAATATATTTCTTTTAGTAATTTTACAATATCAAAATACGATAAAAATGCTAAAGTACATAGTGAATCTTGCCTTTCTTTGCTCTTTATTATTGAGCTGTAGTACTTCTCAAAAAATCAATACTTTACGACCAGAACCAGATGATGCTTCTCCGCTCATTTATGAAAACAGTCCTTCCTTTATCAATCTACCCATTAACATTAAACTGAAAGATATCGAGAACAAAACTAATTTGCTCTTGAATGGGCTGATTTACGACGACAATAACATCCAGGATGATGACATTGAAATTAAAATTTGGAAATTGGCACCGATAACAATCAAAAATGCCAATGCTACATCGAAAGAAAAAATAGAAACCGTTCTACCCTTGAAGGCAATAGTCAAATACAGAATCGGCACAAAAACTATGGGCGTTGAACTTTACGATACAAGAGAATTTAATTTAAGTGGCATAGTTACTCTGATCAGTGAGGTTTCCTTAACTAATTGGCAGTTAAAAACTAAGACCGAATTAAAATCATTAGAATGGAGTGACGCACCAACAATGTCCCTCATTGGAAAAAATGTTCCAATAACCTACCTTATAAACCCTGCAATAAAACTATTTAAGTCAAAAATAGAAAAAAAAATAGACGATGCAATTTCAAAATCTATGGACTTTAAACCTAATGTATTGGAAGCCTTAGAAGTAATTTGCAATCCTTTCCGAATGAATGACAATTACGAGAGTTGGCTTAGAATTATACCAATTGAAATATACTCCACCACCGCCAAATTAAAAAAAGACTCATTTGAATTACAAATGGGCATGAAATGCAATATGGAGACCTTAATAGGAGCGCGACCAGAATCCAAAATTGACATCAATAAGATAACCTTAAAGCCCGTAATAAAAGTTCAAAATCAAATAAAGGCAAATGTCGTTGCTGTTTCAAGTTATTACGATGCGTCTAGAATAATAACAAAAAACTTCAGAGGACAAGAATTTGGATCAGGAGGAAAAAAAATTACAGTTCAAAATGTCTCCATTTGGCACAAAGACGGTAAAATGGTAATTGCTTTGGAAGTATTAGGATCTGTGAACGGAGTACTCTATTTATCTGGTCTACCTAAATACGACGACGAAAAAAAAGAAATATATTTTGACGAACTAGAATATGTATTGGACACAAAAAACAAACTGATGCGAACAGCAAACTGGCTTGCACAAGCTATAATTTTAAGTAAAATTAAGCAAAACTGCCGTTACTCTATCCAGACAAATTTAAATGATGGCAAACGAACCATCATGAGCTTTCTGGATAATTACTCTCCACTACCAGGTATCTTTGTTAACGGGAAAATAGAAGAATTCAAATTTAAAAAAATTGAACTAACGAACAATGCCATTATTGCTTTAGTTACAGTAAACGGAGAAATCAATATTTCAATCAACGGGCTGAAATAGCTGCTCAAAAATTATTCTGCTTTCTTCTTTTTGTACAATCTATAAACGGCAAAACCAACACCGGCTACTAAAACATAAGGAATCATCATTAAATACACTATACCATCATTTACCGCTTGGGCTTGAATCTTATTGCCGTCACCACCCAAAGCAGCGCGACACATTGCACATTGTGCATTTGCCGAAATAGAAAGAGCAAATAAAGTTACGGCTACAAAACAAGTCTGTAATTTACTTTTACTAAACATAATATGGAGATATCATTAAAAATACGACAACACCAGTAACGGCAACATATAGCCAAATCGGAAAAGTAATTTTGGCAATTTTCTTATGTTTATCGAATACCTGAGCTAAAGCACGAACATATGTAACCAAAACTAAAGGAATAACAATTATAGACAAGATAATATGCGTAATAAGTATGAAGAAGTAAACATATTTAATGATTCCTCCACCTCCAAATTTAGTAGAGTCCGTGGTCATGTGATAGGCAATATACATCAGCAAGAAAGCAAGAGAAAGTGCAATTGCTGTCGTCATAAATCGCTGGTGGAGTTTGCGTTTTCCGTTTTTTATAGCTAGGACACCTGCAACTAAAACTACAGCCGTAAGCCCGTTTATTGCAGCGTAAATCGGAGGTAAAAAAGAAAGTGGTGTAACTTGTATACCAAAATCTTTTAATTTAACTGTAAAAAGCAGCGCAACCGCAATTGGGATCACAACCGAGACCACTATTATTAGACTATTGTACTTTTTTTCAAGAGAGTTGTTTTCCATTTTTATTCTTTTAATAATATTGCTATGTCTTGCTGTATATCCCTTACTCCTTTTTTCTCTAAACCATCATAATACAAGATCGGATTACCAAAGTCATCCTTCCTGCAACGAATATTTCCATTTTTGTCTACTAAAGCGAACAAGCCTGAATGCTCGAAACCTCCCTTTACATTACTATTCTCTCCTGCATAAAGGTTAAAGCCTTTGTTGGCCAAATTAAATATATACTCTCTATCGCCTGTTAGGAAATTCCAGTTAGAAGACTTGACACCTAACAACTCTGAATGCGCTTTCAAAACAGCTGGTGTATCGTGAGATGGGTCAATCGTGATCGAAACTATTCCGAAATTTGGATTGCCAAAAAACTTTTTCTCAATCAACAGCATACTTTGATTCATTTTTGGACAAATTGATGGACAAGTAGTAAAGAAAAATTCCAACACGTACACTTTTCCAAGGTAGGTCTCATTGCTGATTTTTATATTGTCCTGGTTAAGCAACTCAAATTTTGGTGCGGGCCCTATTTTTGTCAACATCTCGCCCTCTTTATTTCCTCCCGTCACTAGGTCCAAACGATCCCCTTGTACAATTTCATTATTTTGTATCCTTGAAATAATCTTGGGAACTGCATAAATTCCAAAAATGAGAATTATAAATGAAATACCGATGTAAGATTTATTTTTAAACATAAACTATAACTTTAAAGTTGCTTTGTGGCATTATTATTTTTCTTGAGTGCAGCACGGTATTCGTAAAGAATCACCTTAAAATCATCTAACATCTCATTACTCAATTCGGCGGGATGAAAAGTATCATAACCCTCTTTATAACCCTTCTTTTCTTTTCTACCTCTAAGATTTCGCTTTTTGTCAACAATATAGACATCAGAGGTGCCAGAGTTTTCATCCAATTTCCCAACTAGTTTTAACTGGCTGTAATATTCATTAATCTGTTCTGGGGTAGTAAAAACAAAATGCCATTGCGACACATCAGTAAATTCATCTAATGCATCCATAATACTCCTAATATCATTTTCTGTTCCTAAAGGGCAGACCATAACGAACTGCAAGTCCTTAAAAGTATGATACCGTTGATAAATTTTCTCGTTAAGATTGAATAAGTTCCCTCTATGTTTAACAACATCGGTGCCAGCAAAACCCAAAATGGTGATTTTATTGTCCAGACTAACCTTTTCATTATTCAAAGTTTCCCAATTCCCAAAATCAGGAATGCTTGGAGTGATAATGGGCAGTTTCGTAAAGCTATTAACACCGGATGCAAAAAAAAGATAAGCAACAATTGGCAATACAAAAAGAACAAAAAGAACAATATTTTTTTTCATTGTAGCGGTACTGAAATTTAAACTGCAAAAATAAAAAAAGGCACGCAATGCGTACCCTTTTTTTGAATTAATATTTTGTTAAAAATTCCATTTAATAGTGGAATTTTTAAAAACCCCATAAATATAATTACCCTCAGTTAGTAATATAAAAAGTAAATATAATATTAAAAATATAACAGGCAAAACAACTGCGGATCTAAGGCTACTTTTCTCGCCCTCCATATGCATAAAAGCGAATACAATATAGTACGCTTTATATATAGTTAGAGCATAAAATATCCAGTTTAGTAAATTCATTCCCATGAAATAATTTAAGTGTAATACTTCTGGTTTAAGAATTCCTAGAATAACCTCTATAATTGTAACAGCAGATAAAATTCC
Organism: Flavobacterium sp. W22_SRS_FP1; assembly: GCF_052113685.1. Classification (NCBI taxonomy): domain Bacteria; kingdom Pseudomonadati; phylum Bacteroidota; class Flavobacteriia; order Flavobacteriales; family Flavobacteriaceae; genus Flavobacterium; species Flavobacterium sp. W22_SRS_FP1. The sequence goes on from NZ_JBGQOE010000004.1 coordinate 68,054, forward strand.
AAAAACCTTCCAAATTCTACTTGTATTTGATACATGTACGTGTGACATAATAATAATCTTTAAAAATTAAACTAGATAGAATACTGTAAAAACGAATACCCAAACTAAATCGACAAAGTGCCAGTACAAACCAACTTTCTCTACCATTTCATAACTCCCTCTTTTTTCGTAAGTCCCAATAAGTACATTAAAAAATATAATGATATTTATAATTACTCCTGAAAAAACGTGAAAACCGTGAAAACCAGTTATAAAGAAAAAGAAATCAGCAAATAATTTACTCCCATATTCGTTTCTTATCAGATTTGCACCTTCAACAACGTAGGTAGCCTGTCCTAACCTCAACAAGGATTCTTCTCTTGTCAGGATTGTTTTGTGCTTAATTTTAGTTAATTCATGATTGATTTTAGCATCTTTCATCGTTGCCTCATCTGCTTCATAAATAACCTCCGTTCTTATCAGTAGATCGGGATGCGCTTTAAAACCAGCCTGAACCTCTGCTACCGTGTAGGATGGTAAAGAAGGCTCACTCATAAACCACTTTCCTTTATTTCTTGTCAACTGCTCTCTTTCTGAATGAAAGTTCTCAGAAAAATCAGAAAGTGCTACACGATGTCCGTCTTTGTCAACAAACTGAAGTAAACTACCTCCTTTTGTCTCGATCGCACCGTATTCGCCTTTAATGAAATTATTCCATTCCCAAGCTTGTGAACCTACGAATATCATACCACCGATAATGGTCAAAAACATATAAATAACAACTTTGTCCTTTTTCATTTGATGACCTGCGTCAACGGCCAAAACCATCGTTACAGATGAAAAGATTAAAATAAAAGTCATTAACGCCACATAATACATTGGCGCAGAAACGCCGTGCATGAAGGGGAAGTGAGTAAACACTTCATCTGCCAAAGGCCACGTTTCGATAAATTTAAATCTAGAAAAACCATAGGCTGCTAAAAATCCAGAGAACGTTAAGGCATCCGATACGATAAAAAACCACATCATTAATTTACCATAACTCGCTCCCATTGGCTCATTGCCGCCTCCCCAAGTTTTTTCTTCACTATTTGCAGTAGTAACTGTCGATCCCATAAAAGTTATTCGTTAAAAAGTTCCCAAATTTACGTTTTTTTCTTATTTAAAGAAATATAAAAATACAAATAAATAAACCCACAAGAAATCAAGAAAGTGCCAGTACATCGCACCTAGTTCTATTCCAAGAGTTTGACTCGAATTGTATTTTTGTTTAAAATGATTATAAATTATAATTAGTAGTGAAATCAACCCACCTGCAAGGTGAATCAAGTGCACAACCGTCACGATGTATAGAAATGTAGTTGTAATTGAACTCTCAGCTCCTGTAAAATAATAGCCGTTCTCTACAATTTGGCCAAACCCTACAAACTGCAAAATTACAAATAATATTCCCATGGCTAAAGTAGCAAAAAGAAATGTAGTTGTCGCAGCTTTATTGTCTTTTTGAATGGCTTTTTTAGCCAAATGAAAAGTAACACTGCAACCTAAAATCACCAGAGTACTGTAATAGAATGCGGTAGGCAATTCAAAATCCTTTAACCAGTCCACCCTAGATTTGCTAACCACGAACGCACTTGTAAGTCCCGCAAACATCATAGTCATACTGACCATAGCAAACAACAATATCAATTTGTATGATCTCGCCGTCCTCGCCTTATGCTCGTCTTTTGTCATTGTAATATCCATAATTATCTCAAAAATTTATCAATTATATAAACGAATTGTAACAAAGTGATATACGAAACACTTACTAGCATCAAAGTCCTTGCTGCTTTTGCACTTCTCAATTTGTATAGTTGCACGGCATAGTAGAGCATCCAAAGACCCAGTAAAAAAACAACCGCCGCAGCAATAGGCGATATAAATAATTTACCCGTATAACCCAGAGACGGTAATAAGGAAGCTATAACTAGCCAAACGGTATATAAAATAACCTGTAACGCAGTACCTTTATCTTTTTTCCCTGTTGGAAGCATGAAAAAACCTGCTCTTTCATAATCTTCATATAAAAACCAACCGATAGCCCAAAAGTGGGGGAATTGCCAGAAAAACTGAATCAAAAATAAAGTCCCAGCCTCTATCCCAAAATCTCCAGTTGCAGCTACCCAGCCTAACATAAAAGGGATTGCCCCTGGAAAAGCACCAACAAAAACAGACAAAGATGTCACGGTCTTTAATGGGGTATAAACACTTGTATATAAAAATATAGAAACCGCACCAAACATTGCTGTTTTGGGATTAATCATATATAAAAGAGAAATTCCAATTATAGTCAACAGACTGGCTATCAGCAGCGCAGTAGTAGGAGACATTCTGCCGGCCGGAACGGGTCGGTTTTTAGTTCTGTTCATTAAAGCATCTAAGTCTTTCTCAATAACTTGATTAAAAGCATTAGAAGCCCCAACCATACAATAACCGCCGATGGCAAGCATTATCAAAACAGACCATTGAAAAGGGTGTTGATTGTTAAAGCCTAAAAAGTAACCCGCAATAGAAGAAAATAAAACACTGATCGCCAGTCCTGCCTTTGTGATTTCTTTAAAATCAAAAAAAACCGTTTTAAGGGAAGATGTATTTGACGTAGTATTCAATGCGGTTTTCATGAGGCTTTATAAAACTTCTGCAAAGGTACACATTACACGATGAAATTATATCGTAGAATTTAGATTTTTTTTTACTAATATCGGCTGATAAATACAGCATCGATAATGACAAAATCTAAGGTTAAATTTACATTTCTAAACCTTTGAATTTTAAACGAATATATTAATAATCAAAATACCAATTAAAAATATCAGTCCTCAATCCCACCGTAAACCAATTAGTACTTTTAATAAAAGTTGATGCAGTATTCATCGATGGGTCAAAACTTCTATAAATATAACTTCCGAAAATCTTTAGGTTTGTTGTGGGATTCACTAAATATCCGGCTTGGATATCTGCTATAAAAACAGCAGTTTTATTGCCTTGCCCTACTTTTACACCCGAATCAAAAGGCCTGCTTTCATCATAATCTTTATAGATATCTCCGCCGTAATTATAGTTGTCCTCTACAGTATCAAAATCAAGTCCACGGGTACCTACAGTTATTTTCGCATCGGCAAAATATCTTCCTTCGTGATAACGGGCAATTGCAATAAATTCTTTGAAATTTCCACCCCACTGATGCCCAATACTTTGGTTGTTATGGCCATAATTAGTGATCGGCACGCTGTGTGAATATACATATGGACGCACATGATTGTATTCAAACTGTACTAATAAGTTGTCAACATGAAAAGCATTATAACACTTAACGCCCAACTGATATCCATATTTGTTTTTCCAACTGTTATCGCCACTTTTTATATCTCCAAGAGAAAATTCATCCAGAAGGAACTGTCCGTAAAAATTGATCTGATTACTCCATTTATACTTATAGGATAAACCTAACAACGCATTTCCAGTTCTGGCTGACGAGGCAAACTCCACAGAACGATAAAAGATAATTGGGTTAACAAAACTCGCATCAAAACCCCTATCGTTAGTATTAGTCCAAATTACGGATTCGAACAAACCAATATTCAATTTATTTGACACATTCCAACTCAAATAATGGTTCGCCATAAACTTTGTAGCATAGGTTCTTTCAAGGGTAACCTCTGGACGCACATCCTTCAACCACATATAGGTATTCGTATATTTTATTTTCCAAAAATTGGTGTTTATTTTAAAATACGGGTAAGGACTAGCCCCATCACTTTCGAATAAAGAACGATACCCATCGCCTATAAAATTCCTCCCATAACCCAATTGCAAATCAATGTGCTTGCTTGGGGCAAAAGTTATATTGGCTTCTGCCAAAGGAAAATCATATGAATCAGTCTTGAAGTTTTTAGCGATACCGATACCAGGAATGATTGCCGGATTACCTCCTGCAGGTCTTATGGATTCAGCATACCGATTGAAGTAATCAGCAAAACGACCCTGACTTTCAAAAACCGTTGTTGTAAAATTAAGCTTGTCCCCTAATCCACCACGAAAATTAAGCGCACGCGTGTTCACATAAGTATAAGACGCATCACTATCCGACGCTTTACCTAATTGTAAATCCAAAATAGGGTTCAATGTTAACCAATACCCCTCTCCTTGAATTTCAACAGTATTTTCATTCCATAACTTTCTGGCCCACCAACCTGAGACGTTTTTCTTAAGTTTATCATTTACCGATTTAATGTCGTAATATTTTGCCACCTCCAGATATGTATATGGCTTTGAGGCTGTATGATTATTACTGCCTACTTTATTTAAAGCACCATCAAACTGTGCATAATAACTATGTGACAAAGGAATATTTAAATGACTTTCAAACTCAGGGTTGTTATATTTTTTATAGACAATACTATCAAGTTCGGTAAGCTTTTCTCTACTGTTTGGCAAAAGATCAGCACGCGCAAGTGTTTCTAAAGCCATTGTTTCTGAACTCTTCAACGGTATGGAAATTGTGATATTATATTTTGAATAAGTTGGCTTTCCGTTATAGGTGGGTGGAGTAATTTTGGCAAATTTACCAAAGACCCTTTTTGACTCCAGTATCAATTCCTCGTCGACAGCATTTACATAAATCACTTTAAAAACACCACTATTGTCCACCTCAAAAAGCACTTTTATGTTTCCCGAAAAATTATTTTTTATGAGACTTTCTGGCACTACAAAATTTTGAAAGACAAAGTCTTGCACTTCATTATAAAAGCAGTTTTCTAATGCCGTAGACTCTAAGTTTTCACATCTAGGAAAAACCGGGAATCTCTCGGGAGATAAATTAATGTTTCCACTTTGAGAATATGTAAAAAAAGAAGAAAATGATAAAAATAAAATTAACAAACCTTTTGCCATGTTGATTTTGATTGAAAGTTTAATATCCTGATTGCGTGCTTTCCCCGTGGGCAATTGCTTTTGCTCCAGATGTACCTATTCGTTTTACCCCTAATCGAACCATCTCAAAAGCCTCCTGATAAGTCCTTACACCACCAGCAGCTTTTACGGGAAGCGGCGATGCATTTTCTAGCATCAACATAATAGATAAAACTGTTGCTCCGTTAGGCAAGTTATTTTCAGTTTGATAAAACCCTGTTGAAGATTTTACAAAAACAGACACATAATCTTTCTCTTTAAAATTAGAAATTACCACGTTTTTCACTAAAGCAGAGAGCTGTATAATTTGTTTCTCATTTAACGCTGCAACTTCAATGATCCATTTAACTACTTTATTGTTTTCTAATCCTAATTGGGTACATTTTAGTATCTCCTCTTTTAACAAATCAACATTTCCTTCTTTGAACGCTTCATAGTTACAAACAAAATCCAAATCATCGGCACCGTGCTGAATCGCCTGAATCGCTTCATTAAGCTTGGCCTCCAGTCCTGACTTCCCTTCTGGAAAATCAATTACAGTTCCTATGTCGACGTTCGAATTAGCATCAGTAATCATCTTTCTAGCTATGGAGACCATATTAGGCCGAATCATAATAAGCTTGAAGTTTTCGTCAATGGCTTCTTGAATAAAATTTTTAGCAACAAGGATGTTTTGGCTTTCAGTAATTCCGGCCTGACTTGCTGTTTTTAAATAAGTCGAATCTAAATATTCTTTGATGTTCATTGTTTTATAAATTTCACGAAAATGATAATCAACGGTTCACAAAAATATATATTAAATGTGCATTAGTTTAATATGGATATTCCCTTTTAACCAATAAAAATTAGTAAAAAACCACAATTGTTAAAGGGCCAATTTAGTGATTAAATAAAACTAATCCAATCAGCCAATAAATTAAATATCAAATAAAAAAACACTTCATTGTTAAACCAAAAAATCCCGCCGAAGCGGGATTAAACTTTATTTTAATTATTATCTACACGTCTAATTCTATAATACATAACGATAGTGAAAATAGCTAAAGTTGCACCGAAAACATTTGCCGCAACGTCTAGAATATCTTCCCTTCTAGTTGTCGTATATAAACCTTGCAAAACTTCTATTGCGATTCCAAAAAAAACTGAGAGCGTGAATGCAATCATTAATGGCACAAAAATTCTTTTATTCTGCGAATGACTTATTAAAAATAAAAACCAGAGTGATGTAAAAACATAATGAAAAAAAGCATGAACATACTTATCAAGATTCACAATGTTGATTACCGGAAGACTATTGGACTGAACTAAACTTAGAGTAAAAACGATTCCTGTCCATAATAACGCCGCCCAAAAAAATAATTGTTTAAGCACCAATCAATTCTTTATACGCTTCACTTGAAAGTAACGAATCATAATCTGAAACATCTGAAACTTTAATTTTTATCATCCAACCAGCTCCATAAGGATCTGTATTTACCGCTTCTGGAGTGTTTTCTAAAGCATTATTAAATTCTATAATTTCTCCTGATAAAGGAAGAAACAAATCAGAAACCGTTTTTACAGCCTCAACCGTACCAAAAACCTCATCTTTTTCTAGCGTTTGGTCTAAAGTTTCCACTTCAACGTAAACAATATCTCCCAATTCTTTTTGAGCAAAATGAGTAATTCCTACTGTCGCGATTTCATCTTCTAATCTAACCCACTCGTGATCTTTAGTGTACTTTAAATTTGTTGGTATATTCATAATAAATACTAATTGATAATTGATAATTGAATTATTGTTCGGCAAATGTAACAATCTTCTATTCAAATATAGTTTGAATTCTGAAGTTTAATTCCCAAAATTATAACGAAGCGTAAATCCGGAGCGAATGTTAGTTAAAGGGAATGAAGTTGATATTACTGCTTTAGAAAATGAATGGTCATAATAAAATATAGCCGTAAGGTTTTTACTGAAAGAATAATCCGCTGTTATTTTCAAAGACCAAATATTTTGTCCTCCAGCCAACTGATTGTTGTCGTAATCTAAATACCGGACTACTGTCTGATTGTTACGATAGGAAAAATCGGCTTTCATGTTGATATCTCCTTTAATTATGCCTGTAGGATTGTCTGCCAATTTTGAAGAAAAGATGACATCCTTAAAGCGATATCCAAGTCCTACAACATATTCAATTCCTTTTACCTCTGTCAATAAATTATTATCAAAGCTCATGGATAACGCCCTGTCTTTTTTGATCTCAGTAAGCACTTTTAACGAACTTTTCAATTCAAAATCCATTCTGATTAGCGGACTAAATTGTTCCACCAAATTGACATTAGACATAATGGTTTTATTAAAAAAGTCCCCACTAGCGTCAACCCCATTAGGAGTTTTATCATAATCAAAATTAGATCGATATTGATTGACTGTGTAAGAAGCCCTATAGTTATGTTGTAAAGAGAACCTTTTGAAATTTCTTTTGAACAAATCATATCGCATTAATCCACTATACTTCACTGCCCAGTTAGGAATTGGCAAGCTTCTGAAAATCCCAAGTGAAACACCAGACACATCACTACCTGAATAAGCCGCCAAAAAGGCCGGCAATAGCACTGCCTGATTATTTTTGCTATATCCCAGTGGATAGCCATCTTCATCTAGGTTTGCGGGATTATTGACATCAATTCCACGTTCTGACGCCAATCTTGTAGCCACTAAAAGCCTATTAGACCTGAAGTCATCAAATGCTTGAGAAGCACTTTCGTCACTAGTTGAGAAAGCAGTCTTAATTAAAACAGTCGATATTGAAAATAGGCCATATGTATAAGGGGAACGCGAGTTATATTGACCATCAGAGACATCATACTGTTCCGAAAAATTCTTAGAATAGTTGCGATCTGCGGTCAAATCAATTTTCAAATCAGGGAATAAATCTATATTTGCAGTCCCTTTCAGCATCCTATTGGTCACTTGAGAGAAATTTTGGTTGAAGTCCTGGTAATTAGTCAACCAACCGTTTTTGGCCGCTTCATACCTCACATCATCTTGGCTTCCAAAAATAAACCCTAAAGAAGGCCTTGAAGACCCTAAAAACCCTATACTTGGAGTATATCCTGGTAAAACGGTACCACTATTCTCCGTATAGTTAATTTGAACATTTTTTACGCTGGTTAATACACCTAAAAACCCATCAACGAACTCATTATTTTTGTCCTTTGGCCTGGTAGCTGTATTTACTACTTTTTCACCGGGCTTTGGAGCTGCTGCCCTACGGTTAACAGGCGGCTTCTTCCCTTTTGGTGATATACCCAAATACTTGTATAACATATCCATGTTAAAACTTGAGTTCAAACTATTAGAACGTGCATTCTGAACAGTGTTTCCTAAGTTATAATCAATACCTTCAATCACTATTTGTGATAAAGCATTTGAAGCACGTTGCCAGCTATAATCACCTGTATAAGAGTAATTTGCTTTTATAAAACTGAATATTGGAATTTTGTTAATTGGAATATCATAATTCACAACCAATTGTTGCATGTGTTGGTTAGGGTCTCCGATATCCCAGTAGCTGTCCCATATCGTGAAACTATCAATCGGCTCGTTATCTTCATTCAAATAGTTCTTAACAATATTAGTGGACGAAGCTGTGTAACTCAGTTTTAACGACTTTGTTAGATTATAATTAAAACCATACTGATAATTAAATGAAAAATTTCTTCTGTATAAAGGATCAAGCCCAATTCCCTGAACATCGACCTGCCTAAATTGCTGACGGTTGTACTGCCGGTTGATATTCGTGTTGAAAGATATATTAGAAGGCAAATAATTAAAATTAAAATCACTTAATAGCTTCCAGTAATCACTTTTTTTCATGAATTCCATTTTCTTGAACGGCTCTACCGGTTTTGATTGAAAATTGAACGCATAATCTACAGATGAACTTGCTTGCTGATCTACATAGTCTTCAATCTCAAAATCATGTCGCTCCACTTTATTGTACGATTGAGAAAAAGTAAAGTTTTCTGGATCATAAACGTGTTGCTTTTGTTCGGGACTTCTCTGCTTTCTGACGCCGATGAAATTGATACTAGTACGTTTTGTATAATCAATAGCTCTATTGGTAATATTGTCTTTCCGATCAGAATCACTAGTATTGTCTAGCAACTGTTTTAATTTGATATCCTGATTAAAAGGATCATATTCAGGAGTTATCGTTTCTTCGCCAATAGCGTAATTAAAAGGCAAATTAATACCCCATTTCGCAGGTAACATTTTTCCTAGATTTAGATTGGTTACAATGCTATATTGTTGAATATCTTCACGACTTCTTTCGTTTGGGCCCTGCTCTAAAGCTCCGAAACCAATTGTGCTTTTCTTTCCTGTCGCTGAAATAGTAGCGAAATCAGCAAGATTCGAATCTACGTTCAAAACGGCTGCCATTCCACCTTGATTATCCATGTCGGCTAAACGAAGTTCATTAAACCAGACCTCACCTTTGATGTCCTGACGACTTTCGTTACTTTTTACACCAACCATCAATGTTCTAACCATTCCGAAATTAGGATTACCTTTGATTCCTAACCTTAATCTATTGGGCTTATTTGCCAATGCAGGGTTAAGTTCATCTTCATTTTGATAATAAATCCCGTCCAAAGGCAAAGTACTCAAATCGACACTCATGGCTTGAATTTTTAACTGAGTCAACAAGGCCAATGAAAGATCTATTTCGTTAGCTTCTGGCCACACTAATTCAGCACTCAAAGCAGAACAATTTGTCCCAGAACTGGATGATGGCATGGTTACTTTCAAAGGGATCTCAATTTGGTAAAAGTTTTGAGTAAAATCATTCCCAAAACGAATAAAACCGACCATTTGATCATCTCTAAGCTCAATTTCATTAGGCAAAGATTCTGCATGCAAAAACATTTTTAACTTCTTGAATTGGCGCATGTCAATACTTACATTCTTAAAAACGGCTCTTGAATCTTCTGGTTCGAGTCCATCCCCTGAAACTCTTAAAGATAAGGACTGTTCATTTTGATTAATAAGTGTATTGTTATTATACAATTGTTCCCGTTGTACCCCTGGCGGTATGATATAATTTACTGGGCATCTATCACCATTCTCCTGAACATTTACGGCCAAGACATCTAAATCTGTTTTGTCATCTGCCACATTTGTGTCGTTAAAATCGAGGCTATTAGTAAACCTTCTCCATTCTCCCCTCACTAAATCTAAAGAGCCAAAACGAACTGTCACTTCTTGGTTAAAACCAGTCATAAACATTCTCATAAAACGTATCGATCTAAAATCAGAGATGTTTCCAATGGTGTTTTCTGGTTGCGAAACGGGAATCTTAAACTGAAGCCATCTCGATTCAGTTACTTCTCCGTTAGCTAATGTTACTTGTGTATTTCTTATGTCTGTAATATAGTTTTGACCAACTGCCATGTTTGGCCGAACGTCTATACTATATTCATAATAGGCGTTGATCGTATTCATGGTATTATCCCTGTTGATGTCTTCAACATCAGGGACTGTTGACGACCCCCGATTGGGATTTGCAATGTCAACTGCCGAGTTTCCATCGACTCCATTATAGTCTTTATACCGCTCTAGAATACTACCGGAAGTGTTCAAATAATAGGTATAATCATCTCCCGCCGGATCTAAATCCGAGGCAAAATTATTATAAACCGATCCTTCATCATCGTTCGACAAACCATCTAAACCAATATCTTGATTAGTCCGATTATTCACATTAGCATCAAATGCATAAATTAAAGATTGCGAAGCAGGAACCTCACCCCATAAAGGTCTTGGATTTACAAGTATCTGATCTGGCCCGAGCCCGTTTTCATACTGTTTTCTTCCGTCTTTCAAAACATCTTCGGATATTTCCCCGAGGTTGAAATAGATTTTTCCTGTGTTGTTTTGAGGAATCTTACCTATCCCCTCGTACGGGTCTAGTACCCAAAACTGAATATACTCTACATTACTCTGCTCAAAATTTGTAGAGTTTAACGATCGTATAATACCCCCAAAGTTCTCTGCAGGGTTCACGCTAAAATTCGCATCATTATTGTAAGGCCCTCTTTCTGAGGGGTAGTAACTTAAGTCTAAAGTGTTTATTACTTGTGATTGCCCTTGCGCAATATCCGTTAAAGGGTATAGTTCTTCACTATATATTCGTCTGGTACTATTGAAGGATAAATCATTATTTGTAATTCCCGCAGGTTTTTGGGTGTAAAAAACAGGGTCAATAGAGTACCAGGCTAGTTTAGCCCTTTTAAAACCATAACTCAAATCATTGGCAACGGCATTAAAATCATAAGTGCTACGAACATTTCTTTCTGGTGTTGAAGAAAGACTCCAAGCAAAGGCTGAACGTAGATCAATCGTAGTTTGCGAGCCTTCGAAATCATCTACATATATAGTTGATTCTCCCTCAAACTGATCTGCTTTTGGCGAATCTGGTTTTAAAAATGCAATTTCTCCTCTTACAGACAGATTTGAAGGCACATCGGTATCTAAGTTCGGAAGTTTATTTACCAATCGAGTCAAAAAAGGAACTTCTGTAGAAAAATTAGTGTTGAATCCAAAAATAGTATTGTTAACCGATTCTTGACCAAAACTTGATTTCTGCGTGAATGGTCTTTCGTTCATTTTCAAAAATGTACCCCCAACTAAAAAATTATCTGAAATTTTGTGCTCCACGTTTACTCCCATAAACCGTCTGGTTTGCTGACCAAAAATAGAATTGTTTTCTAATGAAACATTAATAGGGGTATTAGAAGCTTGTAGTGAAGGATCTAGTATTTGGACCCTCCCCAATTGATAGTTCACGCTATAATCAACTCCTTCAACTAAGATTCTCCCTCCGGCTGTAACGACAACTGATCCTCTTGGCACATTAAAAGCCCCAATAGGGATGCCATCATCTCCCGATGATTTATACCGACCCCTTAATGAAAATTTATTTTTGTCACTATCCTGCAATGCCCCAGATTGTGTATTGCGGTACATATTTCTAAAAACATACTTCTGCTGATTTGGATTATAAGAACCTTGATCATCATAATTTTCACTGCTCCCAGTATTTGAGAGCTTCGAAAACAACAATTCACCGAACGGCTCCTTGGTAGTGAATATTACACGACCATTTTGAGAGTCAATAGTTATGCCTTGCATAAAGTCGAAAAAACCATCTCCTCCAGTTTGAGGGTCATTATTGTAATTCAGTTTGTCTAAATTAAATACCTTAAGCAGGGTCGTTTCTGCGACTCTATTTCCTAGAGTTGCGTTAGCTGGAAAAGGGCTTCCTGGAACTTCAGTAATATAATTTAAAGGAGAAGGATCTGAGTAAAGAATATTAAACCTAAAATCCTCTTGTTTCAATTGGTAAGCGCCAGGGATCTGATAAATGTTTTTCATCATCAAATTCCAAACTGGGTTTTTGACGTTCGTCAAATTGCTCTTCAACATTTTCAAAATTAAACTTTGGGTTATGATTGCTCGAGAAGCATCTGTTCCCGTTACGACTGTCGCATCTACCCCATCACTTCCAAACTCTCCAACTTGATACACTTGATCTCCAATTGTGTATTGATATGCTACCCCCAGAACCTCATCGTTAGCTAACCGCTGTTGCAATGAAATATATCCTAATTGAGCATTATATGTATATTCATTCTGGTTTAACTTTCTTGCGTTTTCTAATTTAGAATAATCTTGACCTTCGCTAACAGTAACATTAAAGCCTGAACTTGAAGTTACTATTTCACGAATTTCATTTTTAAGCAAACCGTCAATATTACCTATTAACGCAGGATCATATCTATTGTTTGAATTATCCGTTGGGGAGTTTATTGCAGTTCTAAAAAAATCATTAGGACGAGGATCTAAAACGACTATTCCACTAGTAATAATTTGTTCGCCATTCGAATCAGTTAATTGTCCTTCACCTAAATCTTGAAGTGCAATAATGTTTCTTAAATTATTAGAATTAGTATTAACACGGGTTTGCTTATTCGTAACCCAAATTTCCAATCTTGTAATTTGAACTCGACTGTCTATAAAAGGGTAGTTTTTTAGCGATACATCATATTTATTTCTAAAATATTGGGAAAGGAAAAAATGTCTGTCATTGTCATAATCTAAAGCGAACATTTCAAAATCTTCAATTTTTCCACCGCCTTGGGCAACTACACTTTTAGTTTGGGATTTTTGCTCTGAAAAAACTCCAGTAACTGTCGTCTTCCCAAATTGTAATTGGGTTTTTACGCCAAATAAACTTTGTGCACCTCTAATTAATGAGCTGTTCAAAGGCATGCTAACATTTCCCACTTCGATTTTCTGAATGATATCATCTTCCGAAGGTGTAAACTCTAGTTTCATTAAGTTTTGAAAAGCAAAAGTAGACTGCGTATCATAATTGGCATTTACATTCAGTCTTGTTCCTACTTTTCCCATTAAGCTCATGCTTATTCTTTGATTAAAATCAAAAGATAAGTTAGACCTATTTCTAGGAGAAAAAGAAGGGTTGTCTTGTTTTGTGTATCGAAGACCCAAGTCCATTTCCACAGAACCGGTAGGTTTAACATCTATGGTATTACTGCCGAAAATAGATTCAAAAAGACTAGAGTTTATATAGTATTTGGGCAGCAAATCTTTTTTTGCATCCTCACTTCCTTCTTTTTTTCCATCAATGGCATCCGTTTTCTTTTTGAAATAATCTCTCATGGATTCTTTCAAAACTAAACTTTCGTACTCTTTTGGGGTTAATATTATAGGGTAATTAATAGAAAACCCATCAACTGAATTCGTATAGATATACCTATCCGTAACGGGATCATAAGTGTAGGCCGAAATGATACTTTGAGGGTCTTTTATTTTGAGTTTTCCTATAGAAAAACCTGTTTTTAGTGTATCCTGAGCTTCTTCAGTCACCTGGGCATGCGACACAAAACCCCAAAATAAAACCAGCAAAAAAATACAAATTTTACGCATACAATTCGTGCTTTTGAGTTCTTTTATAAGTTTTTTAAAGCTTTCTTAATAATTGTTTCAACAGAGGCTTCTGGGTCCTCCTTTACGATCTTTTCGATAACCTTTTCTGAAGCTTTCCTAACAAAACCTAAAACCTCCAAAGCGGATAACGCTTCATCTCTATTTGTATTGCTTTGCGACATCGAAACTTCATCTAAATCGTACAGTTTAAGCACTTTTTCTTTCAAATCAAGGATTACTCTTTGTGCCGTTTTACTCCCAATTCCTTTTATGGATTGTATGGTGACTACATCCCCCGATGCAATCGCATTTGTAATTTGTTTCGGATCTAAAGACGACAACATTGTTCTAGCTATACTTGCTCCAATACCTGAAACTGACAATAACAATTTAAAAATCTCCCTTTCCGATTTCTCCATAAACCCAAACAGCGTGTGCGCATCTTCTTTTATTTGAAGATGGGTAAACAGCTTAATAAAATCAGCATTAGGAAGTAATGAATAGGTGTGTAAAGAGATATTTACTTGATACCCCACACCGCCACAATCAATAATAACTTGTGTTGGCGTTTTTTCAACTAGTTTCCCCTGTAAATGTTCTATCATATATTAATTGTATATATCTAGTTTTGTACAATTAAAAAAGTCCTTTGGGTACGCAAATAACTTTTTTATTAATACTATTTATTTATTTTTTTCTTTTGTTTTTCTTGTGCATCAATAACAGCGATAGTAGCCATATTTACCATTTCTTCTACACTTGCACCTAACTGGAATATATGAACAGGTTTTCCCATTCCCAACATAATTGGCCCAATCGAGTCTACCTTATTTAATTCCTTTAATAGCTTGTAGGTAATATTTGCTGAATCAAGATTCGGGAAAATTAAAGTATTCACTTTTTTACCTGCCAATTTAGAGAACGGAAACTTTTCCTTCAACATCTCTTGGTTTAAAGCAAAGTCAGCTTGAACCTCTCCGTCAATAATCATATCTGGATGATGTTCATGCAAATAAGAAACTGCTTCTCTCACTTTAGTGGCATTTTCATCCGTGGAAGACCCAAAATTAGAAAATGACACCATCGCTATCACTGGCTCCACACCAAACATCCTAGCTGTTTTGGCAGTCATAATAGCGATCTTAGCTAATTCAAGAGCTGTTGGGTTTATGTTTATGGCCGTATCAGATAAAAACATTGGTCCTCGTGCCGTCATCATCATATTTGTCGTTGCAATTATGGAAGCGCCTGGAGCTTTACTTATAAGCTGTAACATAGGCTTCACGACAGACGAATAACTTCTGGTATACCCCGTAACTAATCCATCGGCTTCTCCTTCATTAACCATCATTGCGGCAAAATAATTTCTTTCTCGCATTAATTTTTGCGCATCTAACAAAGATATTCCTCGTCTCTTTCTGGCCTCCCAATAGGTATTTGCAAATCGATTTCTTCTTGCATCCTCTTCATCGATTTTGGTGTCAATAATTGGAACTTCAGTCTCAAAGCCCAACTCTTTTTTCAATTCCAAAATAATTTCCATATTACCAAGTAAAATAGGCAAACAAATACCTTCTTCGAGCACAATTTGGGCTGCCTTAAGAACATCTAGATGATCCGCTTCTGCAAAAATGATTCTTTTCGGGTCTATTTTTGCTCTATTGGTAATCAGGCGAACCATCTTATTATCGTTACCTAATCGGTCATAAAGTTCTTCTTCATATTTATTCCAATCCGTAATGGGATTTAATGCCACCCCGGAATCCATTGCCGCTTTTGCTACTGCAGGCGCAACGACAGTGATTAATCTTGGATCGAATGGAGAAGGTATTATATAGTCGCGTCCGAAGATAAGTTTGGTAGCACCATAAGCAATATTTACTTGTTCAGGAACATGTTCCTTAGCTAGAGCAGCAAGCGCTCTAACTGCGGCCATTTTCATAGCTTCATTAATTTTAGTTGCACGAACGTCTAATGCGCCACGAAATATATATGGAAACCCCAGAACATTATTCACCTGGTTAGGATAATCTGATCTTCCCGTGGCCATAATAATATCTGTTCGAGTAGCTATAGCTAAGTGGTAATCAATTTCCGGAACTGGATTAGCCATCGCAAAAACAATAGGGTTGTCAGCCATTGTAAGTAGCATTTCAGCAGAAAGAACATTCCCAGCAGAAAGGCCTAAAAAAACATCAGCATTTTTTATGGCTTCAGCCAATGTGGTCTGTTTTTTTCCAAGAGCGTATTTTTGCTGTATTAGAGATAAGTCAGTTCTGTCTTCTGAAAGAACTCCATCTTTATCAAACATTGTTACGTTCGCTGGGGTAACTCCTAGTAAAGTATATAAATTGGCGCAGGCCATTGCGGCAGATCCGGCCCCTGAAATAATCACTTTAGCATTTTGAATTTCTTTTTCGGCTAATTCAAGAGCATTTAACAAAGCTGCTGACGAAATAATCGCGGTCCCATGTTGATCATCATGCATCACGGGTATGTCTAATTCCTCAACTAATCTTCTCTCAATTTCAAAAGATTCCGGAGCTTTGATATCCTCTAGGTTAATCCCTCCAAATGTTGGAGCGATAGCTTTTACCGTATCTATAAATTTGTCTATATCTTTGAGATCTATTTCTATATCAAAAACATCAATATCTGCGAATATTTTAAACAACAGCGCTTTTCCTTCCATAACTGGTTTTGAAGCTTCCGGACCTATATCTCCTAGACCCAAAACTGCTGTACCATTCGTTATAACAGCTACTAAATTCCCTTTGGCAGTATATTTATAAACATTATTAACATCTTTTGCAATTTCCAAACAAGGCTCAGCTACACCTGGAGTGTATGCTAATGACAAGTCTCTTTGTGTCGCATACTTTTTAGTCGGAACAACTTGTATTTTTCCTGGAGTTGGTTTTGCGTGATACAATAACGCTTCTCTTCTCTTGCTACTCTTATTCATTTATTTAGTTTTTGTCTAGCTCACAAAGATATAAGACTTGGTTTATAAAGTATACTTTTATACTATTCTTTTATAAAAAACTCGTTTTACGGAAAAAAAATAGCTGCACTAATTGGCAGCTATTTATACTTATAAATTTATTTTTTAATTATGCATTGCTCCCGCTAATGTATGATTCTAAATGTTTTATGGTATCTTTTTGAATCTCAATAATAGCTATAACAACATCTCCTATCGAAATAATACCCATAACTATATTATTTTCCACAACCGGTAAATGCCTGACCCTTTTAGTTGTCATTAATTCCATGCAATACTCTAACTTATCAGTCGGTTTGACCGTGATAATGTTAGTAGTCATAATTTCATGCACTAAGGTTTTTTTGGAAGACTTGTCTTTTAAAACAATTTTTCTTGCATAATCTCTCTCAGACAAAACCCCTTTTAACACTGAATCTTCAATTACCAAGACTGCACCAATGTTTTTTTCACCCATTACTTTTATGGCATCATATACTGTAATAGTTGAAACTATTGAATACACTTCATTCCCTTTTGAGCTTAATATTTGATTTACAGTCATCTTTAAAAAATTAAGTTGAGGCTAAAGTTAAAAAAAATCTAATACAAATCTCGAATTTCACTTAAAAAATAATGGTTAAAACAAATCTCCCGGGACAGTCAACTTATTTAGCTCTAGCTTTAAATTATCATTCAAAATCTGTAATCCATATTGGTAGGATGCATTTACCCAACCAAACCCCTCTTTGGAAATGTAGTCAAATTCAGTCCCAACATTCCCGTACTCAGCAAAAACTTTATGCGAGCTTGTTTCCAAATCAAATTTTTCAGGTATCGTTCCATTGTACTCAAAGGCATTTTTTGTAATCAACCAAAGCCATCTATAGACCATTTCTTGTGCTTTTTCAAAAAACCCATAATTATTTAAGCCTTCCCAAAGTAGAATTTGATGCGGAGCCCACCCAAAAGGATAATCCCACTGTCTTTGCGGTGCATCCTCAGGAAAATTATCATTGCTCGCCTTTGTACTTCCCGTAATTCCACCTGTTTTAATAAATTGAGGCAGCGCTACTTCCATTAGTTTTTTTGCTTGATGCTCGCTGCACATTCCAGCCCATAAAGGAAAGAATGTAGTCGCAGCTTCAAATGGAAATTGTTTCTTATTTACAAAATCGTAATCAAAATACATACTTGACTCTTCATTCCAACATAATTCATTCATCTTTTCCCTTCTGAAATTTGCTTTCTGAATCCACTCTTCCGAGGTGTGCAGCAAATCATCCATCTGAAAAGCGTTATTAAAATATTCCTTAATTAAATAAGCAATGTCCTTTTCATATTTATACAGAAAGCTATTTATATCTACGGAATTCAAATTTGCGCAGGTATTTATCAATCTGTTTGTTGTATCATGTCCGCTTTCGCGTAAACTCCTGTCATGAACAAAGTATTCATCAAGTTCTGCGTCAACTAAAGTTCTATTCAGATATCGCTTTTCGAATTCTCTTATAGGTAGATTATATTTTAATGCGTATGGCTCTAAAACATCATCAAAATGTCCTGGCTCTACCTCAAATGGCATTCCAACACCATCCGACTTGTAGCGGTTTAGACCCGTAACAGTTAATCGTTTTCCTTGTACCATCCAAACCGTATTGTATTCCACAATAACCGTTTCCACGTGACTTTTCAACCATTTTAAGTCGGGAACTTCCTGTTTTACAATTTCGATTAATAACGAGGAATACAGTGGCGGTTGCGTTCGAGTCAAATAATAGCTTCGATTGGCATTTAATATTTTTCCGTAATGAACGATTTGATATTTAAAGTTTTCAGCTATGGCCTTTGCTTTGTCTAACTGTTTATCGATGATCAGACCAATACCAATAAAATAACTATCCCAACCATACATTTCGTTAAACCTTCCTCCTGGAACTACAAAAGGAACACCTTGTAAACTGTATAGTTTTTGCTCCAGCGCTAAAGCTAAAATACCCGGTTTGGCATTCAAAGTTTCTATATATTCGTCAGATAAGTCTTCCGGTAAAACGCCCACTTTAAAGTTTTTTAATTCATTTTCCAAATCTTGAAAATATTTCACGCCCTGCTTATCTTTTGCAGAAACGTAAAGCGTTGGAATCTCATTTGAAGTTTTTTCATCTTCAAGAATTTGTAATAAGCCTTTCTTATCTATAGTTCTAGTGAGCTCATTCCAATAATCTTCTCTAATTTTTCTTGAAATTCGCTCAACTGGCTCTTCTTGAATGCGATTCAAATCAATCTCACAAAACTCCTTTTTATCATCCTTTAACAACGCTAACTCCTGAAGCAAATTGGCCAAGTGATAGGTTCCCTCGATTACACTCTCGGCTTTAGTTTTTTCATCAACCAAAATAAATCTTTTAGGTCCGAGATCATCCTTTGTGATTTTCTTGTCTTGATCTGTATCTTCTTGAAATAAAAGTTCGTGAAACACTTTATTTATATTTACTAAAATTTTCATGATTTAGAGGTGAGTTTTTTTAATATAAAGAAAGAAACAAGTAGTAAGGACATCGGTATTAAAGTATAATAAAACGCGTTTTCTGGCCCTTCATTTTTAAACAGGTATCCGATAACTCTGGAGCCCACTGTACCACCTAGAGCAGAAAAAACAACAATAAGACCCGTCATCGAGCTATGTAATTTTTGAGGCAAGGCACTTAAGACAACTGAATTTAAAAGAGGATATATTGGAGCTATAAACAATCCAACTAACGGAAACGCAAATCCTATTAAAGGAATATCACTAAGCGAATTAATTTCCTTAACCTCTAAACCTACCGTTTTGGGCAGTACAAAAATAACAAGTAACATTGCCATAACGATACAAAAGCTGAGAACCCAAATCCAGTTTATTGTTCTAGTGATTACACCGGCAACAAGCCTTCCGACAGCTAATGAAACTGCCAAAATACTAGCCATCATGATGCTAATGTTCTCTGGCAAGTGCAGCACCTTATCATTAAATGTGGGCAACCAAGTCATAATTCCTTGTTCTATCATAACAAATAGAAAAGCGCTGATCACAAAAACAATGGTCAGCAGTTTTGCAAATAGCTTGAACATTTGTTTGAAATCATCAGCTAAATCTACTCCAGGAATTTCGGTTTGATTTTCAAACTTGGTAAAAAATAAAAAACCAAATGACAATAACGAAATTCCAGCCAAAAGCCAATATACATTTAACCATGCATCAGGATCTGTATCCGAATTAAA
Source organism: Flavobacterium sp. W22_SRS_FP1 (assembly GCF_052113685.1). NCBI lineage: Bacteria > Pseudomonadati > Bacteroidota > Flavobacteriia > Flavobacteriales > Flavobacteriaceae > Flavobacterium > Flavobacterium sp. W22_SRS_FP1. Next base: position 88,225 of record NZ_JBGQOE010000004.1, read on the forward strand.
GGCTGGAAATAAAAAGTAAGCCAGAGCGATACCGATCATAAATACACCTTCGATACTACTCATCAAACTGTTATGTTCTTTTTGGTTTTCTGTTACGGTTCCAATCAGAGAATAAACCGAAACTTTTATCAATGCAAACGATACTCCAACAGTAGCAAAAAGTAATTTCGCCGTATCAAATGAATTTCCAAAATACATACTGATACAAGCAAGTGACACTAAGGCCAATCCAATAAGCATCGCCCGTTTATAGCCTATTCTTGGCAAAAACGAAGCGATCAGAAAAGAGACAATCGCGATTGGCAAATCCTTGAATGCTTCCAAAACACTAGCTTGTAATTCATCAACCCCGTAATTCTTTTGAGCTTTTAGTATTACAATCCCAACGCTATTGAGTAGGATTGCAAAAACAAAATAATTCAGATACATTGCTAATTTGACCGTGTTTTTCTTCATTACTTGCATGTATTTAGTTTTAATAATTTATTAATCAATATTCAAATATTCTTGAATATTAATACCCTCGGGTAATCTACCTACGTTTTGAAGTTTTAACACCGCTAATTTTTGGGCAATTGTAATTGTTTCTTCTAAGTTTTTATTTAACAGTTGGGCATATAAAAAACCAGTCCAAAATGCATCTCCTGCACCAGTCGTATCTTTTATTTCATCAACAAGCATAGCTTTCTGATGAAACATTCCGTGTTCTAAACTTGACAAAACAACACCGTCTTTACCCTTTGTTAGACATATTGTTGATGCCCCTAGACCATGAAAATATTCAAAAATAAAATCTTCAGTTTTTGCCTCCGCAAAAAGTCTGTAACAGTCGTCTTCACTAAGCTTAACAAATGGATCCGTCGATAAGTATTCTTTTAGCACCGCTTTAGCCTCTTCTCTATCAGGCCAAATCCTTTCAGAAAAATTAATATCTATACTTGTTTGTAACCCTAGGGCCTTTGCTTTTTTAGCGCTCGCCAATATAGTAGTTCTAGCCGGATTTTTGCTCAAGGCAAAACAGGTGGTATGAAAAATTTTAGCATTCTCTAGCAACTCTTGCGGAATTTGACTTTGCTCAATTTGACAATCCGCTTCTCTATAGGCTATAAAATCAGGCGTACTTGTTGATTTCGAGACTAATATTATAGAAGTGGGTTCGTTTTCTGATTTCCGCACATAAGAAGTTATGACATCGTTAGCATTCAATTTTCGCACTATGTAGTCTCCCAAACCGTCCTGACCACAAGTGGCAACCAATAACGATTTCAATCCTAATCGTGCCGCATTTACAGCTACATTTGTAGGCGAGCCGCCCAGAAAACGGTGGTAATCTTTTGTTCTGGTTATCGAAGTATTTACTTCATGCCCTATAAAATCAATTAGCACTTCTCCTGCGCAAATAATATCTATTGTTTTCCCCACTTTATACTAAAAATTTAAAGTTAATATTAATACTTTGATGCAACATTATCGCAGCTGCCGCGCTCCAAGTGCAAAAAGCTACACCATTTGGCTGCTTCGTTTGGCTGTTGAAGTTTTCATAGAAACTATAATTCTCTATTGCATTTGCAGCATTTATTGCTTCCAAAACTTCAGACGCCTCTTGTTTTTTTTCTTTAGACAACAATCCCAATCCATAAAACCCGTTAACCATAGACCAACTGCCTCCGTTATGAAATTCATTCGGATAATTACGGAATTCGTATTTGCAATTGTTTTTAAGCAAGTTCCAGTCAATGTCAGATTTTTCTATTGGCGGCCAAAATGCCGGTAATAAATGTAATGCCATTTTGTTTTTAAGTACAATTGAATATTCTAAAATGCTTTTTTGAAATTCCTCTGAACCAATGTTCAAATACAAAGCTAATGAATTGGCAAAAGCATCGAACTGAGTTTTATAGCCTGCTGGTGAAAAAGAGCAAGGCATAAAATCCTTGATCTTTATTTCATTATAAGCTCTTTCATGGTACTTTTCACCAACAGCGTTCGGAGTAAAATTAATTTCAATTTGCTTACTAATTTCTGAGATTTTACTTGAAATAGTCAAGTCATCCGCAAAATGATTGTAGCTTTTCAATGCCCAAATCCGAAGTAGTTGATCATATAAAACATAACCATCTGTAACGTACTCATCAGCCCAGTTTCCTGATAGTGGCACATACAAAAGACCTTTGTTGTTAAATTCCCAAGCTTCCAAAAGCAGTAGACATTTCTTAACATTCTCCTCATACTTTTTCACAAAAGAGGAATCCTTCTTATAAAAAGCATATTGACAAATACCTATAATAAACCAAGTAACGGAATCTACTCTGCCCGCCAATCCTCCATAACTAACTTCATCAATATCTCCGTTAGTCATTACATTAGACGGGATAGTTCCGTTGTGATGTTGATTAACTGCTAATGTGTCCAGCGTTTTATGGAAAGTTTCAATCAGCTCTGCATCACCAGACGCTAAAGCAGCCAATCCGCAGATGATCCCATCACGAGCCCACACCCTTTTATAATTTGATACATCTTGAGCACTGGCCAAAAAACCCTCAGTCGAGGATGCCTTTTGTAGTAATTCAATCGCCTTCTTATAATTCAAATCATTCACTTACTTGTTCTTTCTTGGTATTAATAAGTAAGGTACATCCTGCACTAATAAGCAATAATACCCCAGCAAAACTAATCGCTAATCTAGGGTCATTGTTCAAAAAGTTTTTGAGTATATAACCAAATGTGATGGTTTGAATAAACATAGGAATAACAATCATCATATTGATTATACCCATATAAACCCCATAACGTTCTTTTGGAATGTTATTGATAACCATTAAATAAGGAATACCCATCATACTTGCCCATCCAATTCCAAAACCAGTTATAGCCGGAAATAACAAATATTTATTTTCAATATGTGGGAAGACTAAAAAACCGACCGCTGCTAAGATTAAACAAGTAAAGTGCACCATCTTTGGCGAATATTTTCTCGCAAAATAAACCAATCCGAAAGCACATAAAAAAGTTACTATATTATACCAGCCGTTAACTAAACCTGTCCAACTAACGGCTTCACCATATAGTTTCATATCCTTTTGAGGTGTCGTATTCCAGACTGATAGCGCAATACTTTTTGATGAGTTCTGCCAATAACAAAACAAGGCATACCACTGAAATAAATAAACCAATGATAGTTGCCACATCACTTTTGGCATCTCTTTAATTGCGGAAAATATATCAGTAAATGGCGTAAAGACTCCTAGTGGCTCCTCTTTTATTTTTCGTAATTCTTCTTCAGTAGGAGGTATTTCTTTGGTAGTATGGGAACTCCACCAAACAGATCCTATAGAACAAACAGCCCCGAGGAAAAAGGACGCAAAAACCCAAGTTGGTAATTTACCAGTTGTACCAACAAAAACTAACGGAAAAAGAAATAGTGAAATATTAGCCAAAGTTTGCCCAAAACCAGTAAAAAAACTTTGAGCCTGAAACCCTGTCGCTTGTTGAGCCGGTTCTAATGTATCCGCAATGAACGCTCTATAAGGCTCCATCGCGGTATTATTTCCCGCATCTAATACCCAAAGTAGGCCTGCGGCCATCCATAGCGAACTACTGAAAGGGAAAAGGAACAAAGCGATACTACATAAAATTGCTCCAATAAAAAAATAAGGTTTTCGTCGGCCACCAAATTTTGGCAACCACGTTTTATCACTCATTGCACCAATAATGGGCTGTATCAATAATCCAGTTAATGGCCCGGCAAGATTAAGTATGGGCAACTGGTCAGGACTAGCACCTAGAAAATCATAAATCGGATTAACCGCACTTTGTTGTAAACCAAAACTATACTGAATACCAAAAAAACCAACATTCATATTGATAATTTGCCAAAAACTTAACTTTAATTTCATCGAATTTCTTTATATTTTTTAAATATAATTGTAAAATCGTAAAGTAATTAAGTTATAAAAACAAAAACGTTTTCGGAAGGACCGAAAACGTTTTCGAAATAAATAATTTAATTCGTAATTTTTTATTTATTTATTTGCGTAAGGTATAATTATTTCTGTTTTCCACTCTAATTCATTACCACCAAGAAAGGGATTATCTAAAAAATGCTCTAAAGGTTTAGTATCCAATTTTACATCATTTTTTTTAGCATAATCGAGTAATGTAAACCAAGCTCTGTCAGATGTTCTAAAATTACCAAAATAAGTCGCCTGTATTCCCTTCATTGCAGGTATGGTTTTGAACTTAACATTAGCATCGGGCACATATTTGGTGTTCTTAGCTATCGGGAAACAATAATTAAAACTAACCATCTCTTTATCCTGATCCCAATTAGTAACCTCTAAATAAGGGCGGAACCCTATTATCTTTATCTTATTTTTATCTAAATAACCAACAATTATTGGGTCATACGTAATCATAGACTGCGCTTTCTCTTGCATAACACTTTTTATAGAAACATAGGCTACATATATTTCTTCAGTAGATGCTTCTCCATCTATCCTAATTTTAAACTCGTTAACATGATCTTCCAGTCCAGATTTAAAAGATTTTATTTTTTCTATTTGATCTGTTTTAAATTTAGAAGGGAAAAAGGGTAAAGCCGTTATCTTATTGTAAAATGAATTATTTAAATCTTTTATCCCTACGGTTATATTTGTCATTGAATCGTTTAATGCATTCATCTCCCAAATGTATTCCATTTTTACATTTCCTTTTTTCATTTGATGCTTGATGAAATCATAATTTCTTTTTTCTAAAACAGTATAAATTTCATTTTGGTCTTTGGATTGACTCGCTGTCCATTCTGCTATTCCTTGAGAAATAGTTCCCGAAGCTGCATTAGCCTTAAAACTAATGCTATAATCTGATTGTTTTAATAAAAAATACCAGCCCAGAAAAGAAACAAAAATGACAACTAACAACCACTTTAACTTATTATTCATTTTATAATTTTATTTGTTTTTAAAAAATTTAATTTTACCATTAATATGTGTCCCTATCTCTGCTCCTTGAACAATTCCGTTTTCTATTGCAGCTCTATAATGGATTCCGCCATAAAATCGACTCATTGCTGCTTCTTTTGCAGCCTCTTTAAAGGATTTAAAACTTCTATTTGGTAATCCAAAAGGCAATTCTGAATTATCAACGAATGCGAAATTATCCCCAAAAACAGAGGTTAATACTGAAGCGGCCACGGTTGAAACCACAGAATGCCCACTTGTGTATTCAGGAAACGGAGGTGTCTGTAAAGTTGGCTTCCAGTTTTCATCTATATGTTGATTGATTACCGTTTCAGGTCTAATAACATTACTTCTGTATTTTTCATCCCAACAACTAATGAACGCATCAAACATACCAATTGATGCTTTGGTATAAGCAAATACTGTCTTACTAAAATCGGCTTTAGACTTAACGCATGCGATTTTCGTTATTCCCATCCAATGCGCTCCTGGAGTAATTTTCTTTTTAGCAAACATCATATGACCTTGATTAACAGAAACATAAGGGTTACAATCCCAAAATTGCGCCATTTTTATCTCGTTACAACCATCACCAAGTTTTTCGATCTTGCGGCCAATGTTATATACTTCCATAACTTGCTTAAAGAAATTTGAATTTTTATCCAGAGAAAACTCAAAAGCAGGAATTGGTTTAAATTGAGAAGCTGAATCTAAAACTAGAGTTCTAATTTCACTCCAATGCGGCTCAATGGCATCCATATAAGCAGGAGGTGTTGGCTGCCATCTTCCTGGCTGATCAGCAAAAACAGAAAACTTAGACATTGTACGGGTTTGCTTGTAATTATCTTTATCTATCCATTTGCCAATTCTTTCCGCCACTTTAAGTCCATATTCTTTAGATACTTCAAATTCTTCTTCGTTCTCATTACTCCATTTATCATATAAACTATCCCTAAATTTCTCTACTAATTCTTCGGAAAAAACAAGTTTTTTACTCACTTCCATATGTGCAATCAAAGCAGCCAAAGGCTGATTTACAACACTTTTAGGATCTAAAGAAGGAATAGAGTCTAAACCGTTTAATTGATGTTGTAAACTGATATACGTTTTGCTGTTTTGAGCCATTATTTCATAAGCAGCAATATTTGGATATACAAAAATTCTACTCGCAACGGGTGGTGAAAAAATATCATGAATCATTATTTCAGTTACATTTTCGATAGAAGCATGATACTCCTCAGTCGTCACCACAATATGCCCTTCTTTTTTACAAGATACAACTAGCATTAATATTGTAGCTAAAAGATAAATTCTAAATTTCATTTTTATTGATTTAATTTTTAATGGTCACTTTGATTTAATTTTTTGCCATTGGCAGTTCATAAACTTCTGCTTTTTTATTATTTACAGTTACTAATAAATATTTTTTACTATTGAAAGTTATTATGTCAAGATGCCGCACCGCTTTTTGACTTAAGTCAATTCCAACTTGATTTCCAAGATAAATTGTTTTTTCATCTTTTATCAATGCCCCAGAAAACCCATCAAATCTACTATGATATGGAGTAACGCCAAAGTAATTCCCTGCAGCAAAAACAGATTCATTGGTCCCATCAAATTTCGATTTAACGAAACAGTTAATCGGACTAACTTGCAATTTATTAGAAAATGGTACAAAGACGAATTTTCCATTGTCATTTCTAAGATAACCAGACTTTAAATTATGCACCTCATATAATTTAGCTTTTGCCAAGATTTTTGGGTCAAAAACTTCTTCCAATGTTTTTCCAGCAAACGACTCATAAGTATTAAATTTCTTTTTTAGCATACCACTAAATTCTTCTGATAATTCATCTAGACCCATTGTGGTGTAGTATTTTCCGCTTTTTTCAATAGCTACGATCGTTTCAAAAGACCAGTTGCTGTCAAAATCATCATAATACATTTTCATAGGAAACTCATTCGAAGCTTTAAATTTTGAGTTCATTCCCCAGTTTCCCACTAAATAATCCTCATCACCATCATGATCAATATCAAAAGATTGAATTGATTGCCACAGGCCATTTAGTTTAGCTGGCAAAACAACTGTAGTTACATCTTGAAATTTACCGTTTTTGTTAGCATAAAATGTAGGCTTCATCCATTCACCAACTAAAATTAAATCTGGTTTTCCATCTTTATTAAAATCAGTTACTACAGCATCTGTAACCATGCCTGTTTTTGCAAATACTTTATTTTCAACGATAGTGAATACCCCTTTATTATTGTTTAACAAATAGCAATCAGGACTAGATCCGAAAATATTATTTTTAGAATTATTTCCAATAAAAAGGTCTAAATCTCCATCATTATCATAATCAAAGGTTTTTACGATAGCAGCATTTTCAGTTAATAATGGAAAAGCAGCTTTAATTAATTGGTTGTTTTTGTTAAGATACAATCGAGAATCTAAATTAGCGGGGTTTTCGCCACTACCTGATGCAACAAATAAATCATTGGCTTTATCATTATTAAAATCTCCAATTACTGCTGATGCATCTTCATAAATAGAATCACTTTCAATTCCCGTTGCTAATTTTCTAGTAAATCCTGATGCGTTTTGAAGATAGATAGCAGCTTTTTTTCCTTTGGCACCTCCAAAAAATATATCTTCTTTACCATCTCCATTTAAATCACCTATCGCTGTTGCAGGACCGCGATCAGAGTGCTGGTAAGGAATTAGTTTTTGCGCTAAAAAATCAGCATAATCATTTTCTTGATGCGTAAAATTGATTCCTAAATTATCCTCAACCTTTTTAAAAACAGGCTTAAATGACGGGTGTAATTTTTTATAATCAAATACTTTTCTATTCGAATCAGGTTTGATTGTTAGCGTTTGATTTGTTATTACATTCTTTAATGTTTGCGCCGTTCTATCAGGCCAAATTACAACTAACGAGTCAATTTTACTTCTATTTCCGTAACCAAAATGAATTATTGGTTCTGGGGAAGATTGAAATCCTCGGGTAGTTTGCAATTCTTTAATTTGCATTTTGCCTTTTGTGTATGAAATTACTTTTGTACCAACTCCAAATACATTTTTTCCTCCAAATCGAAGTTTTAGTTTTAGATAATTAGATTTCTCATTGGTTTGATTGATGTAGATTGAAGCAGGGCTATTTAAATTATTTGTTACAACATCTAAATCGCCGTCATTATCTAAATCTCCATAAGCACTTCCATTAGAGATTATGGAATCATTTTCAATCCAATTTCCTGATTTATTATTAAAGATCAAGTCTTTCGATCCCTGAAAAACATAATTAGTCACCTTGCCATTTGGCATCTTTCGTAAAGCTTCTTTATCTAATAATTTCGTAGAATTGATTTTAGTTTTTACTTGATCATTCGAAAGGTATTTGACATAATCTAAATCATTTGGACGTTTTGGAATTCCGTTACACACAAATATATCTTGTTCTCCATCTTGATCAAAATCTGCGAACAATGCACTCCAACTCCAATCTGTTGCTGCAACTCCGCTCAACAAAGCCGTCTCGGTGAAATTGTTCCCGGCTTGATTTATTTGCAACATATTTCTCGTGTACTGATAATGATAGCCTAATTTTTCTGTCCTAACTTTCATCATTTGAACATTATCATCTCCCAGAGAAGATTTTAGGACTTTTTCACTTTCAGGAAGCATATCTAAAGACATAATATCCGGAAAACCATCATGATTTACATCAGCAACATCAATACCCATAGAGAATCTACCTGTGTGCCCAAAATAAGTTTTCAAACTCTCTGTAAAAGTACCATCGCCATTATTCAAATAGTAATAATCATCCTCATGAAAATCATTTCCTACATAAATATCAGGATAACCATCTAAGTTAAAATCCGATATTGCAAGACCTAAACCATATCCATTGGCTCCACCAAAAATTCCAGCACTTTCACTTACATCTACAAACTTTCCGTTATCATTTCGAAATAATTTATCCCCAGATTCATAACTTCTTTTATTTCTAGTATCAGCATTCCCATAAGATTGTTCAGAATGTACTGCATGATTTAACAAGTACATATCTAAATCCCCATCTAAATCATAATCAAAAAAAGCAGCCGAGGAACTATAATTATCCAAGTCTAATCCATATTGAGCGGCGCTTTCGGTAAACGTGCTGTTCTTATTATTGATATACAATTCATTGTGACCTTCAAAGCCATTGATTCCTACAACAGCACAAACGTAAATATCTAAATAGCCATCTCCATTGACATCGGCCATAATAGACCCTGTCTTCCAATCACTTTGACCTTCGACGCCAGCTTTTATAGTAATATCTTCAAATTTATTTTCCCCTTGATTAAGGTATAATTTATTTTCCCCTTGATTTGATGTGAAATATATATCAACTAAACCATCATTATTTATATCACCTAAAGCGACTCCACCACCATTATAATAATAGAGATAATCTAAAATGGATATTTTTTTTGAATCTAATAATTGATTTTTGAAGGTGATATTGCTTTTATTCTCATCCAATTTTTCAAACAACAAATCTTGTTTCTTTGAACAACTAGCAAATAGCAATATGATCAGTAAACTTCTATACAAATTATTCATTAATTTTAAATATTTTAGGTTTTGCATCATTAATTACTGCGATAATTGAAGTACCGTTTTTCTTGGTCTGTATTTTCTGAATGTGCATTACTTCTCCTTTAATAAAGAATCCTGATTTAGCATAAGAGGTCCAGGTGTAAGTACCGTTTTTACTACCTAACAATACACTTCCGTGATTTGAGTCTAATCTTCCAAATTGTGGTTTAAATTCATATTGATTTCCACCAAGTATAATATCTAAGATCCCGTCCTTATTTATGTCTAAGGTAGCAATCGAATTTACACTTGAAAATTGCACTTCTTTTGGCAATGCTTTTACTTCAAATTTTCCGTTACCTTTATTAATAGCAAGCACACTTTCTTGAATGTTTGCGGTCTTTTGAATCGAATTGTTGGTTATCTCTTTTGAAAATAATTCTTGAAAAGATTTTTTTGAATAATCTGCATAGCTCAAATTATTCTTTTTTATCATCGGAATTTGTTTCGCTAATTCGGATTTTAATTGAATTGGCATATCTTTTCCATTAATTGTTCGAGTTGTAATTTGTTCGATAGTGCCATTTCTATCAAAATCATTGACAAACATTTTCATAGGATTTGTAACAGTTGCTTTATAAGCAGTATTAGTTCCTTTGTTACCAAGAATCAAGTCCTTTTTCCCATCATTGTTCAAATCAACACAACTAACCGCATTCCAAAAACCAGAATAATTAGTTAAATTAGATTTAAATTCAGCAAGACGACGCCCAGTATTTTTGAATATACTTGGAGCCATCCAATCTCCTACAACAATTAAATCTTTTTTTCCATCATTATCTATATCTTCCCAAACTGCATCAGTAATCATTCCCACTTCATCTAGTTTGAATGCTTTTTTCTCTGTAATATTTGTAAAGTTTCCTTTGCCATCATTCTCCAATAACAATTGTTTTGGAATAATTCCATAAACCCCAGGAACACTTCTGCTTCCAATGAAAACGTCCATATCACCATCATTGTCAAAGTCAGATATTGCTATAACCGATACGTTATTATTGGTTGTTGGAATAACAGATTTACTTTTAATAAAGACTCCTTTTCCGTTATTTAAATATAGTCTGTTTTTATAATTTGCCTGATCCTCTTTTTCATTTCCACCAGAACCTACTAATAAATCAATATCTCCATCATTATCGGCATCAAAAAAGCTGGCTGCCGTATCTTCAAAATTAGCATCTGAATTTAAGTCCGACTGGCTTGTAACTATATAATCATCATTGCCCTTACTTAAATATATTTTTCCAGCAGCACCTTTAGCTCCCCCTATAAAAACATCCTCATTCCCATCTCCATTAATATCGGCAACGGCTAAGCATGGTCCTTCTTGCGAAAGCATCTTTGAAATCAGTCCTTCATAATCAAAATCAATATAGTCATTTTCCTTATGCGTTATAAAATTTGATGCTTTTTCAACCAATAGCGGCTTAGATTTATTAATCGTAGGTAAATAATCAAACTTCGCATCAACAATATTTAAAGTAAGTGTTGTATTATTCGCAATCTTCTTAATCGTTTGAAACTTTCCATTGGGCCAGATCACTTGCAAAGAATCTATTTTTTTAGTTCCAATTCCAAATGTCATCACATAATCTATAGAAGACTGAAAGCCTCTTGACGGAATTAATTCTTGGCGTATAATTTCATTACCAGAAAACAACTCCACCACGCTTCCTACACCAAATTTGTTTTGGCCTTCTCCTTTCAATTTCACTTTTATAAAATGGTTGTTTTTGTTTTTCTCTGAATTATTCCTGTAAATAAAGGACTTCATATTAACGTTATTCACTACTAAATCTAAATCACCATCATTATCTAAATCACCATAAGCAGCTCCATTAGAAAAACTTGGCGTATCTAAACCCCATTTTACAGCATTGTTGTTAAAACTAAGGTTCTGATTATTTTTAAAAGCATAATTAGAAATAGGAGTGCTCGGCATTTTTGCGATAATAGTTTCAATATCTTCTTTCTTTCCTGTCACTACCATTTTTTGCAAAAAATCATTGGCAAAAAAGTCCATAAAATCTTGATTTGTTAAATCATGATAAATACCATTAGAAACATAAATATCTTTATACCCATCATTATCCATATCAAACAGCAAGGCTCCCCAACTCCAGTCAGTTTTAGCAACTCCTGCAAAATTTGCTACTTCAACAAATTTATTATTACCATCGTTAATCTGTAAAGAATTAGCCATATATTGAGTAAAGAAATCTAGGTTCAATTTCCTTGTCAATAAATCATAATTATCAAAATTAGTTGTTGTTTTTAGGCGTTCATCGCCTTCTGGCAGCATATCAGTGGTAAAAACATCCGCTTTACCATCATTATTAATGTCTGCCATATCTGCTCCCATTGAAGATTGACTAATATGGGTAGCCCAATCCTGAATTTTCTCACTGAAAGTCCCATTTTTATTATTAATATATAAATAATCTCTTTCATAAAAATCATTTGAAATATAGATATCTGGATACAAATCACCATTAACATCTCCTACAGTTACGCCTAAACCAAAACCAATTAAACTACTAAAAACACCAGCAGATTGACTAACATCAACAAATTTCCCATTGTCATTTCGCATTAACCTATCTCCACCTCCTTTAAGGATTTCTGCAACATCCCAATCTTTATCTCTTAAATCTCTCTTATTAGAATAATTTAAGGTCCCAACTGGAATAAAGCTATTATTCAAAATATAACAGTCTAAATCCCCATCCTTGTCATAGTCAAAAAAAGCTGCATGAGTTGTAATTCCAGTATCAGCAAGATTATATTCAGCGGCTTTCTCTGTAAAAGTAGCATTACCATTATTGATATAGAGCTGACTTTTTCTTATGGCGTCAATATTACTTCCTGCATCACATACATAAATATCAAGCAAACCATCACCATTTATATCCACCATAACCACGCCAGTTGACCATGCTTTTGTACCTTCAATACCGGATTTCTTAGAAATATCTTCAAATTTAAAATCGCCCTTATTTAGGTATAATTTATTACTCCCTTGATTTGAAGTAAAAAAGACATCAGCCAAACCATCATTATTAATATCCCCAATAGCTACGCCTCCACCATTATAAAAGTTACGGTACTTAAAAATATTCATATTCTCTCCATTTTTTACTCCATTTTCGAAGTCAATACCGGTTTCAGTAGACTCTAATTTAGTAAACAAGGCTTCCGAATTTTCTTTAGAACAACTTGCTAAAATTACAAATAGAAATAAACAAACAATATGTTTCAACATCTTAAAAATGAATTAATTTGAATAAATATAAAGCGGCAATTTATGTTTTTTTAGGTTTATAAAAAAATATAAAAGCGCCTAAAACATTGCCAAATCGTTAAATAAAACAAAAAAAAGAGCTCCGTAAGAAGCTCTAAAATTCTAAAAAAGTAAAAGGGTGATAAATCACCCTTTTACAACTAACTCAAAACATAATTACCATTGAAATATTTTTAATTATACCCAGGATTTTGTTTTACATTAGGATTTAATAAAGCTGATGTTGGTACTGGTAACAATACTCTATATGCATCCGTATTTGTCATTGTAGCTCTAGCAGTAGTATAGGTTCCAAAACGAATCATGTCATTTCTTCTCCAGCCTTCTTCCCATAATTCTGTTGCTCTAGCGTGATCGATGTCACTGATCGTTGACAAATTAATCGGTGTAGTTATACCTTGACGGTCTTGTAACAAAGCAGCTATACTGGCAACATCCGTTGAACTCGACCCACCTCTCACGATTGCTTCAGCTTTCATCAATAAAGCATCTGCATAACGAAATAATACATAATCATTTTCTGGTCTATCCAAGTTAGCTGCATCTGGTATGTATTTCTGAGGACGAATTCCCCATCTTTCTAACCAGTTGCTAGATGTAATTAATCCGCTTGCCGGTAATCCTGCAGGATCGCTTTGAAAATCCAAAGGTAACGAACCATTTTGAGCTCTAGTAGTTAAAGCAACAACACCACCTTTATCATATTGTTGTCCGATACGCATACCCAATGGACTTCCAAAAGTATTTATTATAGCAGGATCGTCATTTAAAATACGTCTGTCTGTAGGGTCAAACTTATCATAATATTCTTGCAATACAGAAAATCCATTCCATCCGCTAGGGATCTGATTGTAATGGTTACCCATATACCATCTTGTATTTATTCCACCCATAGCAACACCAACAATGTTTTTTGCGGTAAAAATTAATTCAGCTGAAGTGTTATTGGCTGGTTTAAAGTTATCCCAATAATCAGGAGCTAAAGTAGTCGCTGCAGAAATAGCGTCAACATGCTCGATCACTTTATTCATATTACCTACATTATTGGCATTAAAACCAGTATGAGTCGGAGAATCAAATACTGCCTTATTTAAATAAATTTTAGCTAACAGAAAGTGAGCAGCATCTTTACTTGCAACTGACGGATCAGATGCCGTTTTAGCGGGTAAATTTGGCAATGCTTCTTCTAACAACATAATAATTTCAGCGGTAGCCGTAGGAGAATCCCAAACTTTAGGAAAATCGTCCGGAGAGCTACCTGCTTCTCTGTAAGGAACTTGTCCGTACAAATCAATTGCATTGTAGTAATAATACGCTTTCAAAAATTGCGCTGCTGCTTTTTTGTCCGCAGGAATCCCTTGGATAGCTAATGCTAAGTCACAATTATAAACACTTGATAGCATTTGCCTCCAAGCTGTATTTACTTCTCTACTGTTTGCATCCCATGTATGAAAGTGATCTTGCAACCAAGCTCCACCATCACCCCAGTCACCAGCACGTGTGGGTACAATTACGAAATCTGTAGTAACTTCCTGTACTGCAAATATACCGTCCTGTGGTTGAAATTGACGCAAACCATTGTAGGCTGATGTCAATACTGCATCTGGATCTGCATTTGAAATTGCAGTCGCATCGATAATTTGCTCATCTAAATTAGTACAACTAACACCTAGAGCCAATGCCCCTGCAAAGATGCCGTACTTTATAAAATTATTATTTTTCATTTTTTCTTTAATTAAAATGTTACGTTAAGACCTACTGAAAAAGCTCTCGATCTAGGATAAGATAAATAATCTACCCCTGCAGAAGGAATACCATTTAAAGTTTTGTTGGTATCAACTTCAGGATCAAATCCTGAATAATTTGTAAGAACAAATAAGTTAGCACCATTTACATACAAACGAGCTGATTTCATTTTGAAACGCTCTAAAACATCACCTCTAAAAGTGTAACCTAGTGTCAAATTACCCATTCTAATAAAATCTCCTTTTTCAAGATATTTTGTTGATGGTGTATTTGCATCCTGATCGCTTTGAGCAGAATTAATTACATCCGGCGTTGTATTTTTTCCACCTAATTGTTGTCTAAAGAATAGAGCATTGTTGGTGTTGTTGTACAAATAGTGACCAAAAGCTCCGTAAAATGAAGTAGAAAAATCAAAGTCCTTGTAATTCAAACTAGTAGAAAAACCTGCGTTAATCTTCGGTAATGGTTGTTTGTCCAACATCTTTGGAGCGGATGAATCTCCTTCGTATAGCGATTTCCCATCTGCATCATATCCCGTAAAAGTTGGAAGATAATACGCATACAATGGATATCCATCTTGAATTCTTTGTACAAATGAATCAGTTAAACCTGCTCCGTGAATTGCACCTGCATTGTAAATGTTAGCTTCACCAAGACCTTTTATTTCATTTGTCAAGAAGGCCATGTTTCCAGAAATCTCCCAAATTAAATCATTAGATTCAATCAATTTATAATTTAAAGAAAATTCAACACCCTCATTGATAAGATCAGCTGGCAAATTAGTGTATTTAATCCCTTGAGGAGATGGCTGCCCTGAAGCTGAAGGAATCCCAACAATTAAATCAGTAGTGCTTTTGTTGAAATAATCAAGAGACCCTGATAATTTGTTTTTTAGTAATGTAAAGTCAGCACCTACTCCATAAGAAGTTGAAGTTTCCCAAGTTAACTGTGAATTTGCATTGTTTACTATATTAAATTGGTCCGGTCCATTGTATTCAATAGTACCTACAGAAGAGTTTCTCGGAAATTCAGTATTACCAGTTTTACCAATATTTGTTCTTATTTTCAAGTCATTTACTAATCCTTCTTTTTGTTCTAATACTTTATAAGCTAAACCAAGTGAAGGGAAATTTCCGTATTTGTTTCCATCTGAAGACTTAGATGATCCATCACGTCTTACTGTTAAATCTACATTTAATTTGTCATACAATCCCAATGAGACTCTTGCAAAAACAGATTGCAACTCAACTAATCCTTTGTAAGAACCAGTTCTAGTTTCTGTAGGTATTCCACCTTCCATATTATCTAACAAATTAGATTGTGAAGCAGCAAAACCTTTAGCTGAAACAAAGTTACCATTAGATCTGTAATTATAGAAAGAGTATCCAGCTATAGCATTCAAATTAATATCTTTAGTAATATCTTTTGTGAATGTTAAATTATGCTCAATAGTTTTGTTAACTCTTTGATCATTAGAAACAGTAGCTTGACCTCTATAAATTTTTAAATCCGCAGGATTTGTAGCTGTTGCAAAATCTTGAATATTTAAATCTGGAGTAGCCTGTTGTTTTACTGAAGAATTTGAAGTCTCCATACCAACAACTAAATTATATTTTAAATTG
Source organism: Flavobacterium sp. W22_SRS_FP1 (assembly GCF_052113685.1). Classification (NCBI taxonomy): domain Bacteria; kingdom Pseudomonadati; phylum Bacteroidota; class Flavobacteriia; order Flavobacteriales; family Flavobacteriaceae; genus Flavobacterium; species Flavobacterium sp. W22_SRS_FP1. The sequence continues at coordinate 104,503 of NZ_JBGQOE010000004.1, forward strand.
TTCGTCAATTGTACAGTAGCTGTAATACTTCCTAATAATTTTGATAAATCACCATTGTTAGTAAATGAATTTAATAAATGAACGGGATTAAGGTAATCTCCACTTACTCTTGTAAAACCTCCTGGTTGAGTTGCATCGTAAGGAGAACGAGTTGGATTCCACCATAAACCTGCACTTAATAAGTTACCTATGTATCCAGTATCATTGGTAATCAAACCCCTTTTATCTTTGATATTAGAGTAAGCAAGACGCGTTTCTAATTTTACTTTACCGTCAAAGAAATCATTTGAGTTGTAAAAACTCGCAGTAACTTTATCTAAACCTGTATTTCTCACAATACCATCAGTATTAGACATACCTAAAGATACTCTAGTATTAGATTTGTCTGTACCACTAGCATAGGATAAATCATGATTCAAAGTATTTCCTGTTTGCAATACTGCTTTCTCCCAATCGAATGAGTCACCAAAGTCGTTTGCATCAAGATTTGGTGCAGATGCACGAAATTCGTCAGCAGATAAAACTTTAAATTTAGAAGCATAAGAAGAAGTGGTGTAAGAAGTAGAATAATTTAATTCCGGCTCTTTATTTTTCCCTTTCTTAGTTGTAATAATAATTACCCCATTAGCCCCTCTAGCACCATATATAGCAGTAGAAGAAGCATCCTTCAAAATAGTCATGCTTGCAATATCATTTTGATTGATAAAACTTAATGGATCTTTAGCAGTCATGGTACCTAAATTCATATTAGCTCCACCTGCAGAAACATCACCTCCGGCTAATGGTACACCATCAACAACAATAAGAGGACCGTTACCACCACGCAAAGTACCATTACCACGAATTCTAATTGAATTTGAAGCACCTGGCTCTCCACTTGAGGAAGTAATTTGAACACCTGCCACTTTACCTCTTAGAAGTTCAGCTGGGTTAACTGCGGCTACATTATCAAAATCTTTAGCTCCAATTTGATCAACTGCTCCAGTTGCATCTTTTTTCCTTACAGAACCGTAACCAATAACGACTACTTCTTTTAATTCAGCTGAGTCTTCTTTTAAGACAATTTTAACTGAAGTTTTTCCTGCTACATTTACTTCTTGAGTTTTAAGACCAATGTAACTAATAACTAAAACTGCATTAGCACCAGCGTTTCTGATGGTAAATTTTCCATCGAGATCAGTTTGGGTTGCATTTGTTGTTCCTTTAACTAATACTGAAGCCCCCGGAAGCGGACCACTGGAGTCAGATACTGTACCGGACACTTCTTGCGAATAGGCCATGCTTGTACAAAGTACCGTTAGAAACACCATCAAGCCCTTTAGTAGACTATTTTTCATACGTAATAAATAAGTTGGTTAATAATTTGTTTAAATGGTTTTGTTTAATGAATTTCAAACTTAAATAAAATTTGTGGAAATTTTGAGAAACATAACAACTATAACGTTTTCGAACCGCCGAAAACGTTTTCGATTCTAAAATTAATACTTCAAAAAATTAATATAAAAATTATATAAAGTATAATAAAAAAGCTTAAAATATTGGATATACTTACTTTATATCGTTATGCAGCGAAAAAACTTTGCGTTTTTGTCAAAAAATGATCTTCCTTAAGAAAATCGTTGAAGAATAATTATCATTTTCTTATTTTCTCTAACTATTCATCAATTCCAACACAAATCGTTTTTCTAAAATAAACTCTCGTTTGTAAAAATGAATCAAAAAACCCCTTCCTTAAATTTGATGGCTATCTTGAAAAAAATGAGCCTTCTAGATCCGGATCATATTTTTGATGATGCGGATCTAGAAGGCTACAAATAATAAGATACTCCTAAGCGTATACTATTCTATGCTAATTGTTTTATTATCTACTCCAAGACCAATTATTTTTAGTGATTTCCATTGCTTAGGCAAAAGGCCTTTATTATACTTCAATCCCATATCCGTTTGTTCCACTCCACCAAAACCATAGATGACAGCTTGAAGCATGGCTCCAGCTCCTGTAGCAAAATATGGATTATTACTGTTAGCTGACTCAGAAAAAACACCAAAAGGGGGACGGCTGTTAGGCATATACGATTTTACAAAATAACTATAGGCTTTCTCTTTATCACCTAAGCGGGCATATAGAACAGATAGTACTCCAGATGCCATAGCTGGTCCATCCTTCGGGTCAATCTTAGCTGCATAATACTCCAAATCTTTTTCGATCTGTTTTTTATCTGTTATTACATTCAAAGGATATGCTAATAAGTTCACATCCGCTTGTTTTATTATTTGGCCATTATATCCTTTATAATTTTGAGTTATTCCATTTTTAACATGTATGACTAAATTATCTGATACGACTGCCCACCGAGGATCAATTGGCTCTCCAAGAATTGTAGCCGCTTTAATTGTATTCTTTAAAGATTCAATAGCTGATGCATTTGTAAACGCATTATCATCTACATGCTGGGCATATTCATCTGCTCCAACAACATTTAAGATAGAATAACTATTGTCCTTATTTTTAACTACTCTACTCACCCAAAAATCCGCTGTCTCCTTCAAAACATTCCATTCTTTTTTTAACCACGCTTTATCTTGTGTGTAAGCATAGTAATTCCAAAAAGCGATAGAAACATCTGCAGTGATATGTTGCTCAAAAATTCCAGTTAAAGCCCAAGTAGGTGTCGCTTCTTCTCCAGTGTCGTCAGATTCCCAAGGAAACATAGCCCCTTTATAACCATAGACAGTTGCCTTTTGCTTGGCTTTCTGCAAACGATCAGAACGATAATCCAAACATGATTTTGCCATATCAGGTTGCAAAGCTAAAAGCGTTGGGTACATCCAAAGTTCAGAGTCCCAAAAAATATGTCCGTTGTATCCCTGAGATGACAAGCCCATAGGAGCAATGCTCTGTCTGGTTTCAGGACGTATAAAAGAATACAAATTATACAAAGCAAATCGTACGCGTTGCTGCGCATCTAAATCTCCCTCGATTTGAATATCTCCTGTTTTCCACAATTCGGCCCAAGCCTTTTTATGCTTGTCTAATAATTTATCTATTCCTTCCTGTAATGCATAAATAGGTTGTCTTTCGGATTCGTTTAACGGATCGGTGAAATCCTTAGTGGTACAAATACCGCCTGCGATGGCAAACCTATATTTTTTTCCCTTGAGTAGTTTTTTAGAAAAGCCAACTTCATTTCCCGTTTGCTTCAAAGTTTCGCTTTCCCCATCAAATAAAAATGTCGTTGAAGCAGCAACGGTATGTTTCCCAAATAATGTTTTTGCCGTAGTACCAAAAACTGGCATCAAATACTGATTATCTTTGAGCACTCTAAATTGACTTTTGACATCCTTTAATTCATCTGGAACGACCATATAATTATTCGCAATTATTTCAATATCTTTCTTAGGAGTAATTTCTACAATCGCCATGGCTGAATATGGAATAGCTCTATTAGCTAAAATGGTATAATCTACAGCAACCAAATCTTTAAACGTAAACGAGGTAGTACTTGTACCCTCCTTCATAGAAATCACTTGATTCCAGTTATCAATATTATCCGACTTTATTTCTTCATTGTTTATTGATAGATGAAGGTTCAAAAATTCAATTCCTCTGACGATTCTGCTAATTCCATTTTCAGGACTACCTTCATAAACTCCATTAAGGATTATCTCCTTAGTTTTTAACGGCGTATCATCCGTCACAATTCCTATTTGGCCATTTGCCATTGCAACTCCATAATAATTTTCTCTCGAGTTAGCAGATAAATGCCATTCATCTGATTTCGCTTGCCCAAAAATAACGGGACTAACTAAAATCATCAATAAAAAACTTTTTACATTTGAAATCATAGTATTTTGCTATTTAAATAAGTTTCAAACTTATGTAAAATATTACATAACGCCTCTTGTTTTAATCAAAATCAAAATCGATAACGTTTTCGTTTTTTCGAAAACGTTATCGATTTTTTCAAATACAATTAATTCAAAATGAATCTTAATTTTATCTGAAAAAAATTAAAACCTTAATTTAATGTATAAAAGATTATTTTTTGGCACTTTACTACTCGCATTAACACTGCACTCTTGTATTGATACATCAGAAAAAACAGCAATAGTGATCAATTCTAATCAAGAAATAGTAGTTGACTCCTCAAAAATTCACAGTGAGCCTTTTCGTCCCCAATTTCATTTTACACCAGAAAAAAAATGGATGAATGATCCAAATGGGATGGTTTATCATAAAGGAGTCTATCATTTATTTTACCAGTATTATCCAGATGATATCGTATGGGGACCTATGCATTGGGGACACGCCACTAGTACTGATTTGATTCATTGGAACTACAAAAAAATAGCATTATTCCCAGACGCAATTGGACTGATATTTTCAGGGAGTGCAGTTATTGATTTAAAAAATACTTCTGGTTTAGGCACAAAAGAGAATCCTCCTATGATAGCCATTTTTACCTACCATAATATGAAGGGAGAAAAATCTGGTAGAAAAGATTTTCAAACACAAGGACTCGCTTACAGTCTAGATGAAGGCAATACGTGGCTAAAGTACAATGGAAACCCAATAATAAAAAACAGCACACAAAAAGATTTCAGAGATCCAAAAGCATTCTGGAACCCAGAAACGAATCTATGGAATTTAGTTTTAGTAGCAGGTGACCATGCCGAATTTTTCACATCAAAAAATTTAATTAATTGGCAATTTGAAAGTGAATTTGGGGAAAAATCAGGAGCTCACGGAGGTGTTTGGGAATGTCCTGATATTTTCAAACTAAAAGTAGCCGACTCTAAAGAAGAAAAATGGGTATTGCTCATAAGCATTAACCCCGGCGCCACAAATGGAGGTTCGGGAACTCAATATTTTATTGGAGAATATAACGGTAAAAGTTTTAAAACAGATCAAAAAGACATCAAGTGGATTGATCATGGAACGGATAATTATGCAGGAGTGACCTATAACAATACCCCTGATGATAAGCGTGTTTTTATTGGTTGGATGAGCAACTGGAGTTATGCAAGAGATACTCCAACTAAAAATTGGCGCAGTGCTATGACTCTGCCAAGGGAGCTATCCCTTATAAAAACAAATAATGATTATGTCTTAAAAAGCACTCCTATTGAGCAATTAAAAAACCAATTAAAGCAGGAGTATTCGCATAAAACAATCAAATTACAAGCAGATGAAAAAGTAGAAATTAACTACCCCAACTTCAACCAATCTGAAATTAAATTTATAGCAGAAGCCAAGGATTTAAAGCTCGTTTTCTCAAATAACGCCAAAGATTCATTAGTGATAGAATACGACTCAAAACAAAAAATATTTTCTATAGACAGACGTCATTCTGGAATAGTAAATTTTGAAGAAAGTTTTGGCAAACAAATTCATAATACAGCTGTACCTAATGTAGGTTCGAGTACTATCGATTACCAAATCATCATGGATTGGTCTTCAATCGAAATCTTTTTAGATGGCGGAATATATAGTTTTACTGAGCAAATTTTTCCAAGCACACCATATACTAAACTGACTATCTCATCTACTGAAAATCAAGAAATCAACGCTTTTTCAATCAACTATATAAAAAGCATTTGGGATAAAAATTAAACTGAAAACCAAACCAATAAACCAAAGTCAATGAATAAAGTTAGAAACTGGTCTCTCACCGTAGCGGTGGCAGGATTTTTATTTGGGTTTGACACTGTTGTCATCTCCGGAGCAAACTTACCTATAAAAGAATTATGGAACACAACGCCCTTATTTCATGGCATCTTCATTATGTCTATGGCATTATGGGGAACTGTACTTGGTTCATTACTGGGAGGAATACCTTGTGACAAATGGGGCCGTCAAAAAACTTTATTCTGGATTGGAATATTATTTTTAGTATCGGCTATTGGTTCGGCATTGGCACCGAATCCCTACTTTTTTTCCTTTTTCAGATTTATAGGTGGTATTGGTGTAGGAGCGTCTTCAGTAGCCGCACCGATCTATATATCCGAAATTTCTACCCCAGAAAACAGAGGTAAACTGGGGACTTTATTTCAGTTTAATATCGTTTTCGGTATTTTAATTGCCTTCTTTTCTAATTATTTACTTGAAGGTTTTGGAGGGGCTAACGACTGGCGTTGGATGATCGGGATTGTTGCTTTACCTGCATTAGTTTACAGCATAATTATCACTCAAATACCAGATAGCCCTAGGTGGTTAATTCTAAACAAAAGAGACGATGTAACCGCAATGAAAGTGCTAGAAATGATTTACAGTAAAGATGATGCTTTGGACAATTTTTACGAAATAAAAAACGACCTTATTGAAGATTCTACTTTTAAAGAAACAGTATTCTCATACAGATATAAATTACCCCTAATTCTTGCTTTTTTAATTGCCTTTTTCAATCAGCTATCTGGTATTAATTTTATATTATATTATGCCCCTGAAATATTAGAAATGGCAGGATTAGGATCTAAAGAATCGCTAATGAATTCCATTTTAATTGGGGTTACAAATCTAATTTTTACTCTGGCTGGTATGAAGTTAATTGATGTTTTGGGAAGAAGGCAGCTGATGGTAATAGGGTCAATTGGTTATATTTTAAGTTTAGGGATGGTTGCCTTAGCCTTTCTTAATAATCTAGGACCAGACGTATTAATGGTCTCTATTCTTGTGTTTATTGCTTCTCATGCCATCGGTCAAGGAGCGGTTATTTGGGTTTTTATTTCCGAAATATTCCCAAATAACGTTAGAGCAAATGGACAATCATTTGGAACAGGAATACATTGGATCTTTGCAGCTTTGATAACTTTGGCAGGACCTGTGGTAATCGATTTATTCAAAGTAAATCCGTGGCCCATATTTGCCTTCCTTGCTTTTATGATGGTATTACAATTCATCTTTGTCTTATTTATGATGCCAGAAACCAAAGGCTTGTCCCTTGAAGAACTAGAACATAAAATGCTAAACAATGGAAAGTAATTCTCAAAAAGTAAACGTTGTCTGTTTTGGAGAAGTATTGTATGATGTATTTCCAACTCACAAGAAAATTGGGGGAGCACCATTAAATGTAGCTTTACGTCTTTCATCACTAGGCATTGACACCCAAATAATAAGTCGTATTGGAAATGATGAAATTGGTAAAGAGCTACTTTCTTTCATAAACAAAAATAAAGTAAGCACCGCTAATATTCAAGTCGACCCCACTCACAAAACCGGTGAAGTAGTTGTTCAACTTGACGATAAAGGATCGGCATCTTACACTATTAATTATCCAGTAGCTTGGGATAAAATAGAATGCAATCTAGAAATAGAAAATCTAGTAAAAAAAGCAGCTGCCTTTATTTACGGTAGTCTTGTTTGCAGAGACGAAACTTCCTTTAAAACTTTGGTGAAATTATTAGGCTGCGCAAAGTACAAAGTGTTTGATGCGAACCTTCGCTCTCCTTTTTACAAGAAAGAAGTGCTTACTAATTTGATGATGCAGTCAGATTTCATAAAATTTAATGACGAAGAATTATACGAAATAAGCAAATTTCTTAATTCACCTTATCATTCTTTAAAGCAAAACATCCTTTATATAGCCGAGTTAACAAATACAAACCGTATCTGCGTCACATTGGGGAGCCACGGTGCAGTTTTATATTATGACGGTACGTTTTATTATAATAGTGGTTACGAAGTCAAGGTAATAGACACTGTTGGATCTGGAGATTCTTTTTTGGCAGGTTTAATTAGTAAACTATTAACCCAAAATGACCCTCAAATAGCTATTGATTTCGCATGTGCTTTAGGAGCACTTGTGGCAGAAAAAGAGGGCGCAAACCCACAAATATTAAATGCTGATATTATTAGATTTATGAATCCGATATAGATTTTTTTGAATACCGCCCTATTTATATACTAACACAATTCTCTTTAAGCATGCCTATAAACACTCAAATCAATAAAAATTTAATAATCCCCGTTAAAGATTCAAAATGGTGGAAGGAAGCTGTTGTTTACCAAATATACCCAAGAAGTTTTAAGGATAGTAACGGCGACGGTGTGGGAGATCTTAAAGGTATTATATCCAAGCTCGATTATGTGCAAAATCTAGGGATAGATGCTGTATGGCTGAATCCCATTTACGCTTCTCCAAATGACGACAATGGATATGACATTAGTAATTATCGGGAAATAATGCCCGATTTTGGGACTATGGAAGATTTTGATCTTTTACTGCAGGAACTGCATAAACGAGGAATTAAATTAATTATGGACTTAGTAGTCAACCATAGTAGTGATGAACATGAATGGTTCCTACAATCCAAAAGCTCGAGAGACAACCCGTATCGGGATTATTACCATTGGTGGCCAGCCGAAAAAGGAAAACCGAACTACAGATGGAGCTGGTTTGACGTAAACAGTGATGCCTGGAAGTATGACCTAACGACAGACTCCTACTATTTACATTATTTTTCCGAAAAACAGCCAGATTTGAACTGGGAAAATCCAAGGCTAAGAAATGATGTTTATGAGATAATGAAGTTCTGGCTTGATAAAGGAATCGATGGATTTAGAATGGATGCTTTTCAATTTATTTCAAAAGACACTAGTTTTCCGGAATTGCCTAAAGAAATAGTAGACAAGCCTGCAGAAATCATAAAGTATTACGGCAATGGTCCTCGACTACATGAGTATATTCAAGAAATGAATAGGGAAGTTTTAAGTAAATACGATATGATGACTGTAGCTGAAGGAGCTGGGAGTTCCCCTATTGAGGCTATGAAATTTGTTGATCCAGACCGAAAAGAATTAGACATCGCTTATCATTTTGAAAGTGTAGAAATAGGAAGGCATCTCACTGACTTTGGTCTTGTAAAATACAAAGAAATATTTTCAAGCTATGACACTGAGTTTAAAGACAAGGGATGGCTGGCTATTTTTCTTGCTAATCATGATCAGCCCAGAATGGTAAGCAAGTTTGGGAATGATTCTAATGAATTTCGAGAAATTTCATCTAAAATGCTTTCCACTTTTGTATTGACTATGAGAGGGACGTCCTTTTATTATCAAGGGGATGAGTTAGGGATGGTAAATCCGAGATTTAACTCGATTGACGAATATCGAGATTTAGAAACTCGTAATAAATATATTAATCTAAAAAATAAAGGAGGAGATTTGGAATCCTTTTTGGAAGCCCAAAAGCAAACAGCAAGGGATAATAGCAGAACCCCCTTTCAATGGGATACAACTTCAAACTCCGGATTTACTTCAGGAAAACCATGGTTAAAAGCAAATCCGAACTTCGAAGTTATAAATGCTGAAGCGCAAGAAATTAACCCGAAATCAGTATTAAATTATTTTCGAAAACTAATTCAATTACGCAAACAAAATCCCGTTCTTGTTTATGGCAAGTATAGCTTGTTAGACAGAGAAAACCCAAACGTTTACAGCTATACTAGGGAATTAAACGGCAAGAAACTATTGATATTATTGAACTTTACAGATAAAATCGCTGACTATAATTTAAATCTCAATTTAGGAAACCTTGAAATAATATTGAATAATTATAACGACTACAAAAAACTTAAAAATAGTCTACTAAGACCATATGAAGCAATGATAATTGAGCTAAATTAATTTCCTGAGAAATACTTGAGGCCTATTTCATCATAATTGAAGATCGAATTTTAAACATAACTGTTTCTTTAGAATAATTACAATGAATAAAATTGTACGTTTGTTTTGAAGAATCAGTTTTTATATGTTCTAAATCCAGTGGTCCATAAATGAAAGAAGTAACGCTAAAACAAATTGCAAGCCAATTAGGAGTATCTATAACTACAGTTTCAAAGGCGCTAAAAAACTACCCTGATGTTAGCGAAAAAACTAAAAAAAAAATTATCGATTTAGCTAATAAACTAAATTACACCCCTAACAGCTTTGCTGTAAACCTAAGAACAAGGCAATCGAAAACTATTGGACTGATCATACCAACTGTGGACTATAATTTTTTTTCAAAAGTATTTGAGGGAGTACTGGCGGAGGCTCAAAAAAGGGATTTTCTTGTCATCCTTTTGCGCTCTAATGAAAAATTAGATGTTGAAAAAAAACAAATCGAACTTTTAATTAATAAAAGAGTAGATGGAATTCTCATGTCACTTTCAAACGAAACTGGAGAGTTTGAACACATTAAAAACATAATAAATAACAAAACACCGCTTGTTCTTTTTGACAAAATAGCGAAATTGATTAACTGTTCTAAAGTCGTAATCAATGACAGAAAAGCTGCTTATGACGCAGTACATTATCTTATAAAAAAAGGACACAAAAAGATTGCACACTTTCGAGGATCATTGATGCCTCAAAATTCTATTGACCGCTTTCTCGGGTATAAAAAAGCACTTGAAGATAATAATATTATGTATGATTCTTCTTTAGTATACTTCTGCGATAACAATACCGATTTCGAAGATGGGTACAAAAATGCGCAACAAGCTGTAGCTGAACATCCTGATTTAGATGCTATTTTTGCCATAACAGATTTAGTGGCTATTGGCATAGTCAAGTATTTAAATGATGTGAACATCGAAATCCCTAAAAAAATTGCCGTTTTTGGGTTTTGCAACTCGTTTATGTCTCAAGTAATTAGTCCTAAACTAACTACAATCGATCAACCTGGATACGAAATAGGAAAAAAAGCAGCTTCCATCTTATTTGATGAAATAGAACTTAAAAAGAACAACGAGCCCATTTGTTATCAGTCAATAGAATTAGAAACAAGTATAATAGAAAGAGGATCTGCTTAATAGCTGATAATTGGTAAATTAATATAATCTACATTTAAAAAATTAGGGATATTAAGTCTTTTATATTTTTAAGAATTAACTATCTTACTGTAACGCGAAAAAATCACAAAGTTTTAAGCTATCACGAATATATTTGTTTAATTTAAAGGAAATCTTGAATTAAAATCTATACCTTGGTACTAAATAAATTAGGTGATAAAGTAACATTTTTAGTGTAATCCAAAAGTAGACAAGGTTTCACACAATCGACTAATTAAATAAAGAGATACTTTATACCTTCAAACTATCAGAAATTTATTTCATGAAAGACATCACTCTTAAAGAAATTGCCGCCAAATTAGGCATTTCGATAACAACAGTTTCTAAAGCGTTAAAGAACTATCCCGATGTTAGCGAAAAAACCAAGAAAGCTGTTATTGAACTTGCACAAGAATTACATTATACCCCTAATAGTTTTGCAGTCAACCTAAGAACTAGGGAGTCAAAAACTATCGGCTTGATCGTGCCCGAAGTAGTCCACCACTTTTTTTCCAATGTTATCAATGCCATTATTGATGAAGCAGAAAAAAACGAGTATTTAGTTATTATTCTACAGTCTAACGAAACCTTAGCACTAGAGAAAAAACAAGTGGAACTACTTATAAATAAAAGAGTAGACGGAATACTGATGTCACTTTCGAACGAGTCAAATAACGACGATCACATAAGGGCAATAATTAACCGAAAAATACCCTTTGTAATGTTTGATAAAATATCAAAACTTTCTAGATGTTCTAAAGTAATTATTGATGATCAAAAAGCAGCTTTTAGCGCAGTTCAGCATTTAATTGATAATGGGTGCCGAAAAATAGCTCATATTAGAGGTCCATTAAATCCTCAGAATGCCATTGATCGTTTTATTGGATATAAAAAAGCATTAGAAAAGAACAATATACCTTTTGACTCAAAACTAGTGTACGCATGTGAAAGCGTTACTTTTCAGGAAGGAATCGATTTTGCAAAACAAATTTTAAGTGAGCATCCCGATGTGGACGGCGTATTTGCAATTACAGATTTAGTTGCTGCTGGCGTCCTCACCTATTTTAATGATAACAAAGTGAAAGTTCCTCAACAAGTGGCGGTAATAGGTTTTAGTAACTGGTTCATATCGCAAGTGCTTACTCCAAAATTAAGTACTGTTGACCAGCCAAGTCATTCAATGGGCATAGAAGCTTTTAATTTACTGTTAGAAGAAATGAATTGCCATAAAGTGGGTAAAGCATTTATCCCTAGAACTATTGAGTTAGAAACAACACTAATAACGAGAGAGTCATCTATAAAAATATAGTGGATAAATTTGTAAATAAAACATTTAAAATTCCTACTATCTCATTAACCTCTATTTTAAAAACTCAATGTTTCGTTTGAGTCCTTGAAACTTTGTTCTTTTTATAGGGGAGCTTTTAAATACTGCCTTAAAGGTTTCCTCAGTAATTTCATCCCAATCTCTTTTAGACATTGATAGTAAATCAGGATTCGTATTAAACAAAGGTTCATTATGTGCTTTTGAAAACTTATTCCACGGACATACGTCTTGACAGATATCACAACCAAATGCCCAATCCTCAAATTTACCTTTCATCTCTGAAGGTATATTCTCATTAAGCTCAATTGTAAAATAAGAAATGCACTTGCTTCCATCTACAACATAAGGGGCGACAATCGCATCTGTGGGACAGGCATCCAGACACGCTGTACAACTGCCGCAATGGTCAGTTGTTGCGTTATCATAATCCAAATCCAAATCTATTATCAGTTCAGCAATGAAATAAAATGAACCTACCTTCTGCGTAAGCAAATTACTGTTTTTACCAATCCAACCCAAACCACTTTTAGCAGCCCAAGCTTTATCTAAAACCGGAGCGGAATCAACAAAAGCTCGACCTGAAACCTCACCAATATTCGATTGGATAGAAAAAAGTAGTTCTTTTAACTTCTCCTTAATAACAGAATGGTAGTCTTGTCCATAGGCATACTTTGAAATTTTATAAGAATCCGGATTCTGAAATTGTTCCGGATAGTAATTTAACAAAAGAGAAACGACGGTTTTGGCGTCGTCGACAAGTAAAGTTGGGTCCAATCGCTTGTCAAAATTCTTCTCCATATAAGACATTTTGCCATGACTATTGTTATTTAGCCAATTCTCCAGTCTTGGCGCTTCCTTTTCTAAAAACCCAGCCTTAGCAATGCCACAGGATAGAAACCCGAGACGCATCGCCTCGGACTTTATAAATTGTGTATGATCGGTTTTAGTGATAATTCTGTTATTAAAGGTTTGACAATAATCCCTATCTATTGAGAGAAAATAAAATTGATAGGCACACTGTTGCTTACTTCAAAGCAGAATTTTTACTAACCTCGATTTCTCTAAAAGTTTGAAGTACCTAGCTAAAACAAACGCTAGGACTAAAATAAGCCACCTTGTACATTTGTTTTAATCCTACCAAGATGCTTATACGCCTTGTCTGTTACTTCTCTACCTCTTGGCGTTCTCATTATAAAACCCTCCTGAATTAAGAAAGGCTCATACACTTCTTCAACAGTTTCGCTGCTTTCAGAAACCGCAGTTGCCAAAGTAGATAATCCGACGGGACCGCCCTTAAATTTATCGATAATCGTGGTCAGTATTTTGTTATCCATTTCATCCAAACCATGTGCATCCACATTCAAAGCTTTCAAAGCATATCTTGCTATTTCAATATCAATAGTACCGTTTCCTTTTATTTGTGCAAAATCACGTACACGACGTAACAACGCATTACCGATACGGGGTGTTCCTCTACTTCTTCCCGCAATTTCGATAGCAGCTTCCATAGAAATTGGCATTTTTAAAATAGACGCACTTCGTTCCACTATTGTCGTCAATAGCTCAGCTGTGTAATATTGTAATCTAGACGAGATCCCAAAACGGGCTCTCATTGGAGCTGTTAGCAGACCTGAACGTGTTGTTGCTCCTATTAACGTAAATGGATTAAGATTGATCTGTACGGTGCGCGCATTAGGCCCAGATTCAATCATGATGTCGATCTTGAAATCTTCCATTGCTGAATAAAGGTACTCTTCAACAATCGGGCTTAAACGATGAATCTCATCTATAAATAAAACGTCTCTGTCCTCAAGATTGGTTAATAGACCCGCCAAATCGCCAGGCTTATCTAACACTGGTCCCGATGTAATTTTAATACCCACTTGCAACTCATTAGCCAATATATTGGCCAAAGTAGTTTTACCTAGACCTGGAGGGCCATGAAAAAGGGTATGATCTAAAGCTTCGTTCCTTTGGTTAGCCGCTTGAACAAAAACCTTCAGATTTTCTAAAATCTGATCTTGCCCCGCAAAATCATCAAATGATAAGGGTCTTAATTTTTTCTCAAGATCTAATTCTTCCGAATTATACCCGTTGGCTGTTGGATCTAAATTTTCATTCATGTAGCAAAGATATGACAAACTTATAAGTAAAAAAAAATGCCTTTCAAATTGAAAGGCATTTTAAATATTTCTAAATCTAGTGATGTAAAACCTCTTCACCAGGTTTCATTGGTACATTTTGAGGAACAAAATCTTCATCATGTCCAGGCTTACTATAATCGTAAGGCCACCTATGAACTTCTGGAAGTTCACCTGGCCAGTTACCATGCACGTGTTCTACAGGAGTTGTCCATTCAAGCGTATTAGACTTCCAAGGATTCTGTACTGATTTTTTACCGTAGAATATACTACTGAAAAAATTATATAAAAACACCAATTGAAAAGCTCCTCCAACTAAGGCAAACAACGTTATCAAAACGTTTACATTTTGTAAGTCGTCAAATAATGGAAAGTTAGTGTTCGTATAATAACGTCTTGGTAAACCTGCTAAACCAATAAAGTGCATTGGAAAAAACACTCCGTAAGCACAAACAGCAGTTACCCAAAAGTGAACATATCCCATATTCTTATTTAACATTCTACCAAACATTTTAGGGAACCAATGATATATACCAGCAAACATACCGTAAAGAGCAGAAATACCCATTACTAAGTGAAAGTGAGCAACAACGAAATAAGTGTCATGCACATTTATATCTAGCGTACTGTCTCCTAAAATAATACCTGTTAAACCTCCAGTAATAAAAGTTGAAACTAATCCTATAGAAAACAACATCGCTGGATTTAATTGTAAGTTACCTTTCCAGAGAGTAGTAATATAATTAAAGGCTTTTACAGCAGATGGAATTGCAATCAACAAAGTAGTAAAAGTAAACACTGAACCTAGGAATGGATTCATTCCTGAAACGAACATGTGATGTCCCCAAACTATAGTTGATAAGAAACCAATGGCTATAATAGACATGATCATAGCTCTATAACCAAAAATAGGTTTACGAGAGTTTGTAGCTATAACTTCAGAAGTAATTCCTAACGCAGGAAGTAATACTATATAGACCTCAGGATGTCCTAAAAACCAAAATAAATGTTCAAACAATACTGGAGAACCACCTTGATAATGTAAAACTTCACCTGCTAAATAAATGTCTGATAAGAAAAAGGAAGTGCCAAAACTTCTGTCAAAAATCAACAACAAAGCTGCTGATAAAAGAACAGGGAATGAAACAACACCAATAATAGCAGTTACGAAAAAAGCCCATACCGTAAGCGGCATTCTTGTCATTGACATTCCTTTAGTTCTTAAATTAATCACAGTAACGATATAATTCAACGAACCCATCAATGACGATGAAATAAATATAGCCATAGATATTAACCATAAAGTCATTCCCAAACCTGATCCACCAATCGCTTTGGGCAAAGCACTTAATGGCGGATATATAGTCCAACCTGAATTCGCAGGTCCCGCTTCAGCAAACAAAGATGCGATCATTATTACACTTGACAAAAAGAAAAGCCAATATGATATCATATTCATAAAACCAGAAGCCATATCTCTCGCACCTAGTTGAAGTGGTATCAACAAGTTACTAAAAGTACCACTTAAAGCAGCTGTTAAAACGAAGAACACCATGATTGTTCCGTGAATAGTAACCAAGGATAAGTAAATATCATTAGCCATTACGCCATTTGGAGCCCATTTATCACCCAATAAAACATTAAATATTTTGAAGGACTGCTCAGGCCATGCCAACTGCATTCTAAAAAGCATAGACATCCCTACACCAATAATTCCCATTATAATACCCGTAATTAGGTATTGTTTTGCAATCATCTTGTGGTCAAGACTAAAAATATATTTAGTGATGAATGTATCTTTATGATGATGTTCGTGTTCGTGTCCGTTATCGTGAACTTCTGCTGACATATATGTTTACTTTAAATTTTCTTAATAATTAATTCACAGCCATTTTCGAAACAGCCATAGTATCTTTTGATTTCAAAGAATCCGCACTATCTATTACTCCTTCAGCTTCAGGAGCATATGCTTCATTCACTTGTTGTGCTAGTTTCACTTGCTCTGAACACCATTTTTTGTAATCTTCAGGAGTATCTACTATAATTTTCATTTGCATATTATAATGAGAAGCACCGCATATTTTATTACAAAGAAGTAAAAAATCAAACGCATATGGATCAAGTCCAGCTTCACCCTTTGCAACTAAATCAAAACTTTTCTTAGAGCGTATCGCATTTATATTAGCTACTTTTTCAATCATATAAGGTAACTGTCTATATTCTGCAGTAGTATAAATTGGTTCGAAAGCAAATTCGGTCACCATACCTGGAACACAGTTCATTTGCGCTCTAAAATATGGCATGTACGCAGAGTGCAGAACATCTTGAGATCTCATTTTGAAATGAATCTTTTTACCTTTTGGAATATGTAACTCCTTAACAACAATGTCATCTTGAGCATAAGGATCAGCCATATCTACACCAACTGTATTAATACCTTGAATGTATCTTACGTTCGCCTTACCAAGAACATTATCTTCTCCAGCAACTCTAGCTGTCCAATAAAACTGCTGCGCATAAAGCTCAACAACGATTGTATCCTCATCATCATCAATAAACATAATGTTTGTCCATGCATACAAACCATATAGTATTAAACCTGCCAACACAACTGC
Source organism: Flavobacterium sp. W22_SRS_FP1 (assembly GCF_052113685.1). Lineage (NCBI taxonomy): Bacteria > Pseudomonadati > Bacteroidota > Flavobacteriia > Flavobacteriales > Flavobacteriaceae > Flavobacterium > Flavobacterium sp. W22_SRS_FP1. The sequence continues at coordinate 121,398 of NZ_JBGQOE010000004.1, forward strand.
AGGAATAAAACTCCAAATTGCCTCTAGCTTATTATTATCAGAGAAATACAATGCCTTTTGACCTTTTTTACCTCTATATTTAAAAGTAAAATAGTACAATAAAACTTGCGTAAATGCCTGAACTATAAAAATAAGCACCCAAGTAATATTCATCAAATTATCAACCTGCGCACCATGAGCTGAGGCCGGAGTATGGAGAACGAGAGGCCCCCATGTATATAAACCATAAATTGTAAAAATATAGATAAAGGCTAAAAAGCCAAACATTAAATATCCTTGTACATTATTATCTTTATCGGAAGCTACTTGAGAGCTATCCGGATCAGTCCCTACCTGAGTAAGATCAAATATTTTAGTCAATTGCCATAAAGCAACAGCTAATAAAACTAAAACTATAATTACCAACAAACTTGTCATCTGTTTACTTCTTTAAATATTAATAATGAAAATGTTTACTCTCCTCTATGAAAGGATTTCTTTTTGGCAAAAGAGGTACTTTAGATAAGGCTGTAAAAACAGTATATATAAATAATCCTAAAAAGAAAAGAACTGACGCAATTTCTGAAACCCCAATAAACCATCTGTCTCCTACTGTACCTGGCATAATCATATTAAAGAAATCAATATAATGTCCAGCTAATATTACTATACCTGCCATAACAAGTATCCACGAGATTCTTTTAAAATCTGTATTTATTAGTATCAATATTGGAAAAAGGAAATTCATAACAACAGCACCAAAAAACGGAAGATTATACAATTCAATTCTTGTAATAAAATAAGTAATCTCTTCTGGAATATTTGCATACCAAACTAACATAAACTGCGAGAACCAAAGGTACGTCCAGAAAACACTAAATCCGAACATAAATTTAGCTAAATCATGAATATGACTGGTGTTAACATGTTCTAAGTAGCCTTTTGATTTTAAGTACAAAGTCACCATACATATAGTAGTAATACCACTTACAAAAAAGCTCGCAAATACATACCAGCCAAATAGTGTGCTGAACCAGTGTGGATCAATCGACAGAATCCAGTCCCACGACATGATAGATTCAGTAACGATGAAGAAAACCAAGAAACCCGCTGAAATGTTGAAATTCTTTTTGTAAAAACTATCATCTTTAGATTCGTCTTGCGCCAAACAGTTCTTAGCTGAATAATACCTGTAAACGTTCCATCCAATTAAAAATATCCCAGCTCTAACAATCCAAAAAGGAAAGTTTAAATATCCAGCTTTGCCAGCAATAAGTTTATCATGAGCAACTACTTCAGGATCCAACCAAATAAAGATATGATTAAAATGCAACCCACAAAGTACCAATATGATGAAAAATATAACAGAACCCCATGGTAGATAAGCTGTAATTCCTTGCATTACTCTAAACAATACTGGGGACCAACCTGCTGATGCAACTTGCTGAATAGCATAAAAAGCTAACACTCCCATTGTAACAAGCATGAAGAAAATACAAGCAACGTACAAGGCAGCCCATGGCTTATTCTGTAGTTGATGTAGCACATGAGTTAAATGCTCATTGTGTTTCGAAGCATCTTTTACTTCACTATGATTTTCTGCAACTGCGTGACTTTCGCCAGCAGTGTCAGAAACCTCATGCTTTACTTCAGCATGGGTTCCATGGGTTTCTTCAGAAGCGAGTATGTTTTCAACTTCGTGAATATCTTTTGGTGCAGTCCAAAAACCATAACCTATACCTAATAGACCTATGGCCATTAAGATTACAGAGAAAGTTTTTAATTTACTTGAAAATGTATACATATCTTTAACGATCAATTTGTTGGACAATTATAATTGGCTTTTAAGTTTCATCACGTAGTCAGCAACTAACCAACGCTCATGTGCGTCTATCTGATTAGCATGAGATCCCATAGAGTTTAAACCATAAGTTACTACATGAAAGACATTACCCTCGGTTATTGGTCTGTCTTTATAACTAGGAACACCTAAAAACTTTTCTCTTTCAACTAAAACACCTTTACCGTTTCCAGCTGAACCATGACAACTAATGCAATAAATTTCATAAAGCTCTTTTCCTTTACCTGAATTTCTATCCAACGAATCTAAAGGCGACTTAAGATTTGCTTTAGCTAGCTCATAACCTTCCGTAGTATTTTCATACTCGTAAACCTCAAAGCCTCTTTTTATAGTTCCGGCGGCAGGAAGCTGACCTTCTTTACCATTTTTAAAAGCGTTAGACTCTGAATACGTTTCATAGCCTATTGACTTGTACATGTTAGGAAAGTACTGATAGTTCGGTGCTAAATTATTTTGACATGACGCTACTAAAATAGTTATGCCAAATAATAGTGTTATTTTATATACCCTTTTCATATCTAAATTAATGCTTTTCTATTACTTTAACTTCTACAGCTCCCGTAGTATTCAAAAAAGAAACTAATTCTTCTTCATTATCGTTAACGGATACCTCCATAAGGAAGTGATCATCTGTTGTTCTAACATCAGGATTCTCCGCTTGCTTAAACGGCCACAATTTACTTCTCATGTAAAAAGTTACCACCATTAAATGCGCCGCAAAAAATACAGTCAATTCAAACATAATTGGCACAAATGCCGGCATATTTTCAATATAGCTAAAACTTGGTTTACCACCAATATCTTGCGGCCAATCTTGAATCATGATAAAATTCATCATCCAAGTAGCTACTGATATGCCTACACAACCGTATAAAAATGCACAAATCGCAAGTCTAGTAGGCGCAAGACCCATCGCTTTATCCAAACCGTGTACAGGAAATGGTGAAAAAACTTCTTCAATATGATGATGAGCTGCTCTGGTTTTTTTAACCGCATCCATCAATATATCATCGTCATTATAAATGGCGTAAATTACTTTATTACTCATGATGTAAATCTTTATTAGCTGCTCTTTCTCTAATGTAATTATCTCCAGTTGCTTTTAATATTGTTTTAACCTCTGCTTGAGCTATCACCGGAAAAGTTCTAGCATACAATAAAAACAAAACAAAGAAGAATCCTATTGTTCCTATGAAAATTCCAATGTCAACAAATGTTGGCGAAAACATTGTCCATGAAGATGGCAAATAATCTCTATGTAATGAAGTTACAATAATTACGAATCTTTCAAACCACATCCCAATGTTTACAACAATGGACATTATGAAAGAAAACATAATACTTGTTCTTAATTTCTTAAACCACATAAACTGAGGTGAAAATACATTACAAGTCATCATTGACCAATATGCCCACCAGTAAGGACCTGTAGCTCTATTTAAAAAAGCGTATTGTTCATATTCAACTCCTGAATACCAAGCCATAAAAAGCTCTGTAATATAAGCAACACCAACTATAGATCCTGTAATCATGATTACAATATTCATCAATTCGATATGCTGTATAGTGATATAAGCTTCTAGATTAGATACTTTTCTCATTATAATAAGCAATGTGTTTACCATAGCAAATCCTGAAAAAACCGCACCTGCAACAAAGTATGGAGGAAATATGGTAGTATGCCATCCAGGTATTACTGACGTAGCAAAGTCCATCGATACAATAGTATGTACAGAAAGTACAAGTGGAGTAGCTAATCCTGCAAGTACCAAAGATACTTCTTCAAAACGTTGCCAGTCTTTTGCTCTACCGCTCCATCCAAAACTAAGTATAGAATAAACTCTCTTATTGAAAGGGGTTATCGCTCTATCTCTTAGCATTGCAAAATCAGGTAACAAACCAGTCCACCAGAATACTAATGATACTGACAAGTAAGTAGAAATTGCAAATACATCCCAAAGTAGAGGTGAGTTAAAATTCACCCATAAGGATCCAAATTGATTTGGTATCGGAAGTACCCAGTACGCTAACCATGGACGACCCATGTGTATGATTGGGAATAAACCAGCTTGGATAACTGAGAATATTGTCATTGCTTCTGCAGAACGGTTAATCGCCATTCTCCATCGTTGACGGAATAATAACAATACTGCCGAAATCAAAGTACCCGCATGACCAATACCAACCCACCAAACGAAGTTTGTGATATCCCATGCCCAACCAACTGTTTTATTTAATCCCCATGTTCCAATTCCTGTAGATACAGTGTATATTATACAGCTTACTCCCCATAGGAAGGCAGCTAGTGCGATTGAAAATACAATCCACCAATGTTTGTTTGCTTTACCTTCCACAGGCGCAGCTACATCTACTGTTACGTCGTGATAATTTTTATCACCTATAACTAAAGGTTTTCTAATGGGTGCTTCGTAGTGAGACGACATAATCCTTTATCTTGTTTCTTATTAATAATTTATTGTACTAGGTATTTCTAACTTTAACGTGATAAATCACATTTGGTTTTGTTCCAACATGTTCCAAAAGATGATACATTCTCTCATCCTCGGCTAGTTTAGTGATTTCAGATTCTTTATCGTTAACATCTCCAAATTTCATTGCACCGTTAGAACAAGCGTTTGAACATGCAGTTTGAAATTCTCCATCGACAACAACTCTTCCTTCTCTTTTTGCATTTAAAATTGTCGCTTGTGTCATTTGAATACACATAGAACATTTCTCCATAACTCCACGTGAACGAACATTAACATCTGGATTTAAAACCATACGTCCTAAATCATCATTCATATGATAATCGAATTCACTGTTTTCGTTATACAAGAACCAGTTAAAACGACGTACTTTATAAGGACAATTGTTTGCACAATAACGAGTACCAACGCATCTATTATAAGCCATATGATTTTGACCTTGACGACTATGAGAAGTAGCAGCAACTGGACAAACTGTCTCACATGGTGCGTGATTACAATGTTGACACATTACAGGTTGAAAAGAAACTTGAGGATTATCTCCTGCCTTTTCCATTTCACTAAAAGTAGACAACGAATCAGACAAACCAGCTATATTATCTTTTCTTTCATTATCCCCTTCAAACGTATCTTCGGAAGAATAATATCTATCTATACGCAACCAGTGCATATCACGACTTCTCCTGATTTCTGCTTTACCTACAACAGGAACATTGTTTTCAGCATGACAGGCAATTACACAAGCACCACAACCGGTACAAGCATTTAAATCAATAGAAAGATTGAAGTGATGTCCTATTGAACGATCAAATGAATCCCATAAATCTACTGAAGTAGCTTTTACTTCTTCATGGTTCAAAGATACCATTGGAACTTCATTCCAAACTTCAGCATCTTTAGTATTAAATATCTCCAAAGTAGTTTCTTTGATAATATCTCCTCTACCCATCAATGTTTTTTGACCTTGAACACAAGAAAACTCATGCTCTCCGTCTGCCTTAACGAATGTCACAGGCTGTACATTGTTAAAACCTTTATATAAAGGATAGGCGTTTAAACCTACCTGCATTTCTTCTTTTAAAGCAGCTTTACGACCGTAACCTAAAGCTAAACCAATTGTTCCAACAGCTTGACCCGGCTGAACAATAACTGGGACATTCTCTAATTTCAAACCATCAGCAGTCGTAATAGAAGCATAACTTCCATTCAAACCACCATTTGCAACGATCTCATTAGACAATCCTAATTGTTTAGCATCAGCATTCGAAACGGTAACATAGTTATCCCAAGACACTCTGGTAATAGGGTCTGGAAACTCTTGTAACCAAGGGTTATTAGCTTGTTGTCCGTCACCCATACCTGTTTTAGTATACAATACTAGTTCAAAACCATCAGCAGCTTTCGATTGCGCTAAGGCATTAGCAGCAGAACTATAATCAGCTGAAGCAGCAGATAGCGGTTGAGAAACTCCAACATTAACACCATCATGAACTATTTTATTCCAAGTCGCACCAGATATAAACGCTGATGAACTTGCTTTTAGATAATCGTAATAATCACCAGACATTCCATTCAATGACATTAAAACATCTTGAAGTTGTTTTGTATCGAATAAAGGACGTATCGTTGGTTGAGTTAAGCTATAAGTACCTTTAGTAAGGCTTAAATCACCCCAAGCTTCTAAATAATGAGGGACAGGAGCCGCAATGGTACTTACCAAAGCAGTTTCGTCTTCCTTTAAAGTTAAAGAAACAGAAGTTTTAACTTTCTTGAGCCCATCAACAAACAATGTTGAATCTGCCAAAGTATAAACTGGATTGACACCACTCATTATCAAAGTATGCACGCTTCCCGCATTCATATCTTTAATTAACTGAGATACTTTTTCATTTGAACCTTTTCTTATTTGCCTTGACCCAGAAGTAGTGAAAGATTTACTAGCTAAAAACTGGTTGATAGCCAAAACTAATAATTGAGCATTTTTATCTTGAATACCAGAAACTAAAAGTCCCTCTGATCCAGCGGCCTTCAATTGCTGTCCGGCTTTTGTTACTTCCGCTTTAAACTTAGCATCTAAATTTACGGAAACAGATGCGCCAGTTACAATATTGTATATGTGTACTAAAGCTTGCTTTTGATTTGCAGTTGACATAGCCAAACGCTTATCAGCAGCAGCACCAGAGAGAGTCATGTTCGCTTCTAATTGAATGTGACGTGACATTTTTCCGTTTTTAGGAACTCTACCTTGGGTATAACCTGAATCGTATCCACCACCTTGCCAATCTCCAAGAAAATCAGCACCGACAGAAACAATAAGAGAAGCTTTAGAAAAATCATAGTCTACTAAGGCTCTTTCACCGTATACAATCTCAAATGCATCTAATGCTTCAGATGAAGAAACCGCATCATAAACCACGTGCTTCGCACTTGGATTTAAGGCAATAAACTCGGCTATCAACTTTTCAGTTGACGGACTCGCTAACGTATTGGTTAATAAGACAACCTGACCTGCATCAGCTTTAGCATCGACAAGACTTGCTTTAATTTTTGCATCTACAGCAGACCATGTTGAAGTTTGACCCCCAACTTTCGGTTGTTTCAAACGCATATTATCATATAACGATAATATAGAAGCATGAACTCTGGCATTAGCAGCAAATTTAGCACCAGCGATAGTATTATTATCTATTTTAATAGGACGCCCTTCACGTGTCTTAACAAGTAAGTTTGCGAAATCAAAACCGTCAAATACGGAAGTCGCATAATAATCTGCTACTCCGGGGATGATTTGTTCTGGTTGCAATACGTATGGTATCGACTTGTTCACAGGACCTTCGCAAGCCGCAAGCGTAGCTGCTGCAGTACTGAATCCAACGTACTTTAAAAAATCACGACGTGATGTTGAAGAAGTTGACAGTGCGTCACTATTTCCTAAAAACTCTTCAGTAGGAATTGCTTCAACAAATTCGTTATTTCTAAGCGCCTCAACAACAGAACCATTTTCAAGTTCTTCAACACTTTTCCAGTATTTTTTGTTTGATGACATTGTATATAAATATTAAAATCTTAATGATTTGATTAATAGTGGCATTTTCCGCATTCCAAACCACCCATTTGAGCAGCAGTCAACTTGTCTACACCGTATTTTTTAGAAAGCTCATCATGAATTTTTGTATAATATTCATTCCCTTTCATTTTAACTTCAGTCTTTCTGTGACAATTAATACACCAACCCATTGTTAATGGAGCGAATTGTTTCTGAATTTCATAAGTCTCAACAGGACCATGACAAGTCTGACATTCTATTCCAGCAACAGTAACGTGCTGCGAGTGATTAAAATAAACAAAATCAGGCAAATTATGGATGCGAACCCACTTAACCGGCTCTGTTTTTCCAGTGTAAGACTGTGTAGTTTTATCCCAACCTACGGCAGTATACAGTTTTTGAATTTGCTCATCATAGAAGGCCTTACTGTATTCAGGGGTAGCTGTTGATTCAGCTACTTCCGCAATATTCTTATGACAGTTCATACAAACATTTAACGAAGGAATCCCCGAATGTTTACTTACTCTAGCTGAAGAGTGACAGTACTTACAATTGATCTCATTATCGCCAGCGTGGATTCTATGAGAATAATGAATTGGTTGAATCGGCTCGTAATTTTGATCTACGCCTATTTGCATTAAAAAGCCATAGACAAAATAAGCACCAGCTAACAATAAAAATATTGAAGTTACAAGAACTAAAAATTGATTTTTAGCAAACGCTTTCCAGATAGGTGTCGTAGGAGCCTGTGGAGCAACTTCTATTCCATTTACTTTAGCCACTTTTCTAAGAACACTATTCACTAAGAACAACATCACCACCAACACAGTCATAACAAGAGCAAGAGCACCCAAGATTATATTATTAGAAACACCTCCTTCTTGAGCAGCACCAGCAACAGCAGTGCCAGCTACAGGAACAGGAGCTTCCGCTTTTGGTTCTGAAGTGTAAGCAATAATATCATCAATATCTGTTTCTGACAACGCAGGAAAAGCGGTCATTACAGCTTTATTGTTTTCTTCATACACCTTTACCGCTGCAGCATCTCCAGACTTAATTAAAGCAGAACTATTATGAATCCACTTATAAAGCCAAGGCATATCATGCTTTGAAGCGATACCTCTTAACATAGGTCCTGTTGCCTTAGCATCTAGTTTGTGACACGCAGCACAATTTGAGTTAAAAAGCTCTTTACCCTTTATTGGGTCACCACCTTGCGTGGCTACTGGAACTTCAGCTGCTGCTGCTGCCGGAGTAGCAACTTGCGCAATTGAAGTTAAGGAAAACGTCAGCATTAAAGCTAAACTGAAAAGCATTTTCCTTGAGGTCGAATTATGGTTACCCACCTTTTTCATAACTAATAATGATTATCTACTAAAAATTGTCACAGCTCTTTCCATAAACGCTTATGTAAAAAACTGATCCGCTATTTTAAACTTCGACAAAAATACGACTTAAGAACTATTCACAAAACCCTAAAATAATCTTAATTTCAATTTATATTTGTTCTAAATAGTAATTAATTTTTCGATTCTCTCATTAAGTACTATTTTTGCCTAAAAACCATCACTTTATGAGAATTTCACCAACAAATATAGTCCTTTCCTACTCCTTTGCATTATGTATTATAAGCGCTAATTCTAGTGCTCAGGATCGAAATGTCAACATCACACAAGACCCAAAGTTTGAACAATTGTTGAACGAAAAAAGAAAAATTAACCCCTCAATAGCTGTAAATGAGCGCTATAAAATACAGGTGATTAGTGGAGACGCAGAGAAAGCAAAAAAGGAACTAATTGACTGCAAGGAACTTTTCGCAAACCTTGACGGAACAATCGTATTCAACACCCCAAATTACAAAGTATGGATTGGAAACTTCAAAAACCGCATCGAAGCGGAACGAAATCTGATTGAAATCAAGAAAATATATGAAAATGCTCTTTTAATAAAACCACAGAAATAATTTGCCATGAATTATTTTGTTAAAAAAGTTAAAGTAAAAAATCAGTCCGCATTAAAGTGCATTTTTTTACACTAACCGTGTAGCGGACCCTCCTATTTACTATGTAATTTAACTCACTCTTACTGCAAGCACGAAAATTGATAGCAAACTGGTAAGTTACTATCTAAAGTAGTACTCCCACACAGACACTGGGCAGTTACTTTTTTACTCGTAAACCTCTTGCTATGACAGCGCCGTAAGTTTTGACTAGAGATTGATATGAATAATAACTACCACCTTTTAATTTTTAATTCTGTCTGATTGTGAAAACATCTAATAACGTAATGCACAATATAAGTTCCTCCAAAAGACCAACCAAATAACAAGACCCATCACTTTTTTTACCTATTAAATTATAAGCATCTATATGACTATTTGAAGATTCTTTTCTACTATAGTAAACTCATCTAACTTGTCATATATTGAATCTGGGATTTTCAGCTTATGGGAGGGCTTGTTTTTGAGAATGAATCTTATTTTTCATCATAAAAGTATATCACGTGCTAAAGTAAAAGTTTTCCACTATTATTATTATTATTATTATTTTTCAGATCTTAACTTCTAAAAAAATCACTGTTATATCTTCAAACCTTAGCATCCTTTTGTAGATATTACTCATAACTGCTTCTACAATCTAAATTAATACTATAAATAAACCAAGCTCTTTTTTAAGCTCTTTCTTGTAATACTTATATTGGGGAAAATACTTAAAACAAAAAAAATCCCGACGAATCGGGATTTTTAATTAAACATATTGGAAATTCTATTTCAATTTCTTTTTTATTGCTACCTCGTGGTAAGCTTCAATAACATCTCTTTCTTCGATATCATTGTATCCTTTAATTTGGATACCACAATCATAGCCTTTAGCCACTTCTTTGACATCATCTTTGAAACGTTTCAGTGCGATAAGCTCACCTGAATGAACCACAACTCCTTCACGGATAATTCTGATTCTTGAATTTCTTGAGATCTTACCGTCCATAACCATACAACCCGCGATTGAACCTACTTTAGAGATTTTGAATATCTCTCTAATTTCAGCAGTACCCAGAATTTCTTCTTTCATCTCAGGCGCTAGCATTCCTTCCATTGCATCCTTCAAGTCATCGATAGCTGCATAGATAATAGAATAATAACGAATATCAATTTCTTCTTTGTCTGCTAACTGTCTTGCATTTCCAGCAGGACGAACATTAAATCCGATAATGATTGCATCAGAAGCTGAGGCCAACATAACGTCAGTTTCAGTAATTGCTCCAACACCTTTATGTATAATATTAATTTGAATCTCTTCAGTAGATAATTTAGAAAACGAGTCAGATAATGCTTCAACAGAACCATCAACATCTCCCTTAAGGATCACGTTCAACTCTTTAAATTGACCTAATGCTATTCTACGTCCAATTTCATCTAAAGTAATATGACGTTGTGTACGAACTGATTGTTCACGCATTAATTGAGAACGTTTCGATGCAATTTGTTTTGCTTCTTTTTCGTCTTCAAAAATATTGAACTTATCACCCGCTGTTGCAGCCCCGTCAAGACCTAAAACAGATACTGGAGTAGATGGTCCTGCTATCGTAACAACATTTCCTCTTTCATCATGCATCGCTTTGATCTTACCGTGATGCTTTCCTGCCAACATATAGTCACCTACTTTAAGTGTACCATGTTGTACTAATATGGTAGAGACATATCCTTTCCCTTTATCTAGGAAGGCTTCAACTACAGTTCCTTGAGCTGCTTTGTTTGGATTTGCTTTCAAATCTAAAACCTCCGCTTCTAATAGAACTTTTTCTAATAATTCTTTAACTCCTGTTCCCACTTTTGCTGAGATATCGTGGGATTGGTATTTTCCACCCCAATCTTCAACAAGCAAATTCATACCTGCCAATTTCTCCTTGATTTTCTCAGGATTAGCATTTGGCTTGTCCACTTTATTTATAGCAAATATAATTGGAACACCCGCTGCTTGAGCATGGCTAATTGCTTCTTTTGTTTGCGGCATGATATCATCATCTGCAGCAATCACAATAATGGCAATATCTGTAACTTGAGCTCCACGTGCACGCATTGCTGTAAACGCCTCGTGACCTGGTGTATCAAGGAACGCTATTTTTTGACCGTTATCCAGAGTTACTCCGTAGGCACCAATATGCTGTGTAATTCCTCCTGACTCACCTGCAATAACATTTTCTTTACGAACATAATCTAGTAAAGATGTTTTACCGTGATCGACGTGACCCATCACAGTTACGATAGGTGCTCTGAAGACCAAGTCTTCTTCCCTATCCTCAATAACTTCGACATTATCTTCGATATCAACAGTAATGAATTCAACTTCAAAACCAAATTCATCCGCCACAATTGTCAATGTTTCTGCATCAAGACGCTGGTTCATGGTAACCATGATTCCAAGAGACATACATGTTCCAATAACCTTGGTAATTGGCACGTCCATCATTATTGCAATTTCACTAACGGTAACAAATTCAGTAACTTTAATAGTTTTACTTCCTTCGTCTATCGCTCTTTGCTCATCATCAGATTTCTGACGGTGTGTATCTCTTTTGTCTCTTCTATATTTGGCCGCTTTAGATTTACCCCCTTTTTTACCTTGTAGTTTCTCTAAAGTCTCACGAATTTGGTTTTTAACTTCCTCTTCGGTAGGCTCTACTTTTGCAACGATCGCTGGTCTGTTTCCTTTTACGAATCCAGGTCTAGAACTTCTATTAGCATTATAACCGCCCCCACCAACATTCGGTGTAATTTTATTAGGGTTTGGCGCACCAGGAACTCCAGGAGGTCTAGGCGTACTAGGTTTTGGCGCAATTCTTTTACGTTTATTTTTATTAGCATTACTCGCGGCACTACCAGCAGCTCCCGGTTTGTTTGGAGTAATTTTAGGCTCTTCTTTTTTCTTTTTCGGTTTATTAAACTGAGACAAGTCAATAGTCTGTCCAGTTAACTTGGTTCCCGATAATTTTTGATATTGCGTAGTTAGTGCTTCCTCAACAGGGGTTTCCGTCGTTTTGGGAGCAGCCTTCGCTTCTGTAGCAGCAACCCTGGTGGATTCCCCAACAACCTCAGGTTTCTCTACTTTCTTAGCTATTTTAATTCCAGCAACAGGTTTTGTCTCTTTTTTGTCTGAATCAACTTTGCCCTCCACAGGTGCTTTAACTACTAGCTTTTCAGCTACAACTTCAGCTTTTGGAGTCTCTGCTTTAGGTTCCTCAACCTTAGGAGCTTCTGCTTTTTCAACAGCTTCCTTAGCCGGAGCCGCGGGCGCCTTCTTTTTATCAAGATCTATTTTCCCAACTTGAACAGGACCGGCTATAACAGCTCTCGCTTTTACGACTTCTTGCTGTTGTTTAAGGATTTCTTCTTCGTGCTTGCGCTTATCTTCGATTTCCTTTTCTCTTTCAACACGCAAAGCTTCTTTCTCTTTTCTCCTCTCTTCGCCTACTTCTTTTGAAGCCTCTTTTTTGCCTCTATCACCTGCAAACTGACCGCACAAGACATTGTATACATCATCGGAAATTTTTGTGTTTGGATTTGCTTCAATGGCAATTCCTTTATCTTTTAGATAATCCACAGCTCTTTCCAAAGAAATATTCAATTCCCTTAAAACTTTGTTTATTCTAATAATTCTCTCTTCAGACATAAAACCTTTTTATTATTACCTTTTTTGTTGTGTTGTTAGAAGCATAGACTTAACTGTCAAACTCTTCCTTCAATATGCGCATTACATCTAGAATTGTTTCCTCTTCTAGGTCGGTTCTTCTCACTAAATCTTCTACATCTTGCTTCAAAATACTTTTTGCGGTATCCAATCCAATTTTAGCAAATTCTTCAATAACCCAGTCTTCAATTTCATCTGAAAACTCAGTTAATTCCACATCATCATCGTCAGCAGCTGCGCCAGCAACATCCCCTTCGCGAATAACGTCTAACTCATAACCAGTAAGAAGTCCAGCCAATTTAATATTATGACCACCTCTACCAATCGCTTTAGAAACTTCTTCAAGTTTCAAAAACACTTCAGCTCTTTTAGTCTCTTCATTAATTTTAATAGAAGATATTTTTGCAGGGCTTAATGCTCTCGTTATGTACAATTGTATGTTATCAGTATAATTAATAACATCAATATTTTCATTTCCTAATTCACGTACAATTCCGTGTATACGAGACCCTTTCATTCCTACACAAGCTCCAACAGGATCAATTCTGTCATCATAAGAGTCTACGGCTACTTTCGCTTTTTCGCCTGGTATTCTTACAACCTTTTTAACCAATATCAATCCATCAAAAACTTCAGGAATTTCTTGTTCAAATAATTTTTCCAAAAATGTCTCAGAGGTTCTGGACATAACAATTTGTGGTTTATTCCCTTTTAGCTCAACGCTTTCTATAATCCCACGAATGTTATCTCCTTTACGGAAAAAATCAGATGGTATTTGTTTTTCTTTTGGCAAAATGATTTCGTTTCCTTCATCATCAACTAGAATAACCACTCTAGGTCTCACGTGATGCACTTCGGCAGTATATATTTCGCCTATTAAATCTTTAAATTGCTTATAAAGATTTGTATTATCGTGTTCGTGAATTTTAGAAATCAAATTTTGGCGCAAAGCCAAGATCGCTCTTCTTCCTAAATCAATCAACTTGACCTCTTCAGAAACATCTTCACCAATTTCAAAATCCGGCTCAATTTTTCTAGCTTCTGTCAAAGTAATTTCCTCGTTTTCAAAATCTAGATCTTCATCAGCAACGATTATTCTTCTTCTCCAAATTTCCATATCTCCTTTGTCAGGATTTATGATAATATCGAAATTATCGTCTGAACCGTATTTTTTTTTCAATGCATTTCTAAATACATCTTCTAAAATTGCCATAAGCGTTACACGATCAATGAGTTTGTCATCTTTAAACTCTGAGAAGGAATCGATTAATGCTAAGTTTTCCATGCGAATTCTTTAATTAAAATGTTACTGTAACAATTGCTTCTTTTATATCTCCATAAGGCACTTCGAGGGTCTTTTGTACCGTCTCTTTACCTTTTCCTATTTTTTTAGGTTCTCTTGCTTTCCAAGACAAAATTACAAAATCATCGTTAGCTTCCACTAATTCTGCCTCTATATTTTCTGTTTCAGTTTTCACAATTAATGTTCTACCTACGTTTTTCTTGTATTGTCTGATGTTTTTCAATGGCGATGAAACCCCAGCTGAAGCCACTTCTAAAGAAAAATCTTGCTCTTCTCTATCTAAATTATTCTCAATTACACGACTAACATCAATGCAATCTTGTATAACCACTCCATTGTCATCATCTAAAGTTATAATTACTTTAAAAGCATCCGTGATAGTCACATCTATCAAAAAAAGCGACGGCTTTTCTGCGAGAGCTTCTGTCAACAATAAATTTACTTTTTCTTTAAATACCATATTTTTATAAAAAGAGGGGACATTTAGTCCCCTCATTACTTAGTTTTTAATAAATAACCGTGCAAATATAGTGTTTTTTTTATAAATTGAAATAATAGAATGCTGTAAAAATATTTCTTATCTTTATTAAAGCCTTAAAATAAAGGTTTTTCGACAATTAAATCTTTCGTATCATGAAACGAATTCTTGTTCCAACCGATTTTTCAGCGCATGCGAACAACGCATTACAGGTGGCCGCTCAAATAGCAAAAAAAACTAAAGGGGAAATATTTTTAATACATATGTTGGAAATACCGACCCAAATTAATGATGCTATAACAGGGGCAGCCGGTATACCCGAGGTGATGCTGTTTATAAGAACGATAAACGAGACCCTCCAAAAAATCAAAGGAAAAGATTATTTAAAAGGGGTGAAGGTCACTGAATCCATCACGATTGGAAGAACTTTTGAAGGAATACTGTCTTTTAGCAAAAAAAATGAAATAGATTTAATTGTTATGGGTTCTCACGGAATTTCTGGCATCGAAGAAGTACTTATTGGTTCTAATACCGAAAAAATAGTCCGATTGTCAGATGTTCCAGTTCTAGTTATTAAAAAGAAAACCCCTGAATTTACACCTACTAACTTTGTTTTTGCGTCAGATTTTTCAAAAGAAATAAAAAAACCTTTTAAAAAGATGGTAGAATTCGCCTCGATTTTTGATGCCAAAATTAATTTAGTAATGATTTGCACTCCGAATAGCTTTAAAAGCACCGCCGTTTCAGAACAAATAATAAGCAATTTCATCTCTGGCTTTAAGCTTAAAAACTATAGCACCCAAATTTACAATGATCTAAATATAGAAAAAGGAATCTTAAACTTTTCTAATTCGATAGATGCAGATTTAATTGGATTATGCACCCACGGCCGGACAGGCTTAGCACACTTTTTTACAGGAAGCGTTAGTGAAGACTTAGTAAACCATTCCATAAAACCAGTAATCACTTTTAAAATTTAATCGACGTTTACTTGACAAAGCGATTGAGCAGGGAAAAATTTTAATTCAACCTAGTCATCTACTAAAAAGCATAAAAAAAGCCTCTCAAAAATTGAGAGGCATTAAGTTGGTCTACAAGGACTCGAACCTTGAACGACTGTACCAAAAACAGTTGTGTTACCATTACACCATAGACCATCAGCGCTGTTAAGCGAGTGCAAATTTATAATAAATTTTAGTTTGCACAAACTTTTTTCACACTTTTATCAAAAATAAATTCAATACAATTCTGCGCAACCAAACACCATTCCGAAAATTACTTAAAACCAATACGTTACCAAATTTAATTAGTTTGACAGAAAAATTACCGAATGCTCATGACCTTAACTAAAAAAACATTTTCTTTGTGACATATAATAAAACTAAAATTCAATACATGAATAAGGAGACATTCAACTTCAATAGATGGAATACGATTATTGGTTGGTTAGCATTCGGGATTGCATTAATAACCTACACCTTAACCGTTGAGCCAACAATGAGTTTTTGGGATTGTGGTGAATATATTGCCACTGCAGCAAAACTTGAAGTTGGACATCCACCCGGAGCCCCCTTGTTTCAAATGATTGGTGCTTTTTTTGCCATGTTTACCTCAGACTATGAACACATTGCCTTAATGGTAAATATGACCTCCGTTTTTTCAAGCGCATTTACCATTTTATTTTTATTTTGGTCCTCCTCGATGATTTTGAAAAAACTGATTTCCAGAATTTCAGATTCGAACGATAAAAATGATTCGACAAATCAAATTAATAAAAGTAATTCCATTGTGATTCTGGGAAGTTCCTTTGTTGGTGCTTTGGCCTATACCTATTCAGACAGTTTTTGGTTTAATGCAGTGGAAGCAGAAGTGTATGCTATGGCTACCCTACTTATATCTTTACTTTTTTGGCTTGGCTTGCGCTGGGAACAGGATATGGATTCCCCAAGAGGAAACAGATGGTTACTAGTAATTTCTTTAGTTATTGGATTATCATTTGGGGTTCACTTTATGGCGCTACTGACAATTCCTTCTATTGGACTTTTGTACTTTTTTAAACATTACAAAACCGTTACCATTAAGAACTTCATTATCGCAAATGTTGTCGTGATTTCTGTCTTACTGTTTATTTTTAAATTACTATTGCCATTAACAATGGCGTTCTTTGCTAAAAGCGAGATCTTTATGGTAAACAGCTTTGGGATGCCCTTTAATTCGGGAACTATTTTTGTAACACTACTCCTTATTGCTTTCTTTTATTTTGCATTAAAATACACCCAAAACAAAGGGATGGTTCAGTACAACACACTCCTTTTATGTGTTTTATTTATTTTAATCGGGTTTTCTACTTGGATGATGCTTCCCATCAGGGCAAACGTGAATACGGTGATTAATGAAAACAAACCGTCGGATGCTACAGAGGTTCTTGCCTATTATAATAGAGAACAATATGGCGTAAACCCTTTGTTTTACGGCCCCCAATATACAGAAACTTTTGCGGGACTGGACAGTGACAAGCCTTATCTTGACAAGGCCCCCAACTACGAAAGGGATTATAATATAGGTAAATATATTATCACAAATAATTTCAAAAATTCTGTTCAAAATAGTGACGATGCCCAAAAAACCTTTCTTCCTAGAATGTGGAGCACAGATCATATCGAGAATTACATGAACTTCACGAATGCTCCAGCTTTTAGATTAAATCCTGCATATCCATATGCAGAAGATTTAGCAAAATACGGAGTTGATGTAAATAAAATATCTGAAGAGGATTACAATAGAGCGATAGCGCAGCTCAAAAATGAGATCCAAAAAACTGTAGCTGAATTTAGAAGTGCCTATGCCCAAAAACAAATTGACAATGATGGCTACGTAAAATTCCTAAAAAGCTATGGCGAATATTTGATTATTGATAAACCAACAGCTGTAGATAATTTTAGCTTCATGTTCGAATACCAATTTGGCTATATGTATTGGAGGTATTTGATGTGGAATTTTGTTGGTAGACAAAATGATGTACAAGGAAGATATGATAATCAAGACGGAAATTGGCTTAGTGGAATAAAGTTTATTGACGAATTGCATGTAGGGTCTCAAGACAACTTACCCTCTGATGTGTTAAACAACAAGGGCCGTAATGTTTATTACTTTTTACCTTTCTTACTGGGAATCATTGGCTTACTATATCATGCCGAGAAAGATTTAAAAAGTTTTTATGTCTTAATGGTTCTATTTCTTTTTACTGGATTTGCCTTAAAGATATATTTGAACGAAAGGCCCTTTGAACCTAGAGAGAGGGACTATGCCTTAGTTGGTTCGTTTTATGTGTTTGCAATTTGGATCGGGTTTGGGGTTTATGCACTCTATGATAGCGCCCGAAAGTATTTAGCTCCTAAAATTATAGGACCTGTAATTATCTGTGCTAGTTTACTAGCCGCACCGGTTCTTATGGCATCACAAAACTGGGATGATCACGATCGCTCTGGAAAATATACCGCTTTAGCTATGGCCAAAGCCTATTTGACTTCCTGCGACCCCAATGCCATTTTATTCACCATAGGCGACAATGACACCTTCCCCTTATGGTATGCGCAAGAAATCGAAAAAATAAGAACCGACGTTAAGATCGTAAACACGAGTCTTTTCATGACCGATTGGTATATTGACCAAATGAAAACCAAAACCTATGAGTCAGAGCCATTGCCTATTTCATTCACACATGACCAATATGTGGGAGATAAACTGGATTACGTGGTTCATATTCCAAAAACAGAAAGCAGATGGGATCTAAAAGACTTCATTGATTTTATTAAAAACCCAAAGTCGACTGTTAGTATGCAGAATGGGCAAACGATCCATTTTTACCCAACAAATAAAATAAGAATTCCTATTGACAAGGAAAATATAATAAAAAACAAGGTAGTTGCGGCTAAATATAATGATTCCATAGTTCCTTATATCGACATCAACATTAAAGGAAATGCAATTTATAAAAACAGACTGATGATGCTTGATATTGTAGCCAATAACAACTGGGAAAGACCTATTTACTTTAGCGGCGGAGCTTTCGATAACGAAGACTACCTTTGGATGAAAGAATACCTTCAACTAGACGGTATGGTTTATAAATTAGTCCCTCTACAAACAAAGATTCCTAAGGACGGAAGCCCATTAGATATGGGGCAAATAGATTCTGATAAAATGTACACCAATATCATGAACTGGGAATGGGGAAATAGTGAGAGCGATAAAATATATCATGATCCAGAAACCAGAAGGGAAAGCATAACCTACAGAACGAATCTTGCCCGATTGATGGATAAATTGATTGAAGAACGACAAATCGGAAAGGCTAAAAAAGTCATTGACTTGGCCATGGCAAAAATGCCGCTTGATAAATTTGGCTATTACTCTTTGGTGGAACCGTTTACAAAAGGATACTACCAAGTTGGTGAAAAAGCGAAGGCACAAGATCTTTTGGAGAAATTGATGACTAAATACAAAGAGAATCTCAACTATTATACAACTTTACCACCTTCTCACCAGAGCAGCATTGCGATTGACATAATAACAGATATTGAGCGCTACAGAAGCTTATTACAGGTAATGAAAGAAAATGGGGACTTGGCTTTTTACAACAAGAACAAAAGCATTTTCAACACTTACGTCAATATGTTTGAGCGATTTGGCCGTGAAAAAGAGTGATATTTTAAATAAAACTAAGGCTTTAAAAAAGCGGCATAATCTTGAGATTATGCCGCTTTTTTTTTACTTTTAAACTAAAAAAGAAACATGGGGTTTTACTGGATAAAAACACATTCGATCATAAAGAAACTGTTTTCTAAATATGTATGGGATTTACCCAATAATGAGAATGAAATTTATCTTACGTTTGATGACGGACCTACACCTCAAATTACAGAATGGGTATTAGAACAGTTGCATCAGCACAATGCGAAAGCCACTTTCTTTTGTATAGGAAAAAACATAGAGGCATACCCGTTGATATTTACAAAAATAATCAAGATTGGCCATCACATAGGGAATCACACTTTTAATCATTTAAACGGATGGGAAACAACCACAGAGGAATATTCTGCTAACATTTCGCTTTGTGACGATTCGATTTCTAATCTGATATTAGAAGCTAATAACAAAAAGTCTAAAATATTCCGACCTCCTTATGGTAAAATTAAACCGAAACAGGCAAAAGAAGTACTTAAACAAGGATACAAAATTATAATGTGGGATGTGCTAAGTGCTGATTTTGATCAAACTATATCAAAAGAGAAATGTTTGAAGAATGTGATTTCAAAGATAAAACCGGGAAGTATAATAGTTTTTCACGACAGTGTAAAAGCATTCAAAAATCTTGAATACGCACTACCTAAGGTTTTGGATTATCTAGATGAAAACAACTTTAATTACGAAACGATTTAATGTAAGTATTGGCTTAGAAATTACAATTGCTCTTGCACAATACTAATAAGAGTATTGGCATCCAGCTCCCCTGATTGTCTCCAGATCATTTGCCCTGCCTTGTATATCATAAGTGTAGGTAATCCTTTAATACGTAAAGCATCCGCTAATTCTTGATTTTTGTCTACGTCAATTTTAATGACTTTGGCCTTGTCCCCAAGAGCAGCCGCAACATCTCTAATAACAGGATGCATGGAAACCGATGATTCATTCCAATCTGTATAAAAATCAATCAACACAGGTACGTTTGTGCTTATAAGTTCTCCAAATTTTGACATAATACCAAAAATTTAATATTTAAATTTATTTAAAATCCTAGACATTAATTTACAAATGTAGCGTTTTTAACGAATTATGCCACACTCTTGCCTTTTTTTAGTTCTATGACAGTAATCTCAGGCATAATCCCCACCCTTCCAGGGTAAGCATGAAATCCAAAACCCCGATTTACATAAACATACCTTCCCAAATTTTCATACAAACCAGCCCATTGCGCATAAACATATTGTGCTAAACTCCACTTGAAGTAGCCTGGAATCTCGATCCCAAACTGCATTCCGTGCGTATGTCCAGAAAGCGTTAAGTGAAAATTGCTTTCATGGTTTTTGATCTCATAATCCCAATGGCTCGGATCATGACTCATTAAAATTTTAAAATCTTTTTTGTCTATATGTTGAGTTGCTTTATCAATATCTCCAGCCTTTTTAAAATTATGACCCCAGTTCTCCACGCCAATTAAAGCGATTTTATCACTCCCCTTTTCAATATAAGTATGCTCATTCAACATCAGTTTAAATCCAATTTGTCCATAAAGATTTTTTATGGCTTGAAAATTATCTTCTTTATCTTTTTCAGTAGGCCAAGTAACATACTCCCCGTAATCATGGTTCCCCAATACAGAATATTTCCCAAACTCATGTTCCTTAATCCTGTTGAATGTCTCTATCCAAGGATGCATTTCTTTAGCATCTGTATTAACGATATCACCGGTAAACAAAATCATATCTGAGTTTTGCTCATTAACCAAATCAATAGCATAATTAATCTTCTCGGGGTTATCAAAACTGCCACTGTGCACATCTGATATTTGTGTTATCGTAAAACCGTCAAAAGCCTCAGGCAAATCGGGAAAAAATATGCGTTGTTTTATCACTTTATAATTATACTTTCCTATGGTTACCCCATAAATCAATGACATGAAAGGGATTGCCGCTAGACCTAATCCTATCTGACTCACAAATCTTCGTCTTGAACTAAGAAAGCTTACATTGTCATTTTCCAAAAAATAATTTACGGAACCAGCACCAATCCTGAAAATATCCTCACCGAGCAATAATAAAGTTAAAATCATCTTTGGGATGTACACCACCAAAAGCAACCCCATGGTAAACATGGTTTGTTGTGTCTGACCTACAGAACGGTCAAATTTCGTAAAGGAATAGACGATAAAAATTAAGATTACAACACTGATTATTTGGTAAGAAACCAAAACCCATCTTAACTTTACCAAAGTTTTTAAAGCCTGAAAAGCATAAAGCTCAATTATAAGAAGAACAAAACTTAGTAGAAATATACGCACAAACATTATAATTATATTTTTAGGCAAAATAACAAATTAAGAAACTACTATGACTTTATATTAATCAATATTTAACAAAAATCGTCCTAAATTTATATTGTCAGGCTAGCATTCTTTAAAATTCAATAAATCACACTCTGATTTAAGCCAATACCGAAACACAAAACAAAGAAATTCGAAAAACAAAACCCCAATCTGCCCAATATTATAAATATTAAAATCAGTCACTTCTTTATCTTTTAAGTTTTGTACTTTTGAAATCTTTTCAAAATAATAATTATGTCACAACAAAAACGCCTTTTTCTACTCGACGCTTATGCTTTAATCTTTCGCGGTTATTATGCTTTTATAAAAAATCCCCGAATCAATTCCAAAGGAATGGACACTTCAGCAATTATGGGATTTATGAATTCCTTGATGGATGTAATAAAAAGGGAAAAACCGGATCATTTAGCAGTTGCTTTTGATAATGGAGGAAGTGACTTAAGAAATGATATTTTTCCAGAGTATAAAGCGCATCGCGACGCAACCCCAGAAGCTATTAAAATAGCCGTTCCTTACATACAAGATTTATTGCGTGCCATGCACATACCCATCATAGAAGTAAAAGGTTATGAGGCCGATGACCTTATAGGAACCATTGCAAAACAAGCTGAAAAAGAAAATTACAAAGTCTTTATGGTTACCCCTGACAAGGATTTTGCTCAACTAGTGTCTGAAAATATTTTTATGTACAAGCCTGCTAGAATGGGCAATGGAATAGAAATTTGGGGCGTTCCTGAAGTTTTAAAAAAATTCGAGATAGAAAGACCCGACCAAGTAATTGATTTTCTGGGTATGATGGGAGATGCCGCCGATAATATTCCTGGACTTCCCGGCGTAGGTGAGGTTACGGCGAAGAAATTCCTAAAAGAATTTGGGACAATGGAAAATCTTTTAGCAAATACCGATAAGCTGAAAGGAAAAATGAAAGAGAATATTGAAGCAAACAAAGAAAAAGGGCTTTTATCTAAAACGTTAGCTACTATACTTCTTGATTGCCCCGTAGTTTTTAACGAAACTGATTATGAATTATCAACTCCTGATGTCGAGAAAACAGATGCTCTTTTTAATGAGTTGGAGTTTCGAAGAATGGCAGAACAATTTGATGCCATATTCAAAAAAGGCGGGACTGCAACAACTAACACAGCTGCCGAAGAAGCCAAACTATATAAAAACCAACAACCAAAAAAAGAGGAACAGTTTGATCTTTTCGCAAGTGCGATACCGAACGAAGCTTCAGATGCCACGCATCACCAATATTACAATACGTTAGAAAACACAGAGCATTCATATCAGATTATCCAAGGCGACTTGGGCGTGAAGTTGCTGTTGCAAAACTTACTAAAACAAGAGTCTGTTTGTTTTGACACGGAGACTACCGGACTGGACGCACTACATGCGGAACTTGTAGGTATTTCATTTTCATTCGAAAAAGGCAAAGGGTATTACGTTCCTTTTCCTGAAGACAAAGAAGAAGCTCAGGTTTTGATCGATAAATTTATTCCCTTTTTTGAAAATGAATCTATCGAGAAAATTGGTCAAAACTTAAAATATGATCTCAAAATCCTCTCTAATTATAACATTAATGTAGAAGGGAAATTATTTGATACGATGATCGCTCACTATCTGATCAATCCAGATATGAGGCATAATATGGACATCCTGTCCGAAACCTATTTGAAATACTCTCCAAAGTCCATCGAGACATTAATTGGAAAAAAAGGCAAGAACCAGAAGTCAATGCGTGAAGTTGAGCTGGAGGACATCAAAGAATATGCAGCAGAAGATGCCGATGTTACCTTTCAGTTAAAGCAACTGTTCTCTGTCGAACTGGAAAAAACGGAGACCAAAAAACTATTCGAAGAGATTGAAATTCCTTTGGTAAAAGTTTTGGCAGATATGGAAAAAGAAGGCATCAGATTAGACACTGATTTCCTTAAGTCGCTATCGCACGATTTGGACAATGACATTAAAAGGCATGAAGCTGCTATCTATGAAGTAGCAGGAGAAAATTTCAATTTAGCTTCACCCAAGCAACTTGGAGATGTTTTATTTGACAAGTTAAAAATTGGCGGAACCAAACAAAAGAAAACAAAAACAGGCCAATATGCCACGGGCGAAGAAGTCTTAAGCTACTTAGCTAACGAAAATCAAATTGTAAAAGACATTCTTGACTGGCGCCAATTAGTTAAGCTAAAAAATACTTACGTTGACGCTTTGCCAAATCAAGTCGATCCCGTCACCTTGAGAGTACACACTGATTATATGCAAACCGTAGCCGCTACGGGCCGTTTGAGCTCTAACAATCCTAACTTACAAAACATTCCTATCCGCACGGAACGAGGGAGACAAATAAGAAAAGCATTTGTGGCAAGAGACGAGAACTATACCCTGGTATCTGCCGATTACTCTCAAATAGAGTTACGTATCATTGCCGCACTGAGTGGAGAGGAAAACATGATAAAAGCCTTTTTGAATAACGAAGATATTCATAAATCAACTGCTTCTAAAGTGTTTGACGTTCCATTGGAAGAAGTCACCAGAGAACAACGTAGCCATGCAAAGACAGTAAACTTTGGAATAATATACGGTGTTTCTGCTTTTGGACTGAGTAATCAAACATCACTCTCCCGTTCAGAAAGTGCCGCCTTAATCGAAGCCTATTACAAAACCTATCCTCGATTAAAAACCTACATCCATGAGCAAATCGAATTTGCGAGAGAAAATGGATATGTACAGACCGTGCTGGGACGCCGTCGTTATTTAAAGGACATCAACTCCCAAAACGCTATTGTACGTGGTGGAGCAGAACGAAATGCCGTAAACGCACCGATACAAGGAAGTGCGGCCGACATTATTAAAATCGCGATGATTAACATCCATAAAAAACTGATTTCTAAAAACTATAAGAGTAAAATGTTGCTTCAAGTTCATGATGAACTTGTGTTTGATGTTCACAATTCAGAGTTGGAAGAAATGAAGGAAATGATCAAATACGAAATGGAACATGCTTTTAAACTAGAGGTTCCTTTAGATGTAGAATTGGGAGTTGGAAAAGATTGGCTGGAAGCACATTAACATTAAAAAAGAAGGGTCAGTTTAAATTAAACTCACCCTTCTTTTTTAACCTATAAACAACTATCAATCAAAACTATAATTTTCTGGTTGTCTCTCTTTCTTTTAATTTCGTTTTAATGACGACCGTCTCAAAAGGCTTGCTTTCTTCTTTGGACTCTAATCTGTCAATAAGTAATCTGGCCGCAACTTCACCAATTTCCACACCGTGTTGACTAACTGTCGTTAAACTCGGGGATAATCTTCTTGAAGCCAATATTCCATCGGCAAAGCCTATAATAGAAAGCTCTTCTGGAATTCTATTTCCTCTTTTTAGACCGTACTTTAACGCAGCAACAGAATCACTTTCTTCTAAAGCAAAAATTCCATCAATGATACAGCTTTCAGAAAGTTCTTGGATTCTATAATTTAAATCATCTTCTGAATCTGTACGAAGAATTATATTCTTATTAATAGCAATATTATTCTCTTTTAACGCTTGCAAATATCCATCTGTCCTCAATTTACCAACACTTAAATTATCAACCGAAGAAAACAAAGCAATATTCTTACAGCCTAAATCTATTAATTGTTGCGTGGCGTTTAACGCAGAATCAAAATCATCCACAACCACTTTGTCGCACTCTATTCCATCCGCAATTCTATCAAACATGACTATAGGAGTACCATCATTAATAATCGAGGCAAAATGGCTGTAATCATTAAGTTTTTGCGCTTCCTCAGAAACTGATAAAACAAATCCGTCAATAGTACCGTTGCTTAACATTTCAAGAGTATGCGCTTCCTTGTCTAAGGACTCATTAGAGATACACATAATAACATTATATCCCTTTTCATCAGCCACTTTTTCTATACCACTAAATACTTTAGCAAAAAAAGAATTTAGAATATTCGGAATTATAACGCCTATAGTTTTTGTCTTTCTGTTTTTAAGATTCAAACCGATTACGTTTGGTTTATAGTTTTTTAGCTTTGCATATTCCTTTATTCTTATTTTTGTTTGATCACTAATTTCAGGGCTATCATTAAGTGCTTTAGAAACTGTAGAAACAGAAACATTAAGTTCTTTTGCAATTTGTTTAAGAGTTGCTTTAACTTTCATAAGTAAGTATGTATTGACATTATTAGTAATTTAAGGGAACCACTGACTTTACCGCCAAAGCAAAAAGTGCACCTGGTGTCAAAAAAAGGAATTCCCACTTTACGCCTAGTACTATTGGCATGCAAGATAAAATATTATATTTGAAGACGAAAGTAATATAAAAATAAAAAGTAAGCTTAAGTTATAATTCTAAAAGAGGAGCAACACAGCTTATCCCAAATAGACAATTGATAATCAGCGACCCAACAACTCGAAATTATTCTTTTGCAGGTATTTGAATTTAAAATAAATAATTGTACTTTTGCATCCCCTTTAATGGGGATGGAATGTTTAATTAAAATAATATTATGGACGCATTAAGCTACAAGACACAATCAGCAAGCAAAGCCACCGTTACAAAGGAGTGGATTGTTGTAGATGCTGATGGGCATAACTTAGGTCGTCTTGCATCAAAGGTCGCAATGATCCTTAGAGGTAAGTACAAGCCAAGTTACACACCGCACGTTGACTGTGGGGATAACGTAATTGTTATCAACTCAGAAAAAATCAACCTTACAGGTAACAAAATGGACGAAAAAATCTACATGCGTCACACAGGTTACCCAGGAGGACAAAGAACTTTAACTGCTAAAGTATTGCAATCAAAAAACCCTGCATTATTAGTAGAAAAAGCAGTAAAAGGAATGCTACCAAAAAATAAAATTGGTGCTGAACTTTTCAGAAATTTAAATGTTGTTGTTGGTTCAGAGCACAAACAAGGTGCACAAAAACCAAGAACAGTTAACCTTAACGATCTTAAGTAATGGGAGTTATTCACAAAATCGGTAGAAGAAAAACCGCTGTTGCACGTGTTTATGTTTCGGAAGGAACAGGAGTAATCACTGTAAACAAAAAAGAATTCGCAACTTACTTCCCAACAGCTACTTTACAGTACAAAGTTATGCAACCTATGTCTATGACAGAGAACGCAACTAACTTTGACGTAAAAGTAAACGTTTTTGGAGGTGGTTCAACTGGACAAGCAGAAGCTGTAAGAATGGCATTAGCACGTGTTATGTGTGAAGTGAATCCTGAAAACAGATTAATCTTGAAACCAGAAGGTTTATTGACAAGAGATCCAAGAATGGTTGAACGTAAGAAATTCGGTCAGAAGAAAGCTCGTAAGAAATTTCAATTCTCGAAACGTTAATATTGCCTGTCTTGAATACATTTATTCAAGACTTATTGAGTTTATTATTGAATTTAAAACAATGTTGTTGTTGCCTACCGAGGTAGGAATTAGTTTAGCATCTAAATGTATTTAGCCGAGAAATCGCCATTCATACATTGCTAATCAACAGAACGTAAACTAGTACAAAAAATGTCAAACAAAGTAGAAGTAAAAGAATTACTAGAAGCAGGTGTTCACTTCGGACACATGACTAGAAAATGGGATCCAAACATGGCTCCTTACATTTATATGGAACGTAATGGTATACACATTATCAATCTATATAAAACTGCAGCAAAAATTGAAGAGGCTAATGAAGCTTTGAAAAAAATTGCAGCATCAGGTAGAAAAATATTATTTGTCGCTACCAAAAAACAAGCAAAAGACATCGTTGCTGAAAAAGCAAAAGCTGCAAACATGCCTTACATCACTGAAAGATGGCCTGGTGGAATGCTAACTAACTTCGTTACAATAAGAAAGGCAGTAAAAAAAATGTCTACTATTGATAAAATGAAGAAAGATGGTACTTTCATGACCCTTTCTAAGAAAGAGCGTTTACAAGTTGATCGTCTTCGTGCTAAATTAGAGAAAAATTTAGGTTCAATTTCTGATATGTCAAGATTACCAGCTGCATTATTTGTAGTAGATATCAAAGCTGAACACATCGCAATAAAAGAAGCTCAAAAATTAAACATTCCAGTTTTTGCAATGGTTGATACTAACTCTGATCCTCGTGAAGTAGAGTTCGTAATTCCATCAAATGATGATGCTTCTAAATCAATCGATAAAATTTTATCTTTAGTTACAGCTGCAATTGTTGAAGGACTTTCTAACAGAACTTCTGACAAAGATGCTGATGCAACTGAAAAAGCGGCTCCAGAAGCAGCTGAAAAAGTAGCAGTTCCAGTAATTGAAACAGTAGCTCCAGTAGCAGCTGAAACAACGGCTCCGGATACTGAAGCAGAAGCTCCAGCAACTGAAGAATAAAACAAATTTTTAGATTCCAAATTTTAAATTCCAAATTCCATAAAAAAATTAGAAACGAAATGTTGATAATTTGATAAAATTGGTGTTTGGGATTTAAGAATTGGAATTTTTACTTTTAACCTTAAAAAACAACACATATGGCAACTATAACTGCTGCAGACGTAAATAAATTAAGAACAATCACAGGTGCAGGAATGATGGACTGCAAAAAAGCACTTGTTGAAGCGGAAGGAGATTTCGATTTAGCTATCGAAAACCTACGTAAAAAAGGACAAAAAGTAGCCGCAAACCGTTCTGATAGAGAATCTACAGAAGGTGCTGCGATTGCTGTTGTAAATGCTGACAAAACTGCTGGTGTTGTTATCACATTAAACTGTGAGACTGACTTCGTGGGAATGAATGAAAGCTTCGTTAAAATGGCTACTGAAATGGCTAACTTAGCGTTGAACTACAATACTAAAGAAGAATTTCTTGCAGCTGATTTCAACGGAATCACCGTTGCTGACAAATTGATCGAACAAACAGGCGTTATAGGTGAAAAATTAGAAATCAGAACTTTCGAAAAATTGGAAGGTGCTTTCATCGGATCTTACATTCACTCTGGTAACAAAATCGCTACTTTAGTTTCACTTTCTGCAGCTGTTGAAGGTGCTGAAGAAGTGGCTAGAAACATTTCTATGCAAGCTGCTGCAATGTCTCCTATCGCGTTAAACGAGGAAGGTGTTGATGCTGCAACTATAGAAAAAGAAATTGAAATCGCTAAAGACTTACTTCGTCAAGAAGGCAAGCCAGAAGCTATGTTAGACAATATCGCTAAAGGTAAATTGGCTCGTTTCTTTAAAGATAACACATTGGTAAACCAAGATTATATTAAAGACAACAAATTAAGCGTTGCTAATTACGTGAAATCTTTAGATAAAGACCTTATCGTGACAGGATTCAAAAGAGCTGCTTTAGGTTAATCCTAATCCAACTCATTATATATAAAAAGAGCGATTTGAAATTCAAATCGCTCTTTTTTTTGTTGTGCCAAATGCCGTTCTATCATTTTTTATTGTCTGCTTTAAAGGAATTAAAGCCTCTAGCTCGCATCAAAGCATCACTCTTTGGATCACGTCCCCTGAAACTTCTGTAAGCATCTTCTTGGTCAGTTGTATTTCCTACGCTAAAAACGCTTTCATAAAGCCTTTTGGCCACTTCTTTGTCATACGGCCCATTTCCTTCAGTAAAAGCCTCATACGCATCCGTACTGATTACGTCAGCCCATAAATAGCTATAATAACCAGCAGCATAACCATCGCTTGAAAAAATATGGCCAAATTGCGGAATTCTATGTCGCATTACAATTTCTTCAGGCATATTAAGTTCATTTAAAGTTTCACTCTCAAATACGGCTGGATCAATTAAGGTGTTACCAGCCAAATGTAGTTTCATATCTATCAATGAACTTGCAATCGTTTCTACTGTTGAAAATCCCTCATTAAAAGTAGACGCTTTCTCTATACGTTCCACTAGTGCCATCGGAATTGGCTCGTTAGTTTTGTAATGTAATGCAAATCTATTTAACACTTCGGGCGTTTCGAGCCAATGCTCTAAAATTTGAGAAGGAAATTCCACATAATCTCTAGCAACGGCAGTACCAGAAAGAGTCGGATAAGTAACATTTGAACACAATCCATGAAGGGCGTGTCCAAACTCGTGAAACAATGTCGTAGCATCAGTCCACGAAATCAAAACAGGCGCATTGTCTGCTCCTTTAATAAAATTACTATTATTTGAGACGATAGTCAAAACGGCACCATCCATCTTTTGTTGGCTTCTGTAAGCGTTCATCCACGCGCCAGAACGTTTTCCTTTACGGGCATAAGGGTCAAAATACCAAAGACCGACTAATTTCCCCGTCGTTTTATTTGAAACTTCCCAAACCCTTACATCAGCATGGTATACGGGCACATTCGTAACCACTTTGAATTGCAAATCAAAAAGCTCACCGGCAACCCAAAACATACCTTCCCTGAGGTTTTCTAATTGCAGGTATTCCTTCACCACATTCTGGTCAAGATCATATTTTTCTTTCCGCACTTTTTCCGAATAATAACGATAATCCCAAGGCGAAATTTTAAAATTCCCTCCCTCGACATCTACAATTTTTTGCATAGCAGCAACGTCTTTATGAACTTGTGCAACCGCAGGCTCCCATACTGACATCATCAAATCCATCGTCCGCTCGGGTGTTTTAGCCATTTTATTGCTCAAATTCCAATGCGCAAAAGTAGGGAAACCGAGTAATTTTGCTTTTTTCGCCCTTAACTGCAATATCTGAACAAGGGTTGCTTTATTATCAAATTCATTTTCATTATCGCCCCTTTTGACATACATACTCCAAACTTTGGCCCTTAGTTCCCTATTATTACTGAAAGTAAGGAAAGGCTCCACGAATGAACGTGTATTGCCAATCACCCCAAGTACATTCAAATTTCTCTCTTTGGCCTGAGCCATCGCAGCTTTCTTCAAGCCTTCTGGCAAACCGTCAAAATCGCCTTGATTGTTTAAAGCCACATATTCATTGTTTTCCTCAGCCAATAAATTCTGACTGAACGTAGAAAAATAGCTTGCTAATTCGCTATTGATTTTAGCCACTTTCTCCTTTGCTTCAGGATCTAAATTTGCTCCTTCCTTGACAAAATTAGTGTAGTTCAACCAAATTAACCTTTGTTGCTCTTCGGTCAACTTCTCTTTATTGGGAGAATTGTACAAAGTTTCAATTCTATCGAATAATTTTTTGTTTTGATAAATCTTACTAGACAACGAGGCCAATATCGGACCCATTTCCCTTTCGATCGGTTCAAAATCAGGACTGTTCAGATTCGAAGAGTAAATCCCATACACAGTCATAACGCGCTTAAAATCCTTGCCGGCCCGTTCCATTTGAGCGATTGTGTTTTCAAAAGTAGGCGCCTGAGGATTATTGGCGATTGCATCAACTTCGTTTAAACGCTCCTTAATGGCAACGTCAAACGCTGGTTTGATTTGGGAAATATTGTATTCATTAAAAGCAGGAACACCACCATATGGTCCTGTCCATTTTTTAAGTAATGGATTATCGGGATTACCCTGGGCATTTATGCTTAACATTGTTGAACTGATCATTAGAACTGTAATTATTTTTTTCATGTTATTGTAGTCTTACACTTATGTATTTTTCAGTGCTAAATTTAATTAAAAAACTTGAGGAACAGCACTATTTGATGAAATACTAATTGATTTTAATATCTTTGAAAACACAAAACAATTTACAATGGACGCTCCAATTAGATGCGGCTGGTGCTTGTCCAGCGACTTATACAAAGAATACCATGACCAGGAATGGGGAACTCCCGTTTATGATGATGCCACTTTATTTGAATTCCTTATTCTGGAAACATTCCAAGCCGGGCTCAGCTGGATTACGATCCTTAACAAAAGGGAGAATTTCAGGAAAGCATTCGACAATTTCGACTATGAAAAAATCGCCCGATATTCAGAAGACAAGATCCAAGCCCTTTTATTGGACGCGGGAATTATTCGCAACAAATTGAAAGTGCGCTCTGCAGTTTCCAACGCGCAAGCTTTTATGATGATACAGGAAGAATTTGGCAGCTTCTCTAAATATATTTGGGCATTTACAAACGGAGCGCCAATAATCAACCATCCACAAACAATGAAAGAAGTACCAGCCACCACCCCACTTTCGAATGAAATCAGCAAAGACTTAAAAAAACGCGGCTTTAAATTTGTAGGATCCACTGTCATCTATGCGCATATGCAAGCGACGGGAGTAGTGAATGACCATGTTGCAGATTGTTGGAGAAAATAGAGCTATTCTAATTTTAAAATCTTCATAAAAGCCTCCCGTTCAATTTCTCTGCAACCCAGGCTTTCTAAATGGGGATTGTAAACCTGACAATCAAGGAGTTTATAATCGGCTGCTTTCAAATGATTAACTAAGGAGATAAATGCGACTTTTGACGCATTTGAAACTTTGGAAAACATGCTTTCTCCGCAGAAAACATGACCTAAATCAACTCCATACAAACCACCAACCAACTCGTCATTTTGCCAAACCTCAACGGATTTAGCTATTCCCAACTCATGAAGTCTACAATAGGCTTCAATCATGTCATTAGTAATCCAAGTTCCATTCTGACCGTCGCGCTTAATATTTTGACAATTTGAAATAACGTCTTTGAAATTTTGATTAAACGTAACCCTAAAGCTATTTCTGTTGAGAATGTTTCGCATGCTTTTGGACACAATCAATTCGTCTAGAAACAAAACCATCCGAGGATTAGGCGACCACCAAACAATAGGCTTCCCCTCTTCAAACCAAGGGAAAATTCCACTTCTATAGGCTAACAGCAAACGTTCTGGAGACAAATCGCCACCAATTGCCAGGATACCGTCATAGTTGGCTTCAGAAACTGGAGGGAAAAATATACTAGAGGTTAAATAAAACATGCCTTTGAACTAAAATATAAATTTATACTGTTAAATTTGGCGAACCTAAATTACTGCAACAGTCAATTAGCAAACCATTTAAAATGGCCTTAATGAAAAAGTTATCATTCTTAATCGCATTTACATTACTGTTTACGCAAATATATGGACAAAAGAACGATACTGTAACGTCAAACAAAAAACTCTCTTACAAACATTTCATCATCCCCGCGGCATTGATCGCCAGCGGAAGCTTACTCTTGGGTTCACGACTCAATACTGATTTGCAAGAAAGGTCACGAGTGATCGTTGGCGACAATTTCCACTCGGCTGCGGACGATGTTTTCCCCCTAGTTCCGATAGTACATATTTATGCCGGGAAATACTTGGGCTTCCAACCAG
Organism: Flavobacterium sp. W22_SRS_FP1; assembly: GCF_052113685.1. NCBI lineage: Bacteria > Pseudomonadati > Bacteroidota > Flavobacteriia > Flavobacteriales > Flavobacteriaceae > Flavobacterium > Flavobacterium sp. W22_SRS_FP1. Next base: position 154,595 of record NZ_JBGQOE010000004.1, read on the forward strand.
AAAATACTATACTGCATCAGACGATTGACATTGCTGTGGCCAATACCCTTACCTTAGCCATCGTCACCACAACGAAACATATTGTAAAAGAAGAAAGACCGGACCAATCAGACAATCTAAGTTTTCCTTCTGGTCATACCGCGATAGCTTTTACAAATGCGGCCCTACTGTTCCACGAATATCGAGAATCTAATTTTTGGTACGCAAGTAGCGGTTTTTTGTTCGCAACTGCCACCGGAATTTTTAGAGTTGCAAATAACAGACACTATGCGTCCGATGTTTTAGCTGGGGCCGGAATAGGATTGGCTTCGGGGATTCTGGTCTCCTCTTACAACCCTTTTCAATCCATACGGTTTGGCAAAAACAAGAAAACTACCGCTTTTATATACCCTCAAATCGGAAACCAAATTGGAATTGGATTACTCGTCAGGTCAAAATAATGCTGTTTAAAACTGCAAATTGAGGCGACAATAAACCAAAAAAAAAGGCCTTGAAAATTTCAAGGCCTTTAATAAAATAGATGCTTTTAATTAAAAAGGTAAATCATCCGGCTCTTCTTCATTTAAGTTCGTAGCGGGAGCAAATGCCTGAGCAGATGGCATAGGAGCAGAAGGAGCTTGAGCTTCAGCAGCCAGCTTTTCGATTCTCCATCCTTGAATGCTGTTAAAATATTTTGTTTCCCCTTGTGGGCTCACCCATTCTCTACCTCTTAAATTGATTGAGACTTTTACGTCCTCACCAACATTATAATTGTTCAACAAATCACATTTGTCTTGTGTAAACTCGACCATAATATGTTGAGGATATTGTTCATCTGTCGTAACAACCAATTCTCTTTTTTTAAATGAGGCGCTAATTTGTTGTTCTGGATTGACAACTTTAATTTTTCCTGTAACTTCCATCTTCGTTGTTTTAATTGTTATTTAAGATTATTTTTTTGCCAGAAGCACCTTCCATGCAGAAAGGACATCATTATCATTCAAGTATTTTTTAGCTTCCAGATGGACTTTTTCTTGGTCATCAGAGCTTAAAACTGCTTTTATAGAAAAATTCTGTTTTACAAATATACTAACTTCTTCTGTCGTAGGCAAGACTTCTATGTTCCCTAGTTTACCTAAATCATTTCCGTCAAATACAACACTTTCCTTTACATAGTTTGGGATTGCGTCGACACCGATTCCCAGGGTCGCTAGCGGTTTAGGAACTTCAAACAAACCTTGATTTGATCTAGAATACCAACTTCCACCTAATCTTGACACTAAATCTATTTTATACTGATCAATTGATCCCTTTTCATCCAATACAGCTTCATCTATATGAATTCGCACTACCTCACAAAGTATTAAATTCCCCGCGCCGCCTTCGCTTCCCAACGGAATAATCTGATTGACTTTACATTCAAATTGAACTGGCGATTCTTTAACTCTGAATGGTTTTACCAAATCTGAAGGAACTGCCGTTAATCCAGACTTCTCAAATTCATTCACACCGTCGGCGTATTCTGTGCTTGCAAGCGAGCTTTGTTGTACCAAATCAAAATTGACCACATTAATCACCACTTCCCTCGTCGCTTCGCAATTGATCAAAGTGTGTTTAATGGAATTATCTCGCACGCGTCTTGCTGGCGAAAAAACAAGAATGGGAGGATTTGCACTAAAAACATTAAAAAAACTAAAAGGGGATAAATTTGGATTTCCATTTTCATCAACTGTACTTGCAAACGCTATCGGCCTCGGCCCAACAGAACCTTGTAAATAACCCTGTAATTTAGCCGTTTCTATACTTTTTGGATCAATGCTAATCATACGTGTTTTGTTGTTAATTGTTTTCATACCTCGATTTACAAAAGTAAGGAAATGGTTTTATTATAAAGAAAGAGAGGAGTCATTTAACGCTAAAAACATTTTCATCCCACAAAAAATCTCCTTTTATTATCAACTAAAATAATGCTATTAATATTTCGTTATATTTATACCTCAAAATCTCATTTATGCAGTTTTCCGAAAGAAAAAACACAACTCGTTGGATCATTATTTTCGCTTCATTTTTGATAATCTCTTTAATTCTTTGGAACACCTATACTTTTTTTCAAATTTTCAAAAATGAAGAACGTTTAAAAATGAACCTTTGGGCAAACGCACAAAAAACACTTATTAACGCTGGCGAGAATACTGATGTTGAACTTCCACTACAAATTTTCAGCAACAACACTTCAATACCTATAGTCTTGACTGAGAATGATAGTATTATAAATACCGTTAATATAGACGAGGCAATCGTAGAAAACAAGGATAAGGCCACCGCTTTTCTATTTAATTTAAAAAACGAAAACGAGGCTATTGTTATTGAATATGTCCCCGGAAAATTTCAAAAATTGTATTACGGCAATTCGGCATTACTCAATAAACTTAAATATTACCCTGTAGCATTACTGCTCATTATCGTATTGTTTGCAGCCGTAGTTTATTATTTTTACCGAAGCACTAAAATAGCTACCCAGAATAAGCTCTGGGCTGGAATGGCTAAGGAAACAGCGCATCAAATTGGCACGCCACTTTCCTCGCTAATTGGCTGGGTCGAAATCCTCAAGGCTGACAACGTTGAAGAATCTACCACTTATGAAATCGAAAAAGACATTGAAAGGTTACAAACCATTACGGACAGATTCTCAAAAATAGGATCAGAGCCCGTATTAGAAAAAAAAGATATCGTAGAAGAAACACTACAATCCTATAACTACCTCCAATCCCGTTTTTCTAAACAAATTGAATTTACTTTCGACAGTCCGTCGTCTCCTGTTTTTGTTCTGCTCAATCCGACCTTACACAGTTGGACTATTGAAAACCTTGTGAAAAATGCCATCGATGCAATGAAAGGAAGAGGAAAGCTTTCCTTGCATATAGAACAAGACGGCGAATCTGTGAAAATAAACGTGTCCGACAGTGGAAACGGGATTCTCAAAAACAACTTTAAATCTGTCTTTGAACCTGGTTTTACCACTAAAAAACGCGGTTGGGGATTAGGGCTTTCATTGACAAAAAGAATCGTGGAAGAATACCACAAAGGAAAAGTCAAGGTCTTGAGCTCTGAAATGGGCAAGGGAACCACAATGCAGTTGGTTTACAAAAAATTAATTTAGTTTAACGGAACCCCGTACCAAGATACTTTCGAGAACATCGTTTTCCTGATTATCTTAGATTTACTTAAATAATTTTTTACAAATTGATTATGCTCTTCGGCCTGCGCCAAAGCTGCACCAATTGTTTTTTTTATCGAGGCTAAATTTGATGCGTTTTCGCTTCCAACCGTTCCAACATCGTAAATATCGTTTTGACATTTGGCCAATTTCTGTGTTGGTATCTGAATCATATTATGAATCACTTCATCTGAAAAAGCAGGTTTGAATTTCCGGTTCCTGTAATGTATAAAATCATTTAATAAAACAACAGCTTCATTCATTTCAATCACAATAGAATTCAATTTCTCAATGTTTTTATTTTGTCTCAAATAGACTATCTGTTCCTTGTTGCTCTCGTATCGCGCTATAATCATTGCGTTTTTCAATCCGTTTTTCTCTATTCTTGCAGCTGTTTCAAATAGCTGATCAATCTCTGACGAGGCATTGTATCTGATAATTTCTTTCTCGAAGTCAAAGTATTTCTTGAGTTTATTGAGTTGGGTTTTACCTTCATAAAACTCCCCATTAGTAATAGGATAATTTAAAAATTGCCACAAGTAATCAAATGGAATGTGAGAAGCAATTATTTTAGTAGGAGCCACTTTAAAATAAGCATTATTTATTTTTTTATAAAACTTACCTTTATTAACGTATCCGGCGCCCCAGGTCGGATCGAATATATACCAAGAACCATCAATTTTTGCAGCTGTCCAAGCATGAGCTAAGTTGTCGACTTTTCCGCTTTGCTTCGTATATCCTGATATTATATAAGACTGTATCCCCAATTCTCTACAAAGAGCATTAAAAACGCTAGCGTAATGACTACAAACTCCTTTTTTAGTCTGTAATGTTTTTGCAATTTTAGCCAGTTCCGTCTCATCACTACTTACTGTAAACATATTGGCTACATCATAGCTTATATTAGAAGCCGTCCAATAAAACGCCGCACGTATTTTGTCTTTATCCGTTTTGAAATTGGTATTGATATAAGTCCCAATTGTTGCAATAGAAGCACTCGAATCATCAGAGACAGCAGCCATCTTCGCATCGATCGGAGCATATTCACTATTAATTTGTCCAAAACTCAAAAGAGAAAAAAAGAGAAAAAATACTAAGGAAATATTTTTCATACCATACTTTTTACGCTCCCTAAACTAAAAAGAGAATAGGTTCTCACCTACTCCCTTTTTAACGAAAACCGTACCAATTTATTTTATATTTAAAATATTAGAGGTTAGTTTTAATACTTTCTGCTAAAACCTCAAATTCTTCTTTTGTCAAAGACACCTTTTTTTGAAAACGCATTTCATCCATTTCGTTAAGCGGAATCAGGTGAACGTGGGCGTGTGGAACTTCAAGTCCTACAACTGCCATACCGACTCTTTTGCAAGGAACCGCTTTTTCCAAGGCGATGGCTACTTTTCTTGAAAAATGCATCAGCCCCAAATAGTGGGCTTCGTCCATATCGAAAATCTTATCTACTTCAAATTTTGGAATGCATAACGTATGTCCTTTTGCATTAGGGTTCACATCTAGGAAAGCTAAATAATTATCGTCTTCGGCAATTTTGTAACATGGAATTTCACCTTTTACGATTTTCATGAAAATTGAGCTCATATGCTAAGTATTAAATTGTATTTTCAAACTGTATTATAATGAGGTTTCCTGAAAAACGGAAACTAAAGGCTTTGGTCACGGGTAATTTCTATAATCTCGAATTTCAATACTCCACTTGGAACTGTAATTTCTGCAACATCCCCAACCGATTTTCCAAGCAAGCCTTTCCCAATTGGCGAGGTTACTGATATTTTTCCAGTTTTCAAGTCCGCTTCACTTTCGGCAACTAACCTATATTTCATTTCCATGCCAGTGGCCTGGTTTTTAATTTTCACATTCGACAAAACCAAAACTTTAGACACATCAAGATGCGTTTCATCAATCAGTCTGGCATTAGAATGCACCTCTTCTAACTTCGCAATTCTCATTTCGAGCATTCCTTGTGCTTCTTTTGCGGCATCGTACTCCGCATTTTCAGACAAATCCCCTTTATCTCTTGCCTCACCTATGTCTGCAGACGCTTTTGGACGCATCACGTTTTTCAAATAGTCCAATTCTTCTCTTAATTTTTTTAAGCCTTCTGCCGTGTAATAAGATATTGCGCTCATAGTTTAATCATTTATGTAAATAGAAAAAATCCCATCAGGACGGGATTTCTTTCCACAAGAATATTTTTGTTATATTTTAGTGTAAAATTATATGTTAATCATATTTAATTCAAAGTTAAATAAATTAAATTTGTTTAGCTAATACTTTTAATTTATTTTAAATAATGAAAAAACACCTACTTCTATTCCTTCTACTGCCCCTGTTTATTGGCTGCAGTGACAGCAATTTTAATAATACAAACCCTTATATTCCTAATTATACTTTCACAATAGACATCAATATGAACCTACCCGCATATTCCAACTTGCGGTACCCTAGTAATGCTATCTACTACTCTAGTGTTGGTGCAAAAGGTATTTATATATTCAATACGGGAAGTGGTTATAATGCTTTTGATGCAGCTTGTCCTAATCAAGCAATTGGCAGCTGCTCGACTATGACTCTAAAAGGAATTAATATAGTCTGTCCTTGTGACAGTAATGAATACAGCTTATTTACAGGCCAAGGCGGCTTAGAATATCCACTAAAACAATATCGTGTTGAAGTGAATGGAAGTGTATTGCGAGTTTATAATTAACACAAAAGCCCGAAAGAAAAACTTTCGGGCTTTTTAAATATAAACAATTCGTTTTTTCTTAAAAATTCAATGTCAAACCAACTAAGAAATTGATTCCCGCTTGAGGATAATAACCTGCTCCTTCAATTGTTGTTATGTGATTTGGATCACTATAGTTGTCATCGTAAGTATAGAAATAACCGTTTGAAACATACCTGTAATCAAAAACATTATTGACTAATCCCGTTAATAGTATGGATTTGAAAACCGTCTTAGGTTTAAACTCGTAAGAAACATTGACATCGTTCACAAAATAGGATTTCAATTTAGAGCCTTCTGAATCTATGTTTCCCATGTATTGTTCCCCCACAATTTTTGACAAAAACGAAACTTGAAAATTGCTAACCGGTAAAAATGTCACTATGTTACCCGCTATAAATTCAGGTGAATAGGCGATATTGGTGTTCCCCAGAGCGGTTAATACGCCGTCTCTTTCAAAACGAAAATCTTTGTTTTTGTTAGTACTTATGGTAACATTTGGGCGTATAATTAAATTGTCTAAAACTGCAATTGTCGCATCAAGCTCTAAACCTAAACGATAACTATCTCCACTGTTCTTACGAACTGGAGCACCTACATCATCTAAGGCTCCAGTCAAAATCAATTGATCTTTGTAGGCCATATAATACACATTTGCATTCAACTTCACTTTTGCTGTGTTATGACGCAATCCAAATTCAAAATCATTTAGTTTTTCAGGTTTTGGACTTCCATTTTCATAATCAGTTCTGTTAGGTTCGCGGTTTGCTCTTGCATACGAAGCATACAACTGATTGTTATCATTAATTTCAAAATTTAATCCCGCTTTTGGGTTAAAGAAATTAAAGTTGTCATTGATTAGTCCTGTTTCTGGGCTATTGGCTTTGTAATGCACATTTCTCACTTGCAAATCTCCGTATAGACTCAATTTATCCAATATCTGATAATTAGCTTTTGCAAAAACATTACCATCAGTTTTAGTCGCTACATCATCATAGTAACGATCGCCCAATTCACTTTGGGAAGCAAAACGTGCCCAAATGACTTTACCAAAATGGCTCCCTTCGTACTTATTATATCCTCCACCTAGAATTACATCCAACTTTTCGCTTTTGTAATTAGCAGAGAATGTGGTTCCATAGAAATCATTATCCAACCACTTTTGACGCACAAGATCTGTAGTCGTTATCGAACCAACGGGAAGCAACCCATAATCCGCCATCTCCGCATCTTCCTTATAATTTTCATAATAACCTTTGCCTTTAGTGTAATGGAAAGCGAGATTTGTATTCCATTTTTCAGAAATTCTTTCATTCCAATGCAGTTGAGAATGATCTTGTTGGTAATTATCGGTTTCATTATTATAAAATCGAGTGTTTCCAGATTCATCCGTAAAAATTCCCGCTGAGTTAAACGTTCTATCATTGGCTACTGTTTCTGCATCGATACCGTTCCAAGATTGATAGGTTTTTTCATTCCCTCCAAAGACTAAAGCTTTTATCAAAGTCGTTTTGCCCACATAGGTCCCTTGCAAAAAATACGATTTCAAATCAGAACTGGCACGGTCAATATATCCGTCAGATTTCAACGCGGACAATCGTCCCGCTAATTCAAAATGATCATCCATCAAACCCGTGCTGAATTTCACTGTATGTTTTCGAGTATTGAAACTTCCGAAAGAATTCGAAATTTCACCGTTGCTTTCTTTAGCATAACTGTCCGTGAGCATGTTCAAGCTTGCGCCAAAAGCACCAGATCCATTAGTAGAAGTACCCACACCACGCTGCAACTGCACACTTTCTAGGGAGGAAGCAAAATCTGGCATATTGACCCAATAGGTACCGTGACTTTCTGAATCGTTGTAAGGAATCCCGTTAATGGTAACATTCACACGGGTAGCATCACTACCACGCACCCGAATTCCAGTGTATCCCACTCCGTTTCCAGCATCTGATGTTGTCACTACAGATGGCAGGTAATTCATCAGAATAGGAATATCCTGACCTAAATTTCGAAATTTAATTTCCTTTTTGTCCAAATTACTAAAGCTGACAGGCGTGTCTGCTGTAACTCGTACTGCCGAAACGAGTACCTCATCCAGTTTATTAACTTGTGTAGTGTCTTTAACTTGTGAAAAAGCGAAAAAAGAAAAAAGAGAGAAAATAATTGACGTTGAGATTGTCAATTTTTGTTTTTGTACAACTTTGCAGCTTGGCAACTTTGTAACTTTGTGACTGATAATTGTATTCATCCGTAAATAAGATTACGAATAAAAGGGGGAATTATTCCTTTTGTTAAATTAATAAATGATTGTTTCCTACGACAAATAGATAGTGTGCACGCTATTTTTTTGTCGTTTTTTCCCTTAGCGACATTACTCGCCCAGGTTCGTTGGGTATGATCTCAGCTCGTTATTTAGAGCACCCCTTTGAGACGGTGCAAATGTAACAAAAATCAAAGAAGAAATAGTAATTTAATTGCAAATAACAAAAGAACGCTAACAAGTTAAAAATGCTGCAAAAACTATATTTACAATCTGATTAGTCTAATTCCGGTCTCCGGCGATTTTGCTTTAATTGGGAGGTGTTTTTTTTGTTCTTTATTCGTTTCCTAATTGCTGACTTTGGAACTCTAGTCTCTTTTCTGGCTTTTTGCACAATTAACCCTTTCTTGACAACATCCAAAAATCGTTTAGTAACTATATCCTTGTTTCTTAATTGACTTCGATCTTCATCGCAATTCAGTATTAATATCGCATCTGAAGTTAATCGTGAGGACAGGTTTTTTTCCAATAAAATTTTTTCCACTTCCGTTAATCCCTGTGAGTTTTTCAAATCAAAGGACAACACCACTTTCGAAGAAACTTTGTTTACATTCTGGCCCCCGGCGCCGCTACTGCGAACCGCTTTATAATTTAATTCTGCTATTAGTTTTTGAATTTCCATTTATGCTGAACTTGTTTCAGAAAATTATTTTGGTTGATGTGCGACCTTCAGTAAGTCATTAACTGTTTTAACCGGATTAAAGGTAATTAATGGCACCTGAACAAAAACAGTAAGCCATTTCGCCATGGCACCATTCCATAAACCGGGCAACTCATAAGTTCTAATTCGTTTTCCCGCGCTAATCCTTTCTACAATAAAACCACTATTTTTATCGATAAACTGAGTCAGATTAAATTTTTCGTTCTTATAACTTTTAATGCCACAAACTAAATCCACGGGATTAAAATGTGTAGATGCGGTCATGATCGCTACTTGGTTTTCGTTGTTTAGATCAACTTGAGATGACTCTACTATCTGTAATGAAATGGTATCGTTTTCGCTCCTTACCCAAAAAGGTCCGCCTCCGGGTTCTCCTTCATTTTTTACCATTCCGCATACGCGAATTGGTCGGTTTAGCTTCTCCTTAAAAGCATTTAATTTGTTTTCGAAAGATAATGCATCGAAGCCACTTTCCTTTGCTATATTAAGCTTTCCTTCTAAGAAATTGCTGATCTCCTCAATTTTTCCTTCTTGTATTGAGTTAGCATCAATAAGTCTCAAGTAACTAAAAACCTGCTGCTGCAATTCAACTAAAATTCCCGCCAAAGCTTTTTTATACAAAGCAATAGTTTCATTATTATGAAGAATTACATTGTCTATATTTTTTATGAAAACTATATCCGCATCCAAATTGTTTAAGTTTTCAATTAAGGCTCCATGTCCACCGGGTCTGAATAACAATCCTCCATTTTTATCTTTAAATGGACTGTTTGAAGCGTCAACAGCGATCGTATCCGTGCTTTTATTTTGATAAGAGTAACTTACATTTATTATCGTTTCCGTTTCTTTCTCAACTTTACTTTTTATTGAACGGACTATGTTTTCAAATTGCTCTTGGTGTACCTCAGAAACTGTAAAATGTAAACTCGAATTACCATTCGAACTCGAGTAGTAACCACATTCATACAAATGCTCTTCAGTGGGAGTAGCTATATTTGATAGGTATTTATGAAAAGGCAAAGTTGCTTTTGGTTTATTGGAAAAATCAAAATAGTCCGGAGACATAAGGAATTTTATGAAATAATAGTTTTTAGAATCGCGGTCAAGTAAGTCAAAATCAGGAAGCTCTTCTTTCAACTTATTATAAATTATTTCAAAAAACGGAAACTTATCCATCCCAACAATAAAAATAGCGAGCTCATTGTCTTTTTTTCTATTAATATAAGCGTTAATACTTTCGTTTAAGACATCGTATTCGTCTAGGAAATCATTTAGGAATTTGAACATTCGACTAGCGGCGCCAGAAGCAGGAACAAATTTCGTTAATTTCAAATCATATTTGTGAAAGTCAAGAAAACTTGCTTTTTGTTGAAAATCAACATCCGACAATTTTAAAATCCCATTAAACAAAGTGGCCGGTTTAACCAAGACCATTTTTGAAATTCCGTTTTTAAATATTTCCAATTGTTCTTTAAAATTGCCTAGCGAAATCCCATGTTCATAGATTTGAACAAAATCACGAGAAGACAATCCCATTTTTTTTGCTTCTGTCAAATTCTCTATAATTGCTTTTGCTTTTTCTAGACGCAAACTCTTGTCTCCCGACAGGGTTATAAATGGCTTTTTATTATCTATTAATGATTTTTTAAAAACCTCAAAAACTAATTTCCTACCTTCGGGTTTATCTCTGAGATCATCCTTTTCCCAAGGAACATCAATATCGGTAAGGAAAAACAAATCGTATCCGTGCTCTTGAGCAGCTTCATCCAGTTCCGGCTCGCAATATCCATAATACACTTCCGAAAATACTTTTGTGACCATCAGGTTCGTATCGCAAAACAGATACTTGTTAGCCACTGCTAGCTTTTCGTTTTCTAATTTAGTCTGGCCAGAGGCAATTGGCAGCATATCGTTACTATCGCAAATAAGCTGCTTTTTATCCCATTTCTCCTGTAAATAATCCCTTGCAAATTCGGGAACCCAGACCGTTTTGTAGTATTCGGCCAATTGAATTGCCAAGGTTGTTTTGCCAGTGCTTTCTGGACCAAACATTGCGATTTTTATAATTGCAGATTGCTCTTGCGTAAGATTTTCCTCCATTCTAAATATGCGTATATAGCTAAAATTGTAAAAATTAAATATTGCAACGATAACATCCCCAATCCGCGATAGGCGTACAATGGAGTAACAATAAGATCACCAATAATCCAGAGCGTCCAGTTTTCTATTTTTTTGTTGGCCATGTACCACATGGCTGTAAAAAATATTCCCGACGCAAATATATCAACGTAGTTGTCTATGTTTATAGTATAATCAAAGAACTTATATATTCCGAAAACTACAAAAATCGTGACTAAAAACAGTAGAACGCCAATGATTTTTTCTTTGGTATTCGTTCTTGTGATTGATAGGTTATCTACCTCTTTTACTTTTCTCGTCCATTTGTACCATCCATAAAAACTCATGATTGTAAAATATCCGTTGATCATCATATCACCCAGATAACCTGCGATAAAAAGCAGATAAACTGAAATTACCGTCGCTATTAATCCCGTGGGATAAACCCAGATATTCTCTTTTTTAGCAAACAAAACGCTCAAAATTCCGAAAACAAAAACGATAAACTCCAGTACTATATGAGTGGTGGATACATCTTTGTAAGCATTTAGAAAAAATTCTATCATTGGATTGTATTAGACCTTAACCGGTTTATTTAATAAAAAAATCTAAGTCATTTTCAAAAGCAGTTCCTATGACCACTAAGTCGGCTCCTGCGTCATGTGCTTTTTTAATTTCGTGTAAATCTACGATTCCGCCCCCAACAATTAAGGGTATTTCAAGATTTTGAGCAATTAATTCAATCATTTCAGTTGGGACCGCAAGTTTAGCTCCGCTTCCCGCTTCCAGATAAATTAATTTGCTTCCCAGCATTTCTCCTGCTTGAGCTGTCGCTAATGCCAATTCGAGATTATTTCTGCTCAAAGGTTTTGTTTTACTGACACGTTCTACGGCAGTTTCTGTTCCGCTTTCGATGAGCATATATCCTGTAGAAATCACTTCGAGTTGGGTTGCCTTTAAGATCCCTGCTGCTTTTACCTGATGGTCAATTAAATAATCTGGATTTCTCCCGGAAATAAGCGAAAGAAATAGAATAGCATCGGCTTCATTTGAAATCTGAGATGGGTTTCCTGGGAAAAGTACCAGTGGTAATTTGACTTTTTGCTTCAAGCGAGAAATTAGTTCGTCAATTCTGTTTGTTTTAACCTGGCTACCGCCAATGAATATGTGTGTTGCGGGAGATTGATTGATTTTTACAACCAACAATTCAAAATCTTCCCAAATTACTTTATCAGGATCTAGAAGAATCGCAAGAAGCTTTTTTGCCTTGTTTTTTGACTGTATTATTTCTTTGTATATGTTTTTCATTTTTAAGTCGTAGACAATGCTGTTTTAAATGATTTTTATTCTAAAACTGAATACCGATTATTCTTTCTCGTAAGCATAAACCAAAGTAAAATCTTCTATTTCTTCAAAACAAACATTAAAATCTTTAACAATGTTGTCAAAATGTAGTTCGGCTACAGTCACGGCGTCCTCTATTTCAAAAGCAAGTACTTTTATATGCTCTTTGAAGCTGATACCACGTTCGTTTCTGATTTTGAAAATGGACTCCTTTGCTCCCCAAATAACAGTAAGTTTCCTAATATAATCTTCCTTTTTATCCTCATTTAAAAAATCACAATCCTCATCGTTAAATTTACGTGCGATTTTGATGATTTTCTCCCGTTGCAATTCGACATCAATTCCTACTGTTTGATCACTAATTATTATTGCAGAAAAATGATAGGAATGGGTAATAGAAATGTGTTTACCGTCCTTTAGATCCGGCTTACCAAATTCATCATAATACAAATCAAAATCATTGTAACCCGCTTCCTGCAATAACTTGCGTACACTCAGAAATCCTCGTTGGTGCAATTGAGACTTCATACCGCCGAGTCGCTTAAAACTGCTGTCATTAAGCAAAACATGATCAAACAATTCCGCGTACGTTTCGGTAATTTTCCATACGAGAATTTGAGTTGAGGAATTAAGATTTATAGTTTTATGTAAAGGCATGTTGTTCGTTTCGTGATTTTTAGCCCCGATAGCAACGGCATCCTTTTTATACTGAACTTGTTTCAGGACTCTGAAGCAAGTTCAGTATAAAAAGATATAGTGTACAGCGGGAAAAAGCTCCTATTCAGACTAAGTCGAGAAAAATTAAAATTATTAGGTTAATATTCAAAAGATTAACCCCTTAAACATTTCATAAACTTCCTAGAAATTAGTGTAATTCTAAAGTTATTACGTAATTTTGCAAAAAATTTATAATTACAAATATACTATAAATGAGTACATCGACTATGCCTTTTGTGGCTTTCAAAGTAAAAGATATCTCTCTAGCAGCCTGGGGAAGAAAAGAAATTGAACTAGCTGAAGCTGAAATGCCAGGTTTAATGGCACTTCGTTCAGAATACAAAGACGAACAACCACTTGCTGGTTCTCGTATTGCAGGATGTTTACACATGACAATCCAAACTGCAGTTTTAATTGAGACTTTAATCGCTCTTGGTGCTGAAGTGACTTGGTCATCTTGTAACATTTTCTCTACACAAGATCAAGCTGCTGCTGCTATGGCTGCTGCTGGAATTCAAGTTTACGCTTGGAAAGGATTGAACGAAGAGGACTTTGACTGGTGTATCGAGCAAACACTTTTCTTTGGTGAAGACAGAAAACCATTGAACATGATTCTTGATGACGGTGGAGATTTAACTAACATGGTTATTGACCGTTACCCAGAATTAGTTGCTGGAATCAAAGGATTGTCTGAAGAAACTACAACTGGAGTTCACAGATTGTACGAAAGAGTAAAAGCTGGAACATTGCCAATGCCTGCAATAAATGTTAATGACTCGGTTACTAAATCGAAATTTGACAACAAATACGGTTGTAAAGAATCTGCAGTTGATGCAGTTCGTCGTGCAACTGATATCATGCTTGCTGGTAAAAGAGTTGTTGTATGTGGATACGGTGATGTAGGTAAAGGTACTGCCGCTTCTTTTAGAGGCGCTGGATCTATCGTTACGGTTACTGAAATTGACCCAATTTGTGCTTTACAAGCAGCAATGGATGGTTATGAAGTAAAAAAACTAAATACAGTTGTTGGAAATGCTGATATTATCATCACTACAACAGGAAATAAAGATATCGTTCTTGGTTCTCACTTTGAGCAAATGAAAGACAAAACTATCGTTTGTAACATAGGACATTTTGATAACGAAATTGCTGTTTCTTGGTTAAACACGAATCACGGAGCTTCAAAAGTAGAAATCAAGCCTCAGGTTGACAAATACACGATTGACGGTAAAGATATCATCCTATTAGCTGAAGGTCGTTTAGTAAACCTTGGTTGCGCTACAGGTCACCCAAGTTTTGTAATGAGTAACTCATTTACAAACCAAACTTTGGCTCAAATCGAATTGTGGAAAAACAGTGCAGCATATAACAATGATGTGTACATGTTACCAAAACATTTAGATGAGAAAGTTGCAATGCTTCACTTGGCTAAATTAGGAGTTGAATTGGAAACTTTACGTGACGATCAAGCTGCTTATATTGGAGTTGCAGTTGACGGACCATTCAAACCAGAATATTACAGATACTAGTCTAAAACTAGATTTTTAGATTATCAATTTTTTAAAACCCTTGCAGTAATGTAAGGGTTTTTTGTTTTTACGGTAGCAGCTGCAAATTGCTTCGTATTCCTGGTAATTAACATAAAGCTTTAGTTAGATCATTGGAAAGTTAAATATCCGACATCCATTATTCCCTAATAAGTCAACACTAAAACCACTATTACTATAAGTTTATGGTATCTTTGGGTACTTTAAATACTTTAAAGAGATTATAATTTACTGACAAGCTCTATTTGTAAAAATTAAGAAAAAAAACTTTAAAAATAAAATCATGAATACTTACACTATCATTGGCCAACTTGTAATCGCGATATCTGTCGGTTTCGTTTGGATTTTTAGATTTGACAACATCGTAAAAGAATTCAAACAATATGACCTGTCAGATTTGACGAGGAATATAGTAGGCGCCTCAAAAATAGCATTATCAACATTATTAATAACCGGTATATGGTTTCCAGTATTAGTATTTATACCGGCACTCTTAATGGCTTTTTTAATGGTGTGCGCACAATTTTTTCATTTCAAAGTAAAAAACCCATGGATTAAACACCTACCTTCTTTATTACTTTTAGCATTATCTCTCTTTGTAGCTCTATCAGCTTCATAATAATAAAAACATGGATTTCTTAAATGCACTTATTTTCTTTTCGGCGACCTCTTTTCTTATCTACGGGATAGCTTATTTTGTCTCCTCGAATATGAAAAACGAATTTAAACGCTTTGGCCTTGAAAAATTTGGTCCGTTAACCGCTCTTTTAGAATTGGCCGGAGCCATAGGTTTATTTATAGGACTGCAGAATTATACAATTTTAGTTATGTCTTCAGGGGGCTTGGCCTTATTGATGCTTCTAGGCACGGGAGTAAGAATAAAGATGAAAGATTCATTACTGGTTTCTACACCTGCCTTTTTTTACTTTTTATTAAATGCCTTTATTTTATATGAAACAGTAACATAAACCTATCTGAAACTTCTTATTTTCTTCAATAGTAATTTAAATAAGTTAACCACCCATTTTTATCAGACATTAAAACAAAAAAAGCCCGTTTCTTTCGAAACGGGCTTTCAAATGATTAAGAAAATCAATTATGCTTCAACCTCGAATGGAAGTATAGAAACGTATGATTTGTTATCTCTTTTCTTTTGGAAGTGTACAACTCCATCTACTCTTGCGTGTAGGGTGTGATCTTTACTGATGTAAACATTTGCACCTGGATTGTGTTTTGAACCTCTTTGTCTTATTATGATGTTCCCTGCAATAGCAGCTTGTCCTCCATAAATCTTAACACCTAAACGTTTTGATTCTGATTCTCTACCATTCTTGGAACTACCGACACCTTTCTTGTGAGCCATGATGTATTAGTTTAATATTATTATTATTCTTTAGTATCTTCTTTTTTAGCTTTTGGAGCTTTTTTTACTTTAGGAGCTGCTGCTTCTTCCGTAGTTGCTTCAACTGCCGCTTTCTTCGGAGCTGCTTTTTTAGGAGCTGCTGATGATGAAATACCTTCAATTACAATTTGAGTAAGATATTGTCTATGACCGTTTCTCTTTTTGTATCCTTTTCTTCTTTTCTTTTTGAAAACGATAACTTTATCTCCTTTTAAGTGTTGTAACACTTTAGCTTCTACTGAAGCACCTTCTATAGCCGGGGCGCCTAAAGTGATAGATCCATTGTCATCTAATAAAAGAACTTTGTCAAAAGAAACTTTTGAACCTTCTTCATTAGTCAAACGATGAACATAAACCTTTAAGTCTTTGCTTACTTTAAATTGTTGCCCTGCTATCTCTACGATTGCATACATACCGAATTGATTTATTGATTTTTAAGGTTGCAAATATACAATTTAATTTTTACTATCCAATTACTTCAAAAACAAAAAATAAATATTTACTTATTCCCTTGTCTTCAAGCTCTTATCAACAGACAATTACATCAATTTTACTAATAACATCCCTATTTTGAGTACTCATCAATTAAAAAAAGGTATTTTTGAAGTAACAATAATTTCCGTTTTTATACCTATTGTAATCACATTTTTATTAATCCTTATGAAAAAATCAATAATGGCAATAAGTACTGCGCTTTTACTTGGAGGAGTGGCCACAGCCCAAAAAATAGCTTTCGAAGAATACAATCTGGATAACGGCATGCACGTCATTTTGCATCATGATCCCAGTGCCCCGGTTGTCATAACTTCAGTGATGTACCATGTGGGCTCAAAAGATGAAAATCCAGAAAAAACGGGATTCGCTCATTTTTTTGAACACTTATTGTTTGAGGGAACAGCACACATCAAACGTGGGGAATGGTTCAAAATAGTAACTTCAAATGGAGGAACGAACAATGCCAACACTTCTGATGACCGAACGTATTATTATGAAGTATTTCCATCAAATAACCTGGAATTGGCACTTTGGATGGAATCCGAAAGACTTATGCATCCTGTTATTAACCAAATTGGAGTTGATACCCAAAACGGAGTGATAAAAGAAGAAAAGAGCTCTCGCTATGATAATCGCCCTTACGGCAAAGTAATAAACGTCGTAAAAGAAAACATGTTCAAAAACCATCCTTATCGATGGTCCACTATTGGTTCCATGGAACATCTGGACACTGCCAATTTGGAAGATTTTAAGGTCTTTCACAAAAAATTCTATATCCCAAATAATGCAGTCTTAGTGGTAGCGGGTGATTTTGAAAAAGTCATTACCAAAGAATGGATTGAAAAATACTTTGGTCCAATCCAAAAAGGGGAAAAAATCAAGAAACAAACTTTTATCGAAAAGCCGATTACGGAAACTTTGAAAGCGACTTACCATGATCCGAACATTCAGATCCCAATGCTGGTGGCGTCATACAGAACACCATCGATGAAAACGAGGGACGCTCGCGTTCTGGACTTTATCTCATCCTATTTAAGCGATGGCAAGAGCTCAAAATTATACAAGAAAGTGGTAGACGAGAAAAAAATAGCGCTGCAAATTGGCGCGGTCGGTTTTAGTCAAGAAGATTACGGCATGTACATACTGTACGGCTTGCCAATGGGCACGCACACTTCGGAAGATTTGTTAAAAGCAATAGATGAGGAGATCGTAAAAATCCAAACGGATTTGATTTCCGAGAAAGATTATCAGAAATTACTCAACCAGTTTGAAACACAATACGTGAACAACAACTCAAATGTTGAAGGAATTGCTGAAAATTTAGCGAAGTACTATTTGCTTTATGGAAACGTCAATTTAATAAACACAGAAATTGATCTTTACCATTCCATTACGAGAGAAGAAATTCGAGAAGTCGCAAAAAAGTACTTAAATCCGAGCCAACGATTATTATTGGATTACGTTCCTGTTAAAGAAACTGCCCTGAACTAAGATAATGATGAAAAAAACAAGAATTATACTAATCCTATTATTCATAACAGGAATTATGCAAGCACAAGATCGCACACAGCCAAAAGCTGGAAAACCACCAGTTGTTAATCTAAAAAAACCTCAAACCTTCTTTTTAGCAAATGGACTAAAGGTAATGATTGTTGAAGATCACAAATTACCAAGAGTAACCTACAATCTAACTTTAGACAACCCACCTTTTGCGGAAGGAAACAAAAAAGGAGTTGATGAACTAGGAAGCAATCTAATAGGAAGCGGAAACACCAAAATCGCCAAAGATGATTTTAATGAAGAAGTAGACTTCTTAGGTGCCAATATGGCTTTTAGCTCAAGTGGCACCTACGCCAGTTCCCTTTCTAAATATTCAGGACGCATATTAGAATTGATGTCATACGGTGCAATTTACCCTAGTTTCACGCAAGAAGAATTCGATAAGGAAAAAGCAAAGTTAATAGAAGCTTTAAAAGCTCAGGAAAAAAGTGTCCCAGCGATTGCCAGCAGGGTCGTTGACGCCTTAGCCTTTGGAGTAAATCATCCTTCAGGCGAATACATGACCCAAGAGACCCTTAATAACGTAACTCTTGCCGATGTGGTTGCTAACTACGAAAACTATTTTGTACCTGAAAACGCATATTTAGTCATCATCGGGGACGTAAAGTATAAAGAAGTGAAACCTATTGTAGAAAAACTTTTTGGCACTTGGAAAAAAAGAGCTACTCCAAAACTAACTTACACTGCGCCGCAAAACGCTGCCTTTACACAAATCAATTTTGTAGATACGCCAAATGCCGTTCAATCAGAAATTTCTTTAGTAAATACCCTTCATTTAAAGATGAGTGACAAAGACTTTTTCCCTGCGGTCATAGCCACTTATATATTAGGAGGCGATTTCAACAGTTACTTGAATATGAATTTAAGAGAAGAACACGGCTGGACTTATGGCGCTAATGCAGTTATAGGCGCCGGTAAATATGTTACCAAACTAAGGTCGACTTCATCTGTCAGAAGTATGGCTACTGACAGCGCAGTTGTCGAATTCATCAAGGAGATAAAAAAAATACGAACCGAAAAGGTTTCAGAAAAAGTACTTAGCGATGTAAAAGCTGGTTATATTGGCCGATTTGTAATGCAGGTAGAAAAACCACAGTCCGTTGCTCGGTATGCATTAAACATAGAAACAGAAGATCTTCCGTCAGATTTCTACGAAAATTACATTAAAACAATCAATGCAGTGACCCCAGAAGACATTCTTAAGGCAGCCAACAAGTACTTCCTAATTGACAACACCCGTATTATAATTGCAGGAAAAGGGTCAGAGGTGATTCCAGGGCTGGAAAAGCTTAACATACCCATGTTTTATTTTGACAATTACGGAAACCCTGCGGAAAAACCCGTAATAAAATAAAGACAGTTATTCCCAATCATAAACTTGCAAAGGCTCTCCATCATTTACTTTGATGGAGAGCCTTTTTTTTGACATCTAAATATTTAACTCATCCAACGACAAAAAAGACGCAAATTCTTATAAAAAACAATTTTTAATGTAACATTATAATCTAAAGCACGACTTATAGAATAATCAAACTATTAACACCTATGAAAAAATCAATAATGGCGTTAAGCGCCACGCTTTTGCTCGGCGGAGCCATTTCTGCACAAAAAGTAGACTTCGAAGAATACAATTTAGACAATGGCCTGCATGTCATTTTGCAAAACGACCCTTCGGCCCCAGTTGTGATAACATCAGTGATGTATCACGTAGGAGCCAAAGATGAAAATCCGGAAAGAACAGGTTTTGCTCACTTTTTCGAACATTTGCTGTTTGAAGGTACTAAGAACATCGAGCGTGGGGAATGGTTTAAAATTGTGACTGCAAACGGAGGGACAAACAACGCCAACACCACAGAAGATCGCACCTATTACTACGAAGTGTTCCCGTCTAACAATCTTGAATTAGGATTATGGATGGAGTCAGAGAGAATGAGACATCCTGTTATTAACCAAATTGGCGTAGATACCCAAAATGAGGTTGTCAAAGAAGAAAAAAGATTGCGCTATGACAACAGCCCTTACGGACAAATGATTCCAGAGGTAAAGAAAAAAATGTTCACAAACCACCCTTACCGCTGGACGACCATTGGTTCGATGGATCACTTGGACGCTGCAAAACTAGAAGAATTCCAAGCCTTCAATAAGAAGTTTTATATTCCAAACAACGCAGTACTTCTAGTAGCCGGAGACTTCAAAGCAGACCAAGCTAAAGAATGGATCGAAAAATACTTTGGACCTATAAAAAAAGGAGCTGCTATCGAAAGAGAGACTTTCGTAGAAAAGCCAATTACCGAAACCATAAAAGCACAATTTGAAGACTCAAACATTCAAATCCCAATGATTGTTGCCGCTTACAGAACTCCATCCATGAAAACTCGTGATGCAAGAGTTTTGGATTTTATTTCAACAATTTTAAGTGACGGTAAGAGCTCCAGGTTATATAAAAAAATAGTTGATGACAAAAAAATGGCCTTGCAAATTGGTGCATTTAGTTATAGTCAAGAAGATTATGGAACGTATATCCTTTATGGCTTACCTCAAGCACCGAGTACATCTAAAAACATCCTTACCGAAATTGATTCTGAAATCGTGAAACTACAGACAGATTTAATTTCTGATAGAGAACTGCAAAAACTACAGAATAAGTACGAGAATCAATACGTAAATAGCAATGCCTCTATTGAAGGCATAGCTGATAATCTAGCAACCTACTACACGCTTTACGAGGACGTAAATTTAATAAATACAGAAATTGACATGTATCGCAGCATTACTCCAGAGGAAATTAGAGCTGTTGCAAAAAAATATCTAAATCCTAATCAAAGATTAGTGTTAGATTATGTTCCATCATCAGACAAAGCCAAAAAATAATACAGAACCATCATGAAAAAAACAATATACATACTATCAAGTCTGTTTTTGACTTTAGTTTCGCAAGGACAAGTAATCCCGCAACCATCTCCTACCTCACCTCCGACAATTAAGATTGGTAAATCCAGTAATTTTGAGCTTAAGAACGGACTGAAAGTAATGGTAGTGGAAAACCATAAACTGCCTCGAGTTGCCTATAGCCTTAGCTTGGACAATATGCCTTATGCAGAAGGAGATAAAAAAGGAGTAGCAGATATAACAAGCGAACTTATCGGAAGCGGGACGACAAAAACGTCAAAAGATGCCTTTAATGAGGAAGTGGATTTCTTAGGCGCAAATATAAGATTTAGTTCAAATGGTGCTTCTGCCAGCGGACTGTCCAAATACTCTGGAAGAATACTCGAGTTAATGGCTGACGGCGCATTAAACACAGTGTTTGCCCAAGAAGAATTTGATAAAATAAAAGCGAAGCTTTTAGAAGCAATAAAAACACAAGAAAAAAGTGTAGCTGCTGTTGCCGGAAGAGTTGAAGATGTTTTGGCTTTTGGAGTAAATCATCCTTCAGGAGAATTTTTAAGTGCCGAAAGCATTAACAAAGTTAGTTTACAGGATGCAGTTGCAAACTACAAAACTAATTTTGTCCCGGGAAATGCTTACTTGATTGTTGTAGGGGATGTCAATACGAAAGAAGTAAAAAAAATGGTTACGAAACTTTTTGGCTCTTGGGCCAAAGGAATCGCTCCTCAGATAGCATACCCTGATCCTACAAACGCGCTACAAACTCAGATCGATTTTGTAGATATGCCGAATGCAGTTCAGTCTGAAATTTCAGTTGTGAATACAATTAATTTAAAAATGACCGACAAACAATATTTTGCAGCTATCCTAGCAAATCAGATTCTTGGCGGTGGCGGAGAAGGAAGGCTATTTTTAAACTTACGTGAAAAACACGGTTGGACATACGGAGCTTATTCTAATGTAGGATCCGGCAAATACGTAGAAAAATTCCGTTCTTCAACATCGGTAAGAAATGCCGTAACAGACAGTTCAGTAGTTGAAATTTTAAGCGAATTAAGAAAAATCAGAACAGAAATAGTTTCTGCTGATGATTTGAAAAACGCAAAGGCAAAATACATAGGGAACTTTGTAATGCAAATTGAAAAGCCAACGACTGTAGCGCGATATGCTTTAAATACCGAAACGCAAAACTTACCTGCGGATTTCTACGAAAACTACATCAAGAATATAAATGCTGTAACAGTAGAAGACATTAAAAGCGCAGCTAACCAGTTCTTCTTAGCGGACAACATCAGAATACTCGTTGTGGGTAAAGGATCTGAAGTAGCTCCCGCATTAGAGAAATTAAAAATCCCCATGTTCTATTTTGATAAATACGGAACTTCTATAGAAAAACCAGTTTTCAAAAAAGAAACGCCAGCAGGCGTAACCATTAAGAGCGTCTTAGACAATTACATTAGTGCCATAGGTGGAGAAAAAGCGGTTAAATCCGTGAAAACAATTGCTATGGTAGGCTCAACGGTAATACCTCAAGCACCATCACCTTTAACTTTCACTTCAAAAGCGGATGCGCAAGGCAAATTAAATGTAGAGTTGGCAATGGGTACTATGAGCATCATGAAACAAGTGGTTAATGAAACCAGCGCTTATGTACTACAACAAGGACAGCGAAAAGACTTTGAAGGAACTGAATTGGCCGAAATGAAGGATAGTGCAATCCTATTCCCAGAATTACAGTTGGCTATAAAAGAAGGCGTAACACTTGACGGCATCGAAACTATTAACGGCAAGGATGCATATGCCATTAAAGACGGTAAAACTACCCTCTATTACGATGTGACTACCGGTTTAAAACTGGCAGATGCAAAAACAATGGATCAGGGAGGAAAGTCTATTACTCAAATAACTAATTTTGGTGACTATAGAGAAGTCAAAGGAGTAAAAGTTCCTTTTAACATTGTCCAGAACGTAGGTTTTGAATTGGACATCAAAATATCCGATATAAAAATCAACGAAGGAGTTACGGCTGCAGATTTTAAATAATCAAATCACCTAATAACAAACAAAGGCTATCTTAATCGATAGCCTTTGTTGTTTTAAAAAACATCCTTTTTATATGGAGTATTATTTTTTCGCAGACAAATACACACCTATCAAAATAATGAATGCCCCTACAAACTGAACAGGAGTAAGCATTTCATTGTCTAGCAACCCCCAAAAGAAAGCCACAACTGGAATCAAATACGTTACCGAAGTTGCAAAAACAGGAGACGAAATTTGGATTAATTTAAAAAAGAAAATATTGGCAATTCCTGTTCCCACAACACCCAAAACAACAATAAACAAAACAGCATGTTGCACAGTTTCTATATGAATTACTTCATAAAAACCCGTAAAAAACAAAATTAAAGATGCTGGGAGAAGCAACACAGCAAAGTTACCCGTAGTAATACTTAACGGGCTCAAGTCTGACAAAAACCTCTTTATTAGATTAACATTTATGGCATAACAAATAGATGCTATAATCACTAAAATGGCATAATAATAGTTCTGATTGGGATTATTCATAGCGCCACTGAACACCAATAGCAAACTCCCCATAAGACCTATAAAAACCCCCCAAACCTGCCGTTTTTGAAAACTGACTCCAAAAAATAAAGATCCTAAAATCAAAGTATTTAATGGCGTAAGGGAATTTAGGATGGAGCTTACTGAACTATCAATCTCAGTCTGCGCCAATGCAAAAAGGAAAGCTGGTCCAAACGTGCCAAAAACTGAGGTCATTGCAATGTACTTCCATTTATGTTTCGGAATCTTTGGCAAGCTTTTGAAACCAATCAGCAATAAAAAAATAGCGGCGAATATAATTCGCAAGGACCCTACCTGCAAGGCAGACAAACCAATTAGTCCCTTTTTTATCAATATAAAAGAACTTCCCCACACTAAGGCAAGAGCCGTCAAGTATGCCCATTTCAATTGTTTCGCTTCCATAACCCCTATTTTTTTCAAAATTGTAATAATTTTATGAATTAGAGGTCTTTTTTCTATAAATTTTAGAAACAATTTTAACACTGCTTAAGATACTTAAAATCAAATAACTGCGAACTGAAAGAAGTAGGAAGCTGTATTTGTACTTAGCGTTATTTTGTTTATCAATTACAAAAAAAGACAAAGAAAGCTCTAAGATAAGGAGCCGCTGAAGAAAAAGTTAACCCAAAAGTAAAAGAAGACATTGTCACAGCAAACTTGTAACTAAGCAGTTTTACTGTACAAGGAATAACTTTCGCGATAAGCTATACAAGTGAGAAAAAAAGAACTAACATCGCTTACTGCACTGCAAGCGGCTCCAGTTGATCTCTACAAAAAACCTGCTACCGTAACATTTTGTAAAAACAGCACATGCAATTGGAAACGGCAAAACCAATACAGTTTTTGACCTGGAAGTAGTTGATGAACCAATTATGTTAATAAAAAAAGGATTCGCTGCAACGAATCCCTTTTTTGTATTTTCTTATTTCCATCTCAGGGTTTCCATCAACCGCTGCATGTCATTTCTAACATAACTAGCTGCCGGCATTATAGAGTCGAAATTAGGTTTAGCATAAAAATAAACAGAACCTGTGACAAAATGTTTGGTACTGTCCGTTACATAAAACTGGGAATTTGTAGCCGCATTCCCGTCTACACGATAAAACATACCATATACTTTTCTGCTCGGATTCAAATAGGGTTGTTCTGATATATCATCTGCTTTTATAACATGCTCATAAGTTAATTTTTGCGCATCTCTCAATAAGACATTTATATTGGAGCTGACTGGTTTATAGGTCAGGTAAATCGTAGCTTTCATTTTTGGGTACGAAATAGTAAAACCACAATCCTTCTCTCCTTTTACAATTGCATTAGAATTCATTTCAAAACTAAACGGACACTGATTTTCGAAATTAACGTATTTCGCCATTGGATAATCTAAACGCAAATGACTGGCTGGCTTGGGGAAAACATCATCCTTACAAGCTGTAAACAACAATAACACCAAAACCGTCAAGGCTATTTCAATAATCAGCCTGCGGCTTTGCGTTTTACTTTCATTCCTTAATCTAAACATCAATCGTTACTTTTATCTGTTTGATTCGCTTTTTGTCTACTGTTTCTATGGTGAACAAACAGTTTTCGTAACGAATTTTTTGGCCTTTGGCGGGGAAATTACCCGAAATTTCAAGGATAAATCCAGCCAGCGTCTCAGCTTCTCCTTTTTTAATTTCGAAAACTTCTTCGTCAACATCTATAACCCTATAAAAATCTTTTAAGTTTGCTCTTCCTTCAAAAAGGTAGTTTTTATCATCAATTTTGATGAAATTTACATTTTCATTATCAAATTCGTCACTGATATCTCCTACAATTTCTTCAATAACGTCCTCTAGTGAAACTAAGCCTGAAGTACCGCCATATTCATCGACTACTATGGCGAGATGGCTTTTCATCCTCTGAAAATCCTTGAGCAAATTGTCGAGTTTCTTATTTTCTGGAACAAAAAACGGTTCCCGAATCAACGTATTCCATTCAAAATCTTCCTCCTTGTCTAAATGACGCAGTAAATCCTTAACAAACAAAACTCCTTCTATCTGGTCAATATTATCTCTGTAAACTGGGATTCGGGAATAACCTTTTTCTATAATTTTAGAATATATCTCAGAAAAAGATTCAGTTATTTCTAAGCCAAAAATATCTATTCTTGGGCTCATTACCTGCTTGGTATCCGTGTTTCCAAAAGTTACAATCCCAAATAATATTTTTTGTTCTTCTAATGAAGTTTCCTCTGACGAGGTCAACTCGAGAGCTTGCGACAACTGATCAACCGAAAAATTTGTTTTTTGTTTCCCCAACTTATTGTGCAAATAAACCGTGGTTTCCCTCATTGGAATACTTAGTGGCGACAGCAGCTTATCAAGTATCGCAATAGGATAGGCTATCGATTTAGCAAACTTTACATTGTTTCTGCTCGCATAAACCTTAGGCAAAACCTCACCAAATAACAAAAGCAAAAAGGTAACCAGAACTACTTCTAAAGTAAACTTTAAAACTGGCGAAGTTATCGAGGAAAACAGGTTGCCCCCTATAAAAGAGAATAGAATCACAACTCCAATATTGATGAAATTATTAGCCACTAAAAGTGTTGCCAATAATTTTTTTGGTCTTTCTAATAGCTCGGATATAATTTTTCCTTTGGAGGGGTTTCCTTGTGTCGTTTCATCAACCTCAGTTTGCGACAAAGAGAACAACGCTACTTCTGCGCCAGAAACTAAAGCAGAACATAAAAGCAATACGGCTATTCCGACAAAACCATATACTAGATTGGTATCAATTGTATAGGCAAAAATTAAACTGGGATCTGGGTCCAAATTAAAAAAGATTAGTTAGACAATTAAAACGGCAAATCATTAATGGGTAGGCCGCTATTTTCTGGGTCAAAGTTAGTTTTTTTTACGGATTCAGGACTCTGAATTTGCGTGTTGTTTTCAGCAGCTTTATTTGTAGACAGAAAAGTAAACTCCGTAACCTGAATTTCGCTCGTGTGTTTTGTAGTTCCGTCCTCTGTCTGCCACTGCCGAGATTTAATTCGGCCTTCTATATATATCTTATCTCCTTTTGATAAATGCTTTTCGCAAATTTCTGCAGCTTTATTACGAACAACGAGATTATGCCATTCCGTAGAAGTGATTTTTTCATTAGTAGTTTTGTTGATGTAAACTTCATTTGTAGCCAATTGAAACCTTCCAATACAATTTCCACCATCAAAATAATGCATTTTTATTTCATCTCCAAGATGCCCAATAAGCATCACTTTATTTAATGTTCCGTTCATAATATTATCGTGAATATATATCAAAGATACATTTTTTTAGAGACCAATATTATTCCTTTTCGATAAAATTATGAATAACTATAGGAAAAGGAAATGTTCTTAAAGTTGTGGCATCCGTACCATTTTTTACGCTTCCTTTTATATTCACTTTCCAAAATTTAATATGCAAATGCTGATGCGAAAGTTTATGAACTATACTCTTCTCATTATATTCCATCACACTATCCACACTATCGTTAACAAAGAAATCTTTCTCAATCCGGTCTACAATATAATCAAAGCTTTCAACCGCCTCCGTTTCTATCAAAGGGAATTCATAAAGGTTTTGCCAAATCCCTTTTGAAGTTCGTTTTTGAATTACCGTATCGTCATTATCGTCAGAGACGACCAAATAATTAAAATAACGGTTTCTAACTTTTAGTTTCTTCGATTTCACTGGCAACTGGTCAACCTTCTTTTTCTGTAACGCCAAACAACTATCATTAAAAACACAAATACTGCAATCAGGACTTTTAGGAACGCATTGTAAAGCACCAAACTCCATTATGGCTTGATTAAAAGTCGCCGGATCGTTTTTTGGCATTAATTCGGAAGCCAATAATGTAAATTCCTTTTTGGCAGAAGCCAAAGCAATGTCTGTTTCAACATCAAAATAACGGGATAAGACCCGAAACGCATTTCCATCAACAACTGCGACTGGCTCTCCATAAGAAAAAGAGGCAATTGCCGCGGCTGTGTACTCCCCCACTCCTTTAAGCCTCAATAGGTCATTATAATTATTGGGAAAAACTCCTTCCAGCTCCTCTGCTATATATTGAGCAGTTTTATGCAGATTTCGAGCCCGAGAATAATACCCCAATCCCTGCCACAGTTTTAATACCTGTTCTTCATCGGCATTAGCTAAGTCAAAAACAGTAGGAAAAGCGTCTAAGAAAGATAAAAAATAGGGCGTTCCCTGAGCGACACGAGTCTGCTGCAACATGATTTCTGAGAGCCAAATATGGTATGGATTGGTAGTATTTCGCCATGGTAAATCACGCTTGTTTTGTAAATACCACTGGATAAGCAATTTAGAAAATTTCATTATTAAATATTTAATGACAAAAGTAAAAGTTTATGTGGTTAAATTTTAATGATTTAGCTTGAATAATTGTTTTTTAAATTCATATATTTGCACACTCAAAAAAATTATTACAATATAATAAATAAGGAAAGAAAATGACGAAAGCAGATATCGTAGCAAAAATTTCAGAAAAATTAGGTCTTGAAAAAGGAGATGTTCAGGCAACAGTAGAGACTTTTATGACTGAAGTTAAAAATTCATTAGAGACTGGTGATAATGTATACTTAAGAGGATTTGGAAGCTTTATTGTTAAAACTAGAGCTGAAAAAACTGGAAGAAATATTTCTAAAAACACCACAATAAAAATTCCTGCACACAACATTCCTGCATTCAAACCAGCGAAAGTTTTTGTGGAAGGTGTGAAAATAAATAACGAAGCAAAATAATAATATTAATCATAAAATCGAATAGATATGCCAAGTGGTAAAAAAAGAAAGAGACATAAGGTAGCAACTCACAAACGTAAAAAAAGAGCGAGAGCTAACCGTCACAAAAAGAAAAAGTAGTTTTAAACTACTTTTTCCTTTTTAAAAGTTCATTGAAATCGAAAATTAGCATTAGGTCCTCAGTGTTTATAATTCGGCATACCGCCAATTTAAAATTACTTGTTGCCAGCTAGTTTTCCCCGGGTTCAATACCTGTTAAATTATTGTTTAATCCATCCCTATTATTGATCTAGGAATACAGGATTTTATGATTTAGGACTCCTAAGTCTAAAATCCAAAGTCTAAAATTAAGAGTTCGGATAAAAGTTTACAACGTGAATAAAGAATTAATCATCCGATCAAGTTCTGATTCTGTAGATTTTGCCTTATTAAAAGATGGAAAACTAATTGAATTACACAAAGAAGAAGAGAAAAGCAACTTTCAAGTAGGTGATATTTTTATTGCCAAAATACGAAAACCAGTTGCTGGACTAAATGCAGCTTTTGTTAATGTAGGCTTCGAAAAAGACGCCTTCTTACATTACCATGATTTAGGCCCTAACCTAACTTCCCAACTGAAATTCATAAAACTTGTAAGCGCAGGTAAAATAAAAGATTTCTCCCTAAAAAACTTCCAGTTTGAAAAAGAAATAGACAAAGACGGTACCATTACAGATGTAATCAATGCCAACCAATCTATTTTAGTACAAGTTGTTAAAGAACCAATATCTACTAAAGGACCAAGGATTAGCGCCGAGCTTTCTCTTGCCGGAAGATTTATTGTTTTAGTTCCTTTCTCTGATCGTGTCTCCATTTCTCAAAAAATAGAAGACAAGAAAGAAAAAGATCGCCTTAAACGATTAGTACAATCAGTCAAACCAAAAGGATTTGGTGTTATTGTTCGCACAGTAGCCGAAGGCAAAAGCACAATCGAATTAGAAAAAGACTTGCAGAATCTGCTTAGCAGATGGGACGCAATGTGTAAAAAATTACCAACCGCTCATCATCCGTCAAAAATATTAGGAGAGCTCAATAGAGCTTCATCAATATTAAGAGACGTCTTTAACGATACCTTTAGCGGTATCCAAATTGATGATGAAGAGTTGTACAACCAAACGAAGGATTATTTGCAAGAAATTGCACCTTCAAAACAATCAATTGTTAAGTTTTATCAATCAAATGACACACCCATTTTTGAGAAATACAACATAGAGAGACAAATCAAGACTTCATTCGGGAAAACAGTATCCATGAGTAAAGGTGCTTATCTTATTATCGAACATACTGAAGCTTTGCACGTCATTGACGTAAACAGCGGAAACCGTTCTAATAAAGCCACCAACCAAGAAGACACCGCAATGGAAGTTAATATGATTGCCGCTGCCGAAATCGCCAGACAATTACGTCTACGTGATATGGGTGGTATAATTGTAATTGATTTTATCGACTTGTCTAATCCTGAAAATCGTAAAATTTTGTTCGACTTCTTGAGAGAGGAAATGAACGATGATAAAGCGAAACACAAGATCTTACCCCCTAGTAAATTTGGATTAGTCCAGATTACTAGACAAAGAGTAAGACCAGAAGTTAATATTAAAACTAGAGAGGAAGATCCTAACGATGTTAAAGGCGAAATTGAAGCGCCAATTTTAATCATCGACAGAATCAATTCTGATTTAGAAAGAGTTTTAAAAAGCAATAAAGATGTTGTGCTTAACGCACATCCTTTCGTGGCAGCATACCTTACCAAAGGTTTTCCATCATTACGTTCAAAATGGTTTTTTGAACATAAAAAATGGGTAAAAATCATACCTCGTGACGCTTACACGTATTTAGAGTATCATTTCTACGATAAAAAAGGAAATGCTATAAAAGACTAAACAGAAAACCGCCTTTCGTGAGATTGGCGGTTTTTTTGTGTCTTTTATCTAGAAGCTGTTTCCAGCTTTGCACTACAATCTTTTTATTTTTAAAGAAAAAATAAAAAGGATTTACGTTTCAATCTGGGCTAGCAAATTGAACTCCATAACTTATTTCCTTTTCTCCATAAAAAATCGCCTCATCAGGTCTGAAGCTTCATTCTCCATTACTCCACGTTTCACAACAGTCTTTGGATGTAATTGCGTGCCCATTTTCTCAAACCCTCGATTTTTATCACTTGCTCCAAAAACAATTTTAGAAATCTGACTCCAATACAAAGCACCAGCGCACATCTGGCAAGGTTCCAGAGTTACGTAGAGCGTACAACCATTTAAATACTTACCCCCAAGATAGTTTGCAGCAGCAGTTATCGTTTGCATTTCAGCATGGGCAGTCACGTCATTAAGCAGTTCTGTCAAATTATGACTTCTCGCAATGACTGTATCATTAACAACGATGACGGCTCCCACAGGAACCTCGCCTTTAGCAAAAGCCATTTCGGCCTCGTTCAAAGCTTTTTTCATAAAATACTCGTCAGTGAAAATATTTTCCATAAAACAAAAATACAGCATTCAATTCGTACATTTGCTCTATGTCAGAAAATTTACTTTCATCCATTAACTATCCCGGCGATTTACGCCAAATCGACGAAGCTCAACTTCCTCAAATAGCACAAGAATTGCGTGATTTCATCATCGAGATGGTCGCAGTAAAGGAAGGCCATCTCGGCGCCAGCCTCGGTGTAGTCGAACTAACTATTGCATTACACTATGTATTTAACACACCTGATGATTTGCTGATCTGGGATGTGGGACATCAGGCTTACGGACATAAGATACTGACTGGAAGAAAAGAAATTTTTGACACCAACAGACAACTTGGCGGAATTTCAGGTTTTCCAAAAAGAAGCGAAAGTATATATGATGCCTTTGGCGTAGGCCACTCATCCACTTCTATATCGGCGGCATTAGGAATGGCAATTGCTTCCAATTTGAAAGGAGCTTTTGATAGACAGCATATAGCGGTTATTGGCGATGCGTCAATAGCAGCAGGTATGGCTTTTGAAGGACTAAATCATGCCGGAGTCACTCACGCTAATTTATTGGTAATTCTTAACGACAACGCGATCGGAATAGATCCCAGCGTAGGCGCACTAAAAAATTACCTTACCGCAGTTAAAACTGGAAAGAATCCGCGGCAAAATAACATGATTAAGTCTTTGAGTATCGATTACTCAGGACCTATTGACGGACACGATATTTTTGCAGTTATCAAAGAACTGA
Organism: Flavobacterium sp. W22_SRS_FP1; assembly: GCF_052113685.1. Taxonomy (NCBI): domain Bacteria; kingdom Pseudomonadati; phylum Bacteroidota; class Flavobacteriia; order Flavobacteriales; family Flavobacteriaceae; genus Flavobacterium; species Flavobacterium sp. W22_SRS_FP1. The sequence goes on from NZ_JBGQOE010000004.1 coordinate 186,207, forward strand.
AACGTTTGCAAAATATAAAAGGCCCTAAGTTCCTTCACGTGATAACCACAAAGGGGAAAGGCTTAAAACAGGCCGAAGAAGACCAGGTAAAATACCATGCTCCAGGAAAATTTGATGCGAAATCTGGTGAAGTTTATTTAAAATCAGAAGAAAATCTTCCCCCAAAATACCAGGATGTTTTTGGCTTGACAGTTTTGGATCTGGCCAGAAAAAACGAAAAAATCATAGGAATAACACCAGCAATGCCTTCGGGAAGTTCCTTGAGGTTTATGATGGATGCCTTACCAGAGCGGGCTTTTGATGTCGGAATTGCTGAACAGCATGCCGTCACACTTTCGGCTGGAATGGCAACCCAGGGTATGATTGTTTTTTGCAATATCTATTCGACCTTTTTACAGCGCGCTTATGACCAAGTTATTCATGATGTCGCCATCCAAAACCTACCAGTAATATTTTGTTTGGATAGAGCGGGGCTAGTTGGCGAAGATGGAGCGACACACCACGGTGTTTTTGATTTGACTTATTTGCGTTGTATTCCCAATATGATTATTTATTCACCATTGAATGAAGTTGCGTTACAAAATATTTTATATACCGCTCAGTTGGGGTTGGGATACCCAATAGCGATCCGCTACCCAAGAGGTCGAGGAGTAATTTCGGATTGGCAATCACAACATTTCGGGAAATACGAAAAAATTGAGATTGGCTCTGCAGAATGTTTGAAAAAAGGCACTGAAATAGCTGTTCTTTCCAATGGCCCTATAGGCAAAAATGTCACCTTGGCTTTAGCCAATTTAAATAACCCAATAACCATTGGACATTACGATTTTGCATTTGTTAAACCTTTAGATGAAGCGGAATTACATTCCATATTTAATACATTCAAAACCATTATAACACTAGAGGACGGTGTTATTTCAGGTGGCTTCGGAAGTGCAATTCTCGAGTTCGCTTCCCGCAATAATTATTCTGTAAACATCAAAACATTGGGAATCCCTGATAACTTTATAGAACACGGAACCGTTGCTGAATTACAACGATATTGCTCAATTGACGCTAAAAGTTTAGAAATAATTTTTTCGACTAAGTAGAAATAATTACTTTGCACTCTTTAACGAAACCTACTATGACCAAACTATTGACTTTTACCTGCCTACTGTTTTTGTTTTCAACTAATACTTTCTCGCAGAAAATCATTACCACTTTATCTCCTCCAGAAGTATTTAAGGACACGTCATCACATTGGGTAAGAAAAAACAAAATAGGTTTTGATATTTCTGAAATAGCCTTTGTCAACTGGAATGCTGGAGGAACTAGCTCAATTTCTGGGCTATTAAAAAGCAACTTTAACAGAGTTTACACTACAGACAATTACAATTGGGCAAACGAACTCATTATGCGTTATGGTTTAAACAAACAAGATGGTGTTGAGCTCAGAAAGACGGAAGATGCTTTTCAGTTTAACTCTACACTAGGGTATCGAAAAGACACGCTTTCCAACTGGTATCACACTGCCAAATTCAATTTCAACACGCAATTCACCAATGGTTATTCCTATCCAAACAAGGAAATTTATGTGTCCCGACCTTTTGCGCCAGCTTATATTTTCTTAGGCCTCGGTGCTGAATACGCAACAAAAAGAAAAGATGAGATGTTATATCTGTCTCCATTCACGTCTAAAATTACTTTAGTTTTAGATCAAAAATTAGCAGATCTCGGTTCATTTGGGGTTGTTAAAGCCACCTATGATTTGAACGGCAATTTGATTTCTGAGGGTGAAAAATCAAAAGTCGAACTTGGTTTTTTGCTGACCGCCTATTATAAAAAAGAAATCTTCAAAAACATAACATTTGAGAATCGGTTAAGCCTATATTCAGATTACATTAATGATTTTGGCAATGTCGATATTGATTACGATATGGTAATTGACTTGACTGTAAACCAATACGTAAGAACAAACATCGGAATTCATGTCATTTATGATGATAATATAAAAGCTAAAGAAGATCTCAACGGACAACAGATTACCGTAGGCCCGAAGACGCAATTAAAGCAAGTTTTGGGAGTGGGAGCAGTGTATGAATTCTAATTAATCCCTTTTTTTTCCATTTATTGTTTCAAACAATTCTAAAGCATTACCGTCTGTAAGCAGCGAAACATAATGACAGATATGAAGTAATCTACCGTATAAATCTTCTTTTTCTAAATGGTGTCGCTCAGGCAATAGTTTTAAAATTAATTTATCAAAATTAGAAGCAGTAGCATTAAAATTGTTGTCATAAGCCGTAATGAATTTATCTAAAAGCGTCTGAATAATTTGATAACCCACAATCTCTTTCTCGATGACCTCTCTGCTTTGATATATGTTTTTTACACTTATACTAATAATATCGTCCATCTGTGCTTTATACTTGCTTTTATCGGTCAAAGCAAAAGGAAATTTCCCTTTTAAAATAGCTTCTTCATTTTCTATAAAAACCTTTGCAGCATCATTAATCAAACTACCAATTGCAAGGGCTCTCAAATAACTGATTCTATCCTCTTTGGTGGTCAAGGTTTTATATTTCGATGTGTCAATACTATCCTTCACCAATTTGATCAAGTACTCCAAGGCAAAATCTTCAGAGACCAAACCAAGATTAATTCCGTCTTCAAAATCTATAATAGTATAACAAATATCATCAGCCGCCTCTACTAAATAAGCCAGCGGATGTCTTTCAAAACCAATATCATCCCCTCTTTTGTTCGGGATCAATCCCATGTCTTCCGCCGCTTCCTGAAAAAACTTTTTATCGGTTTGAAAGAACCCATATTTTTTATCGGCAATATCATTTGTTGGCTTTTTAGGCAAGCTTTCTTTTGGATATTTCATGAAAGCACCTAGGGTGGCATAGGAAATCCGAAGTCCTCCTTCAATTCCAGGACGGCTGGCAGTAAGAACTGAAAATCCGTTAGCATTCCCCTCAAAATCGATCAAATCTTGCCATTCTTTTTTAGACAATTGGTCTTTGTATTGCTTTCCTTTTCCAATAGAAAAATATTCTCCAATGGCTTTTTCACCAGAATGTCCGAACGGCGGATTCCCTATATCATGAGCCAAAGATGCCGCAGCAACAATGGCACCAAAATCATTCATATGAAAACCATGTACTTCTTTTAAATGGGGATATTTCTCAATAATCTTCTTTCCTACCAAACGCCCTAATGAACGTCCTACCACCGAAACTTCCAAACTGTGCGTCAGTCTGGTGTGGACAAAATCCGTTTTTGATAGTGGGATAACCTGCGTTTTATCTTGTAAACTTCTAAAAGCGGCCGAGAAAATTATCCGGTCATAATCCACTTCAAAACCCAATCGGGTATCATCTTGTTCAATACGCAAGCGCTTGCTTGTGTCGCCTTGGCGCCTTAGTGATAAGAGTTGTTCCCAGTTCATGGTATTGTATTAAAAGAGTTGTATTATCTTTCAAAGATAAAAAAATAGGGATAACTTAAATGACTTTGTCCTATAGTTTTTATAGCAATCGCCTGTTAGTCTATTTTCCCGAAAAAGCACGACAACTTCGTTATATAGACAAATTAACGTAACTTGCTTCTTCTTGTTCACGACAAAAAATTTGATTGTATTACGCTAAAAAAACACCTTGGAAAATCTAGAAAACATAAAAAAATATTACCTGCATGAAGATGATTTCTCAAAGCTTCATTTTGAAGTTCAGGACCTCAAATCCTATTTTGAACACAATCAAGCCCAAGCCTCCAAAGCACATATTCACGGGTTCTATCAATTAATTTGGTTTACCACTGCTGGAATTCATTATATTGATTACGAAGCTATTAACCATCAAAAAAATAGTTTAGTATTTATAAACACCAACCAGATTCATTATTTCTGTCCCCAAGCTGAAAACGAAGGAATGCTCATTCACTTTAATGATTTTTTCATTAATCAATTCAATCAAGAACTGGCACAACGATTTTCCCTTTCCATTTTTAACGAAATTGGGCAACCCTATATTACCGCACAAAATTCCGAAGTCGACCGCATCAAAATTCTTCTTAAACTCATTCAGGAAGAAAATGAACAAACAGACCCTTTACAAAAAGAGCAGTTGTTTTTTCTGCTAAGCGGTCTTTTATTAAGCATCGAACGCATTAAAAATCAAAATAAAATAGATGTGCTTTTTAAAAATAGGGACTTTGAGCTTGCCTACGCCTTCAAAAAAGAAGTCTATAACCATCGAGGTAGTTTCCCTTCATCAGAATATTACACCCAGCAACTTCATACTAACACCAAAAAACTCACTGCCGTCACCAAACAATACTTAGGAGGCACTCCCGCACAAATCATAAAAAACATAAAAGTTCTGGAAGCCAAGCGCAAGCTAGGACACAAACAACTCCCTATTCAATCCATCGCCTTTGACTTAGGTTTTGATCAACCTACTTATTTCACCAAGTATTTCAAAAAAATAACTGGGATTACTCCCAAAGAATTCCAAGCCATCATTCCCTAATTTACCATTATCCATCCTTGAATTACCATTCGTTACAATACTGTTTCAATAGATTTGTATTTATAAATTTTAAAAATCACAACTATGAAAACAGCATTAATTATAGGAGGAAATAGCGGAATAGGAAAAGCGACAGCAATACAATTAGCGAAACAAGGAGTTGAAGTGCATATTGTAGGTTTGACCCTAAGCAAGCTAAACGAAGCAAAAAGCGAAATTGAGAAAATTGGTAAAGTAAACGTTCATAAAGTAAACATAAGCAACACCGCCGAAGTGAACGCTTTTATCACAAGTTTAAATGCTGTAGTAAAAATTGATTATTTAGTCAATGCTTCAGGTATTTTTGGTCCAAAACCATTTTTAGACCATACCCTTGAAGATTACGATTCTTACCTCGATTTAAACCGTGGTTTCTTTTTTATCACACAAGCAGTCGCTAAAAAAATGAAAGAGAATGGTGGCGGAAGCATCGTAAACGTGGGATCCATGTGGGCAAAACAAGCTGTCAAAGCGACGCCTTCATCAGCTTATTCGATGCAAAAAGCAGGTTTACATTCTTTCACACAGCACCTAGCAATGGAATTAGCGGATTATAACATTCGTGTTAATGCTGTTAGTCCTGCAGTAGTAAACACTACTTTATATGATGGCGTTTTTGGCGGAAAAGAAGAGGCCGAAAAAGCACTTCAAGGATTTAATGCATTTCACCCGATAGGTCGATTTGGTTCAGCCGAGGAAGTAGCCAATACTATTTTATTCTTATTATCAGATAAGTCCAGCTGGACGACAGGCGCTATCATTGATGTTGACGGTGGCGTTATGGCTGGAAGAAATTAACATCAGTAAGTAAGTAAGTTATAAAGTTGAAAGGTTCAAAGTAGGAGGACCACAAGTCCTCTGGAGAAAAATTTAGGTTAGGCAGTATGTTTAGCAAAAACAGTCTATCCCTTTTTTATTTTTCTAACTTTGGACCTTTCAATCTTTTTATCATTTAGTATTCAATCTTTCATTTTATTTTAAAAATGCCTAAAAAAATAATCATACTTGGAGCGGGTTTAAGCGGTTTATTAACCGCCTATCGTCTGAAAAACAAAGGTTTTGACATCGAAATCATTGAAGCTAGGGATCGCACTGGGGGACGTATTCATACCGTAACTTCTGATATGGGTCAAGTCGAAATGGGAGCAACTTGGTTTAACGATATCCATGTCAGCTTCAGGAAACTTATAAGTGAATTGGAATTGGAGTATTATGAGCAATTTATGACAGGAACGGCCTATTTCGAAGCCTTCTCGGCTGCTCCGGCACAAGAAATCCAGATTCCTCAAAACAGCCCAAGTTACAGAGTCAAGGGTGGTACGAGCAAACTAATCGAAACTTTAAAAAACAAATTAACTGATATTCCTACTCACTTAAACGAAACAGTTTCTAGTCTTAATTTTGAAAATGACAAAGTCTTAATTACAGCTAAGAATAAATCTTTTGAGGCTGATCATGTGATTTCGACCTTGCCGCAAGCTTTGTTTACAAATGACATTCTTGTCACCCCTGCGCTACCACAGAAACTGACTGATATTGCTGAGAAAACCCACACATGGATGCAAGATTCCATTAAAGTGGCTTTTGTATATGCTGGCCCTTTTTGGCGCAACAAAAACTTTTCAGGCACTTTCTTCAGTAATGTGGGACCAATAACAGAGTTTTACGATCAATCGAATGCCGAATTGGATAAATTTGCACTTTGTGGTTTTATAAGTTCTGGAATGGAAATATATTCTCAAAAAGAGCGGTTAGAAAAATTAAAAGTACAATTGGAGAAGGTTTTTGGTCAGGAAGCATTAAATTTTACGTCTTATCATGAAACCGTATGGGCAAAAGAAATTCAAACTAAAAGTCCACAGCAAATTGGGTTCGTGTATCCGCATCAAAATAATGGACATCCTTTATTCAGAGAATCCTACTGTGACAATCGCTTATTTTTTGCAGGAACAGAAACCGCAAATCAATATCCCGGATATATGGAAGGCGCAGTAATTGCTGCAGAGAATGTAGCAAAAGACATTTTAAAATTATAATATTGATTTAAATCAAAGAAAGCTATGCTTTACAGAGGTCAACTGAATGAATTCATCCGACTAGCCGATATTGACGCTAGCAATTATGACTTACTTAAAGAAAAAATCACGGATGGTTTAAGTGTGATTTGGTCAATAGACCAATTGAAAATTAGAGTTGATGGAAGCGAGCATCTGTTTCCGCCAAATTCAGTTTTCTTTTTAACTGAATACCACAAAGTCGAGGTTTTAGAGGTGAGCAAAGCACGTTTGATTCGGTTTAACAGAGCTTTCTACTGCATTGCAGATCACGATAGCGAAGTGGGCTGCAAGGGGATTTTGTTTTTTGGCGCTTCTGAATTTCCCAGGATTTCCATTCCACCTGAAGAACTCGAGAAATTTGACATCCTATGGAAAATGTTTGCTATCGAAATGGTATCCAAAGACGATTTGCAAAACGACATGTTGCTAATGATGCTCAAACGCCTGCTTATTTTGTGCACCCGCGTGTACAAAGAGCAGACTGAATTGACCTCATTTGACAAAAAGCAATTGGATATTGTGAGAGAATACAATTACCTAGTCGAAAGTAATTTCAAGACCAAGCGTCAAGTTGCTGACTATGCTGAAATGCTTAATAAAAGCCCTAAAACGCTCGCTAATTTATTCAAGAAGTACAACGAAAAATCTCCCCAGCAGATTATTCAAACCCGCACGATTCTGGAAGCCCGAAGACTCCTGCGTTACTCCGATAAAAGCATCAAAGAGATTGCTTGCGAAGTAGGTTATGAAGACATTCAGTCTTTCAGTCGGTTTTTTAGAAAAACAGAAGGCGTCTCCCCTTCTGATTTTAAAAAGGCCGTATAGTCCAAACTACTGTCATCTTGACGAAGAACAGATCACATCAAATTAAGAAAGCTAATATTGAATTCTCTATCGTAAAAGTTATTCTCTAACTTCAAATAGAGCAGTGACCTTCACAAGGCTGTACTTCTGTACTCTTTTTTTGCTCTTCACAATTCATTTTACCAGCAGTACACCAAAGCTCTTAGCCCCAATTGAAGTGGAAATCCTTTTTATCTTTTCTTTAAAAAACTAGATTCAATTAGTTAATGCAACTCTCAGGAAAAGGGATAGGATAATTTTTTCAAAAGAAAGGACATTAAAGTCC
>NZ_JBGQOE010000005.1:0-187941 GCF_052113685.1 Flavobacterium sp. W22_SRS_FP1
CTTTAATGTCCTTTCTTTTGAAAAAATTATCCTATCCCTTTTCCTGAGAGTTGCATTAACTAATTGAATCTAGTTTTAAAGAAATATATTGATTTAAATGTTCCAAAAGATAGAGTTTCTAATTTGTTGGCGCCCGCATTAATAGCCTTTAAAATATAGTTTTGTAAAGCATCAAATCCATTGGCTTGAAGCGAATAACTAAAGAACATCTTTACCTAATTCTCTGGATAGTTCTGAGATATTAGCTCTCGAATAACTCAATTGAACTGTTTTCTGCGCGAGTGAATTGCCCTAAATCTTATAAAAAGGCGCTAGGTTTTTTTATACAAAATATCTCTACAATCAATTCCTTTTATTTTTTATTAACTTTAAAATAAAAATGGAATCACATAAATTATCCGTAAAAAAATTTCCTATCGATTTACTTGCATCAACAATAAATTGAAAATGCATTTCAATAACAAAACTGAATATGGAACCCTCATAAATTTCCTTACCGAAAAATATTATTATAATGATGACGATATCCCTTATAAGCTGTTTGTTATTTTAGCCCACGAATAAAAAATATTTGGGAAGACACGAAAAAATGAAACAATTGACATGACGAGTTCATGCATGCTTTTGGCCCTTCTGGTTGGAGCCATGATGGAAGTTCCCCCCTTACCATAAAGCAAATAAGGAGCGAAATGGTAGAAGAGTAAGCAATGTATCAACATAAATTTATAGGCTGTAAATCTGACCCATTTTAAGAAAAAGAAATGGAACTTAATTTAACTCGGTTGTTTACTGCAAATAAAAACAGCATCTAAAAGTACTTTTAGATGCTGTTTTTTTAATACGCTTTAAAAATCGTTTTTATTTAAGCGATTTCATGTCAATTACAAATCTGTATTTAACATCATTTTTTGTAACACGATCATAAGCTGTGTTAATATCTTGCATATTGATAAGTTCAATATCACTAGTAATATTATGCTCACCACAGAAATCTAACATCTCTTGTGTTTCTTTAATACCTCCAATTAAAGAACCAGCAATACGCTTACGTCCGAAAATGATATTTCCTCCATGAAATGGCTTTAACGGCTCTACTGCACCAACTAAAACCATTGTTGCATCAATTTTAAGTAGCCCTAAATAAGGATCCATCTCATGCCCTACAGGAATAGTATTTAAAATGAAATCAAAACTATTTTGGTGTTTTTTCATGTCGTCTTCATCTTTCGACACTAAAACTTCATGAGCACCTAAACGTGTAGCATCTTTTCCTTTTTCTGGAGATGTTGTAATCATAACCACATGTGCGCCTAAGGCATTGGCAAATTTAACACCCATATGACCTAATCCTCCTAAACCTACTACTCCTACTTTATCTCCTTTTTTTACGTTCCAATGACGTAACGGTGACCAAGTAGTAACTCCTGCGCATAATAGCGGTGCTGTTGCTGCCTCGTCTAAATTTTCTGGAATGCGTAGTACAAATTTTTCATCAACAACTACTGACGTTGAATAACCTCCGTAAGTTTGTTTGCCTTCAAGATGTTTGTCTGGACTGTTGTAAGTAAATGTTGCTCCATTTTCGCAAAATTGTTCTAAATCTTTCTGACAAGAAGAACATGTCTGGCAAGAGTCTACCATACAACCTACTCCAACTAAATCACCTACTTTATGGCTACTAACACCATTTCCTACCTCAACTACTCGACCAATGATCTCATGCCCAGGTACTACAGGATAGGTTGATCCATTCCATTCATTTCTTGCCGTATGTATATCACTGTGACAAACACCACTATAAGTGATATCAATTTTTACGTCATCTGTTCCTACAGCTCTTCTTTCAATATCTAAAGGTTTTAAATCTTCTGTTGGTGCTGTCGTACCATAAGCTTTTACTGTTGTAGTCGCCATTGTTATGTTGTTTTTAAAGTTACTATTAATTCGATTTCTGTATTACTATTTATTTAGAAGCTGCTGGATAATCTGTATACCCTTCTGCTCCTCCTGCGTAGAATGTGTTTTGATCCCATTCTGCTAAATCTAAGTTATTTTCAAAACGTTCTACTAAGTCTGGATTAGAGATGTACGGCTTACCGTAGGCTACTAAATCAGCATATCCGTCTTCAATTACTTTATTTCCTTTTTCCTGATCAAATGCCGAGTTAATCATTAATGTTCCGTTATATAAAGGACGGAAATGTTTAGCAATTTGTGTCACAGCATAAGGTATTTCTGAAACGTCTGTAAAAGGTTCAGAAAGATGCACATATGCTAAATTATAATCATTCAATTTTTTAATAATGTATTCAAACGTTGGGATTGTTTCTTCATCCATGGTCGTTCCGAATGGACCGTTTAATGATGGATTAAATCGGGCTCCAATTTTTTCCTGCGGAATAACTTCTTTGATCGCGTCTAGAACTTCAAAAAATATACGGGCTTTGTTTTCAATACTTCCACCATACTCATCTGTACGGTGATTAGACGTTCCGTTAAAGAACTGCTGAAACAAATAGCCATTAGAGGAATGTATCTCTACTCCATCAAAACCCGCTTTTACCGCATTTGCAGCTGACTTTTTAAAATCTTGTACCGTAGTTTTAATATCTTCAACAGACATTTCTCTTGGCGTAACAGTAATTTTAAATCCTTCAGGGGTAAATGCTTTATCGTTAGGATTTATAGCTGAAGCGGATAATGGTAATGCTCCATTATGAAAATCAGGATGAGACATACGTCCTACATGCCACAATTGGATAAAGATTTTCCCTCCTTTATCATGTACACGTTTGGTTACTTTTTTCCAACCTTCTACTTGCTCATCTGTATAGATACCAGCTGTATTGATATAACCTACAGCATCACTAGACACTTGAGAGCCTTCTGTAATAATTAAACCTGCTGATGCACGTTGCTCGTAATACAAGCCATGTAGCTCATCTGTGGCAACATTGCCTTCATTATCTGCTCTACCACGTGTCATAGGCGCCATGACAACTCTGTTATTTAGGTTTATATTTTTGTTATATGGTGTTAATAAATGTTGCTTGCTCATATTGTTTTTTATAAATATTAATTTATACAAATTTACATTACTGTAGCACGAATATCATTGACCTATATCAATTAAGATGGATTTAACTGTTTTCCTAACTCTACTCAAGTTTTCTGGAGTAACTCTTAAATAGTTTCTACCTATTCTAGCTTAAAATGAATAGCTTGTTCCAAGACAAAGGGCACTATTCCTGAAAGTGTTTTTAAGCCATTTGCTCAAGTACGAAGCACGATCGATTTTATGCCCCTTCTTGAGAGTCAAATATTGGGCTAAATCTTATTCTGTCTTTGTGATTAAAAGCCATTGCGGAGTTTCTTCTGAATCAAATGGGTTATAAACCAAATGTCCTTCATCTAGAAAAATTGAAAAAAAAGATCTGTTTTTGTAAAAATGCTCTTAATATCATTTTCGGCAACTTTTGTATTAGTGAAGTTGCTGTAAATACTACCTACTTTTGCACCTACATTTTCTTTCTGTAATCGATATGTAAAAGGAATCGCTCGTCCAGTACATCCTAAATTCGTTGTTATAGAGTATGTCCAAAATAGGTTTCCTTTGGTACTCTTTTGCAAGATCGATTGGGTTGCCGTTAAAATCCTGAACCGAAATTAAATCAACAGCTCTGCCTCCTCTATTCATTTATTTCGGTTTTGATTTTAGCTTACTATTACAAAATAGATGAAACGGAGTTATCCATTAGTTGTTATTGTTCTTTTCTGATAATTTTTATTTGTTTCAAGTAATTTTGTATCTAAAATTGATCAGTTAAGAAGAAAAATCTCATTAAAAGGGCTATTCCACTATTTTAAATATTTATCGCCAGCGGTTAACAAAGTTATGGTTTAATAGCTTCTAGCGGAACATTTTCTTTAGATCCTATCGCTTTCCTTTTTATATTTATATTAAAAATGGTTCCAAAGTTGTGACACTTTGGAACCATTAATTATATTTTGGACTAAAAGTAAACAGTTAGAAATTACATCCAAGTGATAATATCTTCTGTATTTCTTCTTGATTTAGGATTTGCTGGATCTGCTTTTCTGTAACCAAAAGCAACCATAAAGGACAAACCGTATTTGTCTGTGTCAACACCAAACTTTTCTCTCAATAAAGCTTCTGCTTTTTCTTGATGAAAACCTTCAATAGGGCAGCTATCAATACCTACTAGAGCGGCTGATGTCATCATATTTCCCAAAGCAATGTAGGTTTGCTTTGATGACCAATCGAATAATTTTTTATCCGTATCTAAATCAAAGTCATTCTCTTGAAATTCTCTGTAGAATTTAGTATACATTTCTATAGTCTCTGTTGGCCATTGTTTGACGTCTTTCATCATCGACATGATATAATCAGCATCGTATTTCACCATTGGTGCTTTCATAGACAAACCTAATACAAAATGACTTGCAGTATCTAATTTTGCTGGGGCTCCCCAAGCTACTGGTTTTATCAATTCACGCAACTCTTTATCTTGTACAACAATAAAATGCCAAGGTTCAAAACCAAAAGAACTTGGCGATAAATGTGCGGTTTCTAAAATAAATTCCATGTTTTCATCTGAAATAATTTTAGTAGCGTCAAACTCTTTGGTGGCATGTCTAAATTGAAATGCATTGATAATGTCTTCTTTTGCTATGTTAGGTGTGCTCATATTCTGTTTTATAAATTTTTAATGGCTGCAAATTTACAATACTCTCGCAGAAACCTACTTGACCTAAATCAAGTAAAAGAGATTTAATATTTTACTAACTAAGTACCTTTTGAGTTTGACTCATACGTTTGTAGTCCTAAATAACGTGGACTTTCTATTTCTTTTTTTGTAGTGCAAAGAGAAAAGTGAACTTCCTCAAAAAAACAGTGCAGCCGAGCTGGATATTGGCAATAATATGCGAAATCAGTCGACTTCCAATAGGTTTTATACAGCTAATTCACATTCCGCAATTCTTTTAAATCTATTAACTAGACCATACTTCACCACAAATATTCTACCTTTAGAATAAAATTAGAAACCTGCTTGAAAGAGAAACTCAAACAATTAGAATTATTTTTAAAGAGCTCAAGCTTTGACCGAGGAATTCGTATTGGATTTGGGATTGCCGTACCCCTTGCAGTGTTGTATCTTTTAGGGTATTTTGAATATGCTCCAGCTGTTGTTATCGGTGCTTTTTTAAATGCGCCAGGCGACATTCCAGGCAGCACCAAGCGTAAAGTCAATGCCATTTTAGTCAGTATTGGATTAACAATGATTATTACTACTGTAATCCTATTTTCAAAACCTTTCCTACCCCTATTATTGGTGGCACTTACAATTATTACGTTTGCTGTATCGCTGCTTTCAGTTTATGGTTTTAGAGCCTCTTTAGTGTCCTTTTCTGGCTTGTTGTCAATGGTAATAGCAATTGCCATTCAAAAAGAAACAGCCTATGATATTTTAGTTCAAGTTGCCTTAATGGGAGTTGGAGGTCTTTGGTATTTAGTCGTATCCTATGTTTTTCAAAAACTCGCGCCTGTAAAAGATCAAAATCAGCTCTTGTCAGATACGCTTCTCCTTATTGGTGAATACCTAAAAATACGAGCTAAATTATTAACAAAGAAAACCGAGCGCGACGAATACCTTAAACAAAGCTTAGTCCTGCAAAATCAAATAAACGAAAAGCAGGAAACACTCCGAGAGACACTGCTTACCGCACGTAAACGTTCCGGACGTTCACATTATGAAGAAAAGCAACTATTAATCTTACTCTCTTCTATTAATATCTTCGAATTGATAGAGGCTAAACATTTGGATTATAAAATGATCGATACTATTTTTGGCGAGCACAAAGAATTTCTAAGAGCTTCCAAAAATCTGAGTAAAATCATGGGCAACCACCTCATCCGTTTGTCTGAATTATTGATTCAAAAGGATAAAATACCAAATAAAGATAGTCTATTAAGTGCATTAGCAGAAGCGAACGAGTCTATCAAAAATTACGTCGATACCGTCAAATTACCTGAAGCGCGTGAAGGTGCTTTAGTATTAAAAAATCTATATGATTACCAGGAGCAACTGCTACAAGAAATCAGAGTTATTAGACGTGTAATGGCCAATGTAAAAGAGGCTTCCAAAGTGTCCTTAAAAAGACAAGATTCGAGTCAGTTTTTAACGCTCCACGAATACAGGCTGAATGTCCTTATTGAAAATTTCAGTTTGGATTCCACTATGTTTAGACATTCATTGCGCCTTACCATTGCGGTAATATTTGCCTATCTGTTGGGCTTTCTTTTTGACATCCAAAACACCTATTGGATTTTGCTGACCGTCATTGTTATTATGCGACCTAGCTATGGTCTAACCAAAGAGCGATCCAAAGATCGTATCATCGGTACACTCATTGGCGCGGCTATTGCTGTTGGTATTGTACTGCTTACCCAAAATGTAGTGGTTTATGCAGTATTGGCATTTGTTTCATTGGTATTCGCATTTGCATTGATTCAGCAGAATTATAAGTTTGCCGCCGCATTAATAACCATTAGTATCATCTTTGTGTATTCCTTAATCAATCCTGATGCATTTGAAGTGATTCAATACCGCGTCATCGACACTGTCATTGGAGCCACTATTGCTGTCGTTGCAAATTATATACTTTTGCCAAGTTGGGAAGCCAATAATCTAAAACAGGTACTTTTGAACGCTTTAAAAAGGAACAAAGAATATCTTTTAGCAACACAAGAGCTGTATCAAAATCCTTCAAAAAACAAAGTATCCTATAGTTTAGCAAGGAAAGAAGCCTTTCTTGCTATTAGTAATTTAAATGCTGCCTTCCAGCGATTAACCCAAGACCCAAAATCGAAACAGAAAGAATTTCAACTGATTTATGAAATTGTGACGCTTAACCAGACAATGGTTTCTGCTATCGCATCCATCGGTAATTTTATCAGTAATCATCAAACCACTCCTGCTTCTATAGAATTTAATGTGCTAATCAAAAAAATCTCCAATACGCTACAGATGTCATTCGACAGTTTAGACGATACTCAAATAAAGAAAAAAGTCGCTAAAGAACCTGCCGAAGATGCAGAGGAAAAGTTGATGGGTAAATACCAACAATTATCAAATTTGCGAGATGAAAATATCAGATTAGGCCACACCGAATTAGATACCGAAACGCTTCATGGTCTTCAGGAAGCTTATTTGATTGCCAATCACATGACCTGGTTAAAATCCCTTTCAGAAAACCTACAAAAGACAACGGAACGCTATCGTTCAGCTATTATAGAGGAGGAGTAGCAATTCTATTGGGTTTTAGTCAGTAATTCCCAACCTGACTGTAAGTACTACGACAGCACTTCCTCACGAACTGAATTTGACAGTTGTCAACATCATCTTTTATCTACTTTAATTGCATTCAGTCGTCATCTTATTTGACAACTTGAATTACCTAAAGACGAAAAAAAACAACTCCCGATTTATAAGATAGCTATTTCTTATTACTGCCGCTTTCTACTATTTGGTTTATCCTATTTCGGAATTCGAACTTCCTTTTAATCGAATATCAATTGGTTTATGTTTACAATTAACCTCTTCATTGCCACCATTAAGCTTGGCTTTTTTGTTTTCTGACAAATCGAATTCATTTTAGACTCAATTGGACGCAACCGCCATTAAAATGGCCACGTAATGACAAACAGCAGCTGCGAGCACAAAAAAGTGCCAGACAGCATGGTTGTACAGATATTTCTTCCATAAGTAAAAAACAACACCTATAAGGTAAAGTCCGGCTCCAATTAAGATCATTGTGAGGATATTAGTAGGAATACTTTCAAAGAAAGTACGTCCGCCAACAACCATAATCAAACCCATTCCTATATAAATTATTGTAGATAAAATCTTCCATTTTCCTATAAAAAAAATCTTATAAATGATACCCAACACGGTAAGACCCCACAAAACCGATAGCAAGCTTATACCAAAAGAATTAGGCATATACATTAGTAAAAACGGAGTGTAAGTACCTGCTATCAAGAAATAAATACTGATGTGATCAAGAATTTCAAGTGTGCGCTTTGCCTGAGCGTGCTGGATTCCGTGGTAGAGTGTAGAAAAAGTAAAAAGTTGTAAAAAACAAAATCCATATATAGCCGCTCCGATAATGCCAGAAGTATTATCACTTTTAATAGCAAAGGCGATTAAAATAGGAATACTTACTATACCAAAAATAATTCCAAAACCATGTACGATACTGTTTACGAGTTCTTGCCTGATTCGTATATTTGAATTTTGAGTTTGCATAAAATTGATTTGATAAGGCGTATTGTTTTACCCCCCTTTTGGTAAAATTACTCAAATCTAATCCTAACTTAGTCTTAATGGCTATATAATTTACCATTTACTTCCTATCTATTCTACTTCCAAGAGGTCCCCAACTCTCGGATGAATCCTTTCGTATGGTTTATTTCCCTTAGTGACTTTAACTTCCATCTCCAACATATTGAACAATTTACTTTTTCGTCTTTAGTTGATTTAATAGCCCTGAAATATCATAGTTGACTTTCTATTGCTACTTTTATATTACAAAGAGATGTTGTCACATTTTATGATAATATAATTGTTCTTTTATTGTGAGTTTTAGTTGATCGGTACTTTATGTTTAGTCAGCTATTCTATTTCAATCGTACTGTAACCAGCCCCGGTTCGAACTAATTTGATTTTCGAAGCAATACGGTCCTTCAATTCTCCAACATGTGATATGATACCAATTGATTTGTTACTTTCATTTTGCATGTTCTCGAGTATGCTTATCGCCTGATCTAATGATTCTGGATCTAAAGAGCCAAAACCCTCATCAATAAATAACGACTCAATTTCAACATTTCGCGCCGCCAAATCGGATAATCCGAAAGCCAATGCTAGGCTTAATTTAAAGGTTTCTCCCCCTGACAAAGAAGATACAGAACGTTTGGTATTTCCCATATACGTATCAATCACTTTTAAACCATCAGAATCATTGGCAACATCCAATAAATAGCGGTCTGAAAACCCTCTGAGACGCTGGTTACCATATTCAAGTAACTGTCTCAATGTTAAGTCCTGTACAAAGTTGGAAAACTTTTTACCCATAGCGTCTCCAATAAGCATATTCATTTTATTCCAAAGAGACAAATCTTTAGTTAAAGCATCCAGAAGTTCCTGACTACTCTTTTGCTTCGCTCTATTTTGTGTGTCAATTTCAATTCGCTTCTCTTGGTCCCAAATGTGTTTTTGAAGTTCAGTCAATTCTTGTACAAGTTTCGGCAGTACTTCCTTTAGTTCATCCAGCGTAACCGAAGTATCATTTAATCGTTCTTCTTCGGCCAAAGCTTCATCAATTGCCTTAAGATTAGTCTGCAGTCGGATCTCGTTGTTCTTAAGTATTTGTAGCTTTTTACGAATTTGGTTTGCAGTAGATTCCTCCAGTATTTTTGATTTTAACATTACCAATGAATCAATCTCCTTTTTTTGAAGTTCAGGTATAAGAACGGCTAATAATTGCTCTTTTAAATCTGAAGTTTTGGTTCTACTGGCTGTAAATTCGACAAGCTGTGTCCTCAGTCCGTTGATTTCCGAACGGCATACGCTGAATTTACTGTTCAAATCACTAACAGCCGTATTAATATCATTCTTGTTATAAACAGATACTAGCGTTTCCTTTGCTTGAAAATAAGCCTTTTTCAAAATGGAATAACTCACGTTTAGGACTTCAATTTCGTTCAATACCACTTTGGCCCGTATGTATTTCTCTAATTTTTCTAATTCTGTCTGCTCTAGCTGTAATGCTGTAAACTCGGATTGCCATTTTTCAAGCGTATCTTCTTTATTCCAATTCAATTGTGAACACAATTTCGCGATATCATTTTCTAAAACCTTAAAAGCTACTTCCCTTTTTTCCAAGTCAAATTCGTCCTTTAAATTACTGGCTTGCAAACCTGCTTTCTTTGCTTCGGTTTGAACCAAAGTTGATTTTAACTCTTCTAATTTTTTGCTGAGTTCATCCGCTTTTTCCTGCAAGCTGCTAACCAAAACATCTTCAACACTTTCTGCATAGGGATGGTTTTCAGATCCGCATAACGGACAAGGCTCGCCGGGTTCAAGCTCAGAACGATGTTGATCAAGACTTTTACGTTGCTTCCAGTCTTCCAACTCCGACTTTGCTTTTTCAACTATTGGAAGAAGATTTTCTAGTTCCACTTTTTGGAGTTTTTCGCTTGCGATAAAACCACCGATTTCGGTGAATTCCTTCTTTATTTTCGTTTTTAATTCCGCTATCCCCCTATTTTTTTCATCATATAATTTTCGCTCGCCAATCAATTGATTGGCGGGCAAAACCAATTTTGAAAGCTCGTCCTTTTTTTCGCGAACGGCATCAATGGTCGAGAGCCCTTTAAGTGTTACCTCAGCTTCAATAATTTTTAATTCCTGTTCAATTTGCAGCGGCAGGTTTTCGTTTTCCATTAAAGTTATTCCGTAGCCTTTAAGTTGCTGCAACTTGTCCTTAATGCGCTGTGCTTCCAGCCTGGCTTCATTCAATTTTTCCTTTTCTGATTCCTGCAGAGAAACTACTTTTTTCCTGAACTCCTCGAGTAAAAACTCTAGTTTATCTTCAGTCACTTCTTTGGCTGTCAATTCACAGGCTACCTTAATCAACTCCTTTTTTGTCGTTTCAAAATCTAATGCACGTAGTTTTCCTTTTTCTACTTGCGCGGAAAGTTCTACTACCGTTTTATCTGCCTGTTCTATCTGAAGCATTTGGTCTTTAAAAACCACAAGCTTATCATGGACTTCCAGTTGTCTTTCCTGAGTTGCAACTTCTTTTTTATCCGTCAAAAAAGTGCTCCATTCGGTTTGGTTTATCTCTCTTCTTTGGTTGTTTTTAAGGATACTTTCTTTCAGTGCTTTTTTACTTTCGAGTTCCTTTAATTTTGCCTCATTAGCAATAAACAAAGGCTTTTTATCTACTATATCATCTTTGATCTCTTTTAAAACTTCAGCAGCCAACAAAACCGTTTCCCCCATTTTAATCTGTTGGGTTTTTACGGCCTCTTCCACTCCCCTGAATCTTTGGAATACTGCCCTACCTATTTTTCGATAAATGGAAGATCCCGTTATCTCTTCCAGAAGCGCATTTCGGTCATCTTTTTTAGCCAAAAGTAATTTGGAAAACTGACCTTGGGCAAGAATCATCGATTGTACAAACTGATTGTAATTCAGACCGATGATGCGTTCGTTTTCACTTACCACCTCGTTTACGCCCGAAACCAAAATTTTGCCCGTTGAAACTTCCGTCAATTCTTGTTTTCTTTTGTCTAACGAGCCCGTTCTGGTTCTGCGAATGGACCAGGAAGACAGGTATCTCTTGCCCTTAACCGCATACTCCACTTCCGCATAACAATCCAGGGCATTTTTAGTCAGCACAACTCCTTCCTCCTCAATCACTTTTTCAGTAATTGATTTTTCTATTCTGGGAATTTTATTGTACAAAGCCAAAGTGATCACATCCAAGATGGTTGATTTACCAGTTCCAGTCGCGCCCGTAATCACAAAAAGCCCCGCTTCCCCGAGAACGCCATTTTCAAAATCGATGGTATGCTCCCCTTTCAGGGCGTGTATATTTTTAAATTTTATTTTACAAATTTTCATAGGACGGTTTTATTGGTGGGCTATTAATCGATCGAATCCGAGGATTGCAAAGATTCCATTATTTCCTTAAAGGCATTTACAAAATCCTGGCTGCTTTCTATGGAGGCATCCTGCTCCAAGCGCTTTTCGAACAATTGCACTGGTGAAAAATCATTAATGTCTTCTCCTTTTGTCAGTAATTTTGAAGTTCCAGCAATCTCATTCTTGAATATTATACTGCCCTTTAAAATCTGTAGTCCATTTAGCGGTTCGGTGGTCAGTAATTCCTCCAATGTTCTAATGTGTTCAATATTCTCATTTTCCTCTTCAATCAGGACTTCGGCCAAATCGATTAACGGGGATTCTGATCTGTAGTTTGAAATTACTTTTTTTACTTCTTCAACTGTCCCCTTGATAGATATCAACTTTCTGAACTTTGGTATTGGAAGCGAAGAAATATTAAAATTATTTCCTTCCAATTCTAAAATAGTAACTTCTTTACGGTCTTCTTTTTCGCTGAAACTCAATGCGATTGGCGAACCGCTGTATCTGATATGAGATTTTCCTACAATTTGCGGTCTGTGGATATGTCCTAAAGCGACATAATCAGGTTCGTCTCCAAAAATTGCAGATTCAACACCCGCCTGGTTTCCAATTTGAATTTCGCGTTCACTTTCTGATACAGAAGCACCCTGAGCATACAAATGTGCCATAACAATAAATGGAACACCATTGTGATTGGCAGTATAATATTCATTTACTTCACTAAAATACGTGGCAATTCCATGTCTGATGAGTTCAATTTTGTCGTCATAAGATTCTCCGGGAGCTACATTACGAATATCTTTATCCCGTAAAAAAGGAACTGCGGCAACAACCACTTTTTGGCCCTCCATTTCGATTTCGACGAACAATTCAGAAATTGTCTCAGGAACACCTCCTACGACTTTAATGTCTAGGATTTCCAAAAGTTCTTTTGGAGCATTGATAACATGGGGAGAATCGTGATTCCCACCAGTTAAGACAACCTTGCATTTTAAGGGCAGCAATTGTTTTAAAAAATAGTAGTACTGCTTCATTGCCATCTGTGACGGATTTGCCTGATCAAACAAATCCCCCGACATCAATAATACATTTATATTATTCTCCTCAATACATTTGATCAACCAATCAAAAAAGAGATTCATATCCTCTGCAAAATCAATTTTCAGTAACTGCTTACCAATGTGCCAATCGGCAGTATGTAAAATCTTAATACTCATCTCTTAGTTGTTATATTTATGCAATTACTGACATAATTGCTGTCTTATGAAAATCGTTTATCTTTTAGCATGTTTCACTTTGCTGTACTAGCTATCTTTTTGTAATAAATATTCGAAAACTATTTTTAAAGTTTCTGCATACCACAGGCTAATCACAAATACTTCGCTCGATAATCCAACCGTCAAATATGTGACTTAAAATAGGCCTGCGCAATACCCACTTTTAATGATATTCAACGGGAATGCTGACATTTTTTTCTACGATTCCTTAATATCAAAGGGATTTCATTTGCCAACGATGAAATCACAGTAAACATAAACTTTAAAAAGAGAAAAACTTTATGGTTTTACGTAAAATAGCAGTTTTCTTTGCACAGCTGCCCCCCTAATTCTTACCATTTTATGTTGCACCTAAGCAACAGTGGTACTTACTCTGAACATATGTACTATTGACAAAGCAAACAGACTTTGTTTTATCTAGCTAAAAAAGCACGATCAAACGTCTAATTCACAAGCAACATATTATTAGTCAAACGATCGCAGCATTAAAAAGTCATTTTTACAATTTGAAGGTAATTATTCCTACTTTAGCATAGCATAAAAACAAGACAAACAAAACGACTCAGATGAAGTTGCGTTGCGATAATTTTAGCAGAACGAAATTCAAAGCGCTGATTATTGTCCGACAACCATTGAGTATTTATAAAAGAAACAATTATCATGAAGTTAACAAACAACAAGATTCTAATTACAGGAGGAGCAAGTGGTATTGGCTTAGGGCTTACCGAGCGCTTTATTCAAGAAAACAATACAGTAATCATCTGCGGCAGACGAGAAGCAATATTAAAAGAAGTAAAGAACAAATTTCCAACAGTCATTACCAAAGAGTGTGATTTATCCGTTGAAAAGGAACGTATTGATCTTTACAATTGGGTTGCTGAAAATCATTCTGACTTAAATGTTCTGGTAAATAATGCAGGCATTCAAAATTGGATGTCGATTTCAGATACTGACTTTTACCAAAAAGCAACAAATGAAATTAATACAAATGTTATTGCTCCCGTCCACTTAACAACACTCTTTATAAATTTAAAGTCCCTAGACACGATTATCAACGTAACATCAGGCTTAGCATTTGTTCAACTATCAAAAGTGCCTGCCTACTGCGCCACAAAAGCCTTTTTCCATTCCTTTACACTGTCCTTAAGGCACATGCTAAAGTCAAAGAATATTGAAGTAATCGAAATGATACCACCGGCACTAAATACAGACCTTGGTGGCAAAGGAATACATGATGGCCAGCCAGAAGTCTCTGATTTTGTAAATGCAGTATTCCAGCAAATGAAAGAAGGAAAAACAGAATTAACCTTTGGCTTTAGTGAAATAATGTCAAAAGCAGCTCCAGATGTAATCCATGAAACTTTCAACAAAATGAATCCCTAAATTACGGACTCTTTTTTATCCACTTAAAACCTGATACAACAAAGACAATCTAAAAAATATATTGCAAAACCTTGACGATTAAAAAAAAGGGAAATGAAACCAAATCTGGTATTGGAGTAATTATAGTGAAAAGACAGCAAAGTTCTACTCGGTAGAACAAAAAATGCAGATGCTAAAAGAAACTATTGGCATTCGTAATACCTAAGAGCTATAACCAAGCATCTATTGTTGGCTCAATTTCAAAATGAAGGGTTCTCATCTCCTGTTTCAATTTTGGCAGTCAAAGTGTACTTTCTTATTTCTTTGTCCTTGGCCCATGATGGTATTAAACCTCAATTATAATGACAAATTTCAACTGGATATTTATCAATAATAATTGGTGTTTGAAGGAAGGTTGTCGTTTATCCAAATCTTTAATTTTTGCTTTAAAGCGGCATTATAATTCTTTAGGAAACTTAGTTTGTTTGGCATGAAAGCACATTTTAATTTATTTTAAGCTGTTTTTTTTAAACACAAAATTTAATAATAAGTGTGATGAAAAGAATTGCTCTTTTAGATAAGGATGTCATTTTATATAAATACAAAGCGTTATTCCTTGAAGTAACACAAACAATTCTTTATTTTACATAAATTAAAGTAATTATTCTCCTATAAATTTGTAACTTAGATTTTTACACAATTTGAATGATTACTTTTTATAAATAGAAAGGAAAACATAGACAAATTGTATTTAAATTCAGTTTACTTCTAGAAGTCAACTGAATATAAATTGAATCGCTACTTGTTCAAACGAAGGTCACGGGTTGTCAGGTTGTCGAAGTAACTGTAACGAGGTAAGTATTTTCCATCCGTTCGTACTTACAACAAACTCTACGTCTCTGCTTTATGCAAAGATCAGTCACACAGCAATGGAACAAGTATTGATCAATTTTTGATTCTCAAAAAAAAATATAAATCATCAAGAAGAACAACTTTTTATCAGGTCTTGGTGATGCACTATTTCTAACTATACTTATTGAAGATACAAAATGTATTTTTTAGTCTGGATTAGCCAATATAACAAGTAATGCCACCTACTATAGTTTGATTAGTAAGGAAGGTAATGAATTGCGCACTAAAGCAGTTTCTTCGGGTCTTTTTGGATCGATATGACACCTTCCCTATTCCAAGTAAAATAGAATTATATAATACTTCAGCGGCTAAAAAATTCACGACATAAATCTGGACCATACGTTATTACATTATTGCTGCGCTTACTACAGCAACAGTTCTTCAGTTTTTAGACAAAAGGAATAGGTCACTAAAAAAACACAACTTATCACTAAGTAATTAGATTGATTTTACCTAATTTTAAGGGTAATTAAAGGTTTTTATTGCCTTACTCGACTACAAAATAGTAATAACTAAATCTAATTATGAAAAAATCAAAATTCCATTTACACTTCATAATCTTATTATTAAGTGTATCGTTGCTTCAAAGCTGTAAAGTTCATCAAACTAAATCAATGACAAGTGATGAAGCAATTGAATTTCAAAGAAATATAAAAATTAAAACTACTACTAATGAAACGTACAAGTTTGAAAGTTTACAAAAAGAGGATGGTAAATTGTATGGCATCGCTGAAAGTAATTCTCGAACTGCTATAAAATTAAAAGATAAAATTATTAAGAGTGATCCAAATAACAAATTAGTAAAAATCTTATTTCCAGATGATTTCATAGCTGAAATTTCTCATCAAGACAAGACAACATTTTCTAAAGGCACTTCTGTTTTAGACACGATGCTTTTGGTGGGGTCAATCGCAATACTCTCATTTATGCTGTTATTGTTACTCTAATTTTATTGTTGAACTAAAAATAAAATACTAGCTAAATAAAAAGGAATTGCAGCAAAGCAATTCCTTTTTTGTTTTTTAATCTAAATATATAATTGTTTTTGAATACAAATTAATCAATTCATTAACACAGCAATACTTCGTTTGATCTTCTGCCACTACACTACTTATTTTCATAGCTTCTGCTGCGCGGTAGCCTCAGGCATAGCATTTACTCACACAACTTCATAATTCCTACCCTAAATAAAAAAAAGCTAAAATCGTCGATAGCTGAGTATTCTCCGGAACAGATCTTCAAAAAAGACGAAACCACATAGTTGCAGCATTATAACCTAACAATTTTGCCTTTGTTTATAACATCAATTATTCAACACAATCAACAGTTGTAAATCTATATTTTACACTCTCAAAATCAATTGGTTCCCCTTTAACGAAGTAAGAAGCACCCATAGCAAATTCAATTTTCCCATTACCTAAAATGAGTTCGTCACCTTTCTTTAAAAATGCCATCGGATTTTTGTACGTCTTTTTTTCATACCCACCTTGTATAAAAGTATAGCTGGCAAATAATGTATCACCACGGAATTCTCCAGAGATTTTGCCATGCTTTTCTGGCATATTAAAAACGATCATCTCCATATCACCGGTTATCGTTCCGTCTTGTAAGGTGTTGATTTTTAAATCAATAGTGTCTTTTTCATAAAGTGCTTTGTAACAAGTTACGCTCACGATTTTTTCAGCCTCGACTTTCTCAGAGTCAACGACTTTTTCATTTTCATTATTTTTACAACTTCCGAATCCAATGCAAGCGAAGAGTAAACAAAAAAGGCTTAGGTTTTTCATAATAGTACGTATTAATTAATAATTTCGGCAACTGCCAGCACTAATCTACACATAAATATCGAAATAGGTATATTATTTGGCATCCAATTATATCTATATAATTTTCAAACCAGCTGCTATTGAACATTACTAGAGTGCCAAAACCCTCTAACAATGATTATAGAAAATCACTAGTTACTCCAGATTAAAATAACTCTAGTATAATCCTAAAATCGGCATAACTATCTCTAAAACAACAATCCATAACTAATACAATCTATTCAAAAAATCTGAAAAATTTTCCTTAAATTTATGTTGAAATGTTCATGGATTTTGAAAAAAACTAGCTGTGTGATAAATGTTACTTTATGTACAAAATAAACTGACAATATTTGTATCAGAAAATTTACAAATAATAAAATTTACGATTATGGAATATTTCGGTTATTTAGCATCCATACTTATTGGTACGGCTTTAGGACTAATTGGTGGTGGAGGAAGTATACTTACAGTTCCTGTTCTAGTATATCTATTTTCAGTGCAACCAGTCGTTGCGACTGCGTATTCACTTTTTATCGTTGGTCTAACGAGTGCGGTAGGTACGGTAGGATATTTTAAAAAGGGATTGGTTAATATAAAAACTGCTATCGTTTTTGGTATTCCATCTGTTATTTCTGTTTTTACCACGAGAGCATTAATAGTACCTGCGATTCCTAAAGAAATCTTTACTATTGGAAGCTTTACACTGACTAAAGACCTCTTTTTAATGCTATTATTTGCTATAATAATGATTATTGCATCCTACAGCATGATTAAAAAAGACAAGAAAAGTATCGCAGAGGAACCACAAGAACAAAAATTTAATTATCCGCTCATCATTGTTGAAGGTATGCTCGTTGGTATTATTACCGGTTTAGTAGGTGCTGGAGGAGGCTTTTTAATCATCCCTGCTTTAGTTATTTTAAGCAAACTACCCATGAAAGAGGCCGTTGGTACTTCATTAGTAATTATTGCGGCTAAATCTCTTATCGGTTTCTTTGGCGAAGGCGGAGAAACTGCCACTGACTGGCAGTTCTTATTTACGATTTCAGCATTTGCTATCGTTGGAATATTCATTGGGACAGCTTTATCAAAAAAAATCGATGGAGAAAAACTAAAACCAGCATTTGGTTGGTTTGTTTTAGTAATGGGAATTTATATTATAACAAAAGAGCTTATTCTAAAATAAATTCTCGTATGACTTAAGTCTACAGGCAACAAATTGTTTATTAATATAATCGATAGTTATACTATCTTAAAAATTTACACAAAATGTCAAACCATTATCAAGTACTTATCATCGGAGGAGGAAACGCGGGACTTTCTGTAGCTTCAAAATTGCTTATCAAAAAAAGTGGTCTTAAGATTGGAATCGTGGACCCTTCAGAAAAACATTATTATCAACCTGCTTGGACACTTGTAGGTGCTGGAGTTTTTGATATAAAAAAAACTATTCGTAATGAAAAAGACCTTATCCCCAAAAACACGACTTGGATAAAAGATGCAGTTTCAGCATTCGACCCAACTACAAACACAGTTAAATGTATTTCTGGAACTGAAATCACTTATGATTACTTGGTGGTTTGTCCTGGAATTCAATTGGATTGGAATAAAATAGAAGGACTTAAAGAAACATTAGGCAAAAATAATGTAAGCAGTAACTACTCCTTCCAATACGCACCCTACACTTGGGAAATGATCAAAGATTTTAAAGGTGGTACAGCAGTTTTCACAAACCCATCAACACCTATTAAATGCGGTGGAGCTCCTCACAAAATCATGTATCTAGCTTGTGATTATTGGCACAAAAAAGGGATTTTAGATAAATGTGACGTGCATTATATCTCAGGAGCGAGTATGATATTTGGTGTAAAAGAATATGCCGACACTTTACAAAAGGTATTAACCAAATATAACATTCACACCCATTACGGAGCTAACGTTACTTCGATCAACGGAGAAACGAAAATGATTGAATTTGAAACAAAAGAATTAGATGATAATTTAACACAAAAACTATCTTCGGAAAATGGAGCATCCTACGGAGCTGTAGAAAATACTTCTACACCGGACCTTAAAAAGGTAATTCTGAAATTTGATATAGCCCACCTAGTCCCTCCACAATCAGCTCCTGACTTTATAAAAACTAGTCCTTTAAGAGATGAGGCAAATCCTATGGGCTATGTAGAAGTTGACAAATACACACTGCAGCACAGTCGTTTTCCGAATGTGTTTTCTTTAGGAGACAGTAGCAGTGCTCCTGCCAGTAAAACAGGAGCGGCGATACGCAAACAAGCCCCAGTAGTTGTAGCTAACCTATTGGCAGTTATGGAGAATAAAACTCCTATAGCACGCTACGAAGGCTATAGTGCTTGCCCTATTCCTACACAATACGGAAAACTAATGCTAGCTGAATTTGATTATTCAAATACTCCAACAATGACCTTCCCTATCAATCAGGCAAAGCCAAATTGGGCTATGTGGATCCTTAAAACTAAGGTATTACCTTGGTTGTATTGGAATAAAATTTTAAAAGGAACTGCGTAAATGTTTGTTCTTATTTACATTAAAGTGTTTAAAATAACACAAAACAAAATGTTTGATTTATTATTACTTATATCGAGCAAAAATAATTCGGTTCTGTAACATTAGTCACAAGCTCTAATGAATCTACAGACTAATTTTGTAAAATAAATTAAAAATCTAAAAAATAAAAGATATGTTTTTTCAACACATTTACGACAAGAGTCTTGCACAAGCAAGTTATTTTATTGGCTGTCAAAAAGCGGGTGTAGCAGCGGTAATCGACCCTAAAAGAGATGTCGACACCTACCTTGAAATTGCTAAGCAGAACAATATGAAGATTACTCATATTTTAGAAACACACATCCACGCTGACTTCCTTGCGGGATCAAGAGAATTAGCTGCTTTGACGGGAGCAGAAATGTACCTTTCAGCCGAAGGCGGAGCAGGTTGGGAATATGAATTCCCGCACGTTGATATAAAAGGGGGAGATGTTTTAAAAGTGGGTAATTTAAAATTAGAGGTTGTACACACTCCAGGCCATACGCCTGAAAGCATCAGTTTTCTTTTGACCGATACTCCTGCTAGCGATGAACCCGTAATGCTATTCACCGGTGACTTTGTATTTGTAGGTGATGTGGGAAGACCTGATTTACT
The DNA here is from genome assembly GCF_052113685.1 of Flavobacterium sp. W22_SRS_FP1. Lineage (NCBI taxonomy): Bacteria > Pseudomonadati > Bacteroidota > Flavobacteriia > Flavobacteriales > Flavobacteriaceae > Flavobacterium > Flavobacterium sp. W22_SRS_FP1. The sequence continues at coordinate 20,275 of NZ_JBGQOE010000005.1, forward strand.
AGAAAAAGCAGCAGGAATAAAAGGAACTCAAGAGATTGGTGCGAAACAAATGTACCAATCGATCAACAAATTTGACGCACTTCCAGATTTTCTACAAGTATGGCCAGGTCATGGTGCAGGTTCAGCATGTGGTAAGGCTTTAGGAGCTGTTCCAAGTACAACTGTTGGTTATGAAAAAATAAGAAACTGGGCATTCCAACATAAAAATGATGAGGAAGGTTTTGTGAAATATTTATTGGAAGACCAACCGGAACCACCCAAGTATTTTGCGATGATGAAAAACCTCAATAAAGTAGACCGTCCGCTTCTTACCGAAGTTCCAACATTAAAAAAACTAGACGCTGTGGAGCTATCGTCAGCTTTAGCAAAAGGAATAAAATTAGTTGATGCCAGAGACAAAACAGAATTTTCTAAAGGTTTTATCCCTGGAAGCATTAACATACAGGGAAATAATTCCTTTGCCACCTGGGCGGGATGGTTTCTTAGCTACGACGAACCTTTTATCATATTGGCTGATGAATCTAAATTAGATGATCTTACCAGAAAATTAATGAGAATTGGACTGGATAACATTTACGGTTACATCCCTTCGACAAAAATATGGGAAGAAAAGAATGGCGCTTTAGAAACAGTGAATCAAATCACAATTGAAGATTTCAAAACTCTGCAGAAAGACGAAGACATACAAGTTGTAGACCTTCGTGGTGTTGCCGAATATAATGCGGGCCATATCAAAGGTGCCGATAACGTCTTTGTAGGAACCTTACCTAGCAATCTAGATAAAGTCAGTAAAGATAAAAAAGTGGTAATCCACTGCCAATCTGGTGACAGGGCTGCTATTGGCTATTCCTTATTAGCTAAAAATGGATTTAAGAATATCTTAAATTATTCTCCAGGAATGGCTGAATGGGTTAAAGAAAATAATCCAACTGAAAACTAATTAAAATAAAAGATACAAATGAATCACTTAATAAAAAAAGATGCTTTCCTAGTAGATGTACGCACAGAAGCTGAATTTGCTGAAGGTCACGTAAATGAATCAACAAATATACCATTAGACCAAGTAGCCAGCCAATTGGAAAAGTTTAAAGGGAAAGAGCAAATTATTGTTTTTTGCAGAAGCGGAAATCGCAGCGGTCAAGCCAAAATGATATTGGAACAAAATGGTTTCAAAAACGTTATTAACGGCGGCACCTGGCAAGAGGTAAAAGAGGCGATCAGTAAATAAGCTATAGTGATGTTAAAATAATGTGCAATTTAAAACAGATATTTTTCTTGTTTTAAACTGCACATTGTTTTTTTAGAGATCGAATTTAATTTAAACAACGACGATTTGATTTATATTGTGTTTATAGAAAGCATTTTATTCTTTAAATTGATTTAGATAAAAAACTAAATTTGACAGTCTCTTCAGAAATGCTAATAGAACTATAGGGTTCTGTAAAACAAATATGAATAGACAACTTATTCAAATTAAGAAAACAAATTGAAATGGAAACAAAAAACACAAAGAACAAAGATTTAATTTTAAGAGAGAAATTAGCTTTACAGCGAACTTTATTAGCTAATCAATCCACTTTTCTTGCCTTTTTGAGAACATCAATGTATTTTTTGATTGCGGGTTTGAGCTTGAGAAACTTGTTGAAAATTGAGAATAGCTTACTTATTGAAATAGTATTATTTATTACTTCATTTATCATTTTTATATATGGGGTGTTTAACTATTTCAAGCATAAAAAATCCATTTTAGAGAACAAAAAACACATAGGTGAATACCAATTAGAGTATTACAAGTTATAGCAGTACAACTATTTTTGACTTTTTACAATAAATAAAAGACAACAATTGGAAATAAATACCGCAAAACTCGGACTAAAAGAAAACTGGAAACAATTTACCCTTTTGATCATCATAAATGCCTTTGTGGGCGGAATGATTGGAATGGAAAGAACCATTATTCCAAAATTTGCCGAGATTGAATTTGGTGTCGCTTCAAAAACGGCAATTCTGTCTTTTATAATTGCCTTTGGTATAACCAAAGCAGTTACCAATTATTTCGCGGGCAAATTAGCAAATCGATATGGTAGAAAAAATCTACTGTTATTTGGATGGTTTTTAGCATTGCCAATACCCTTTATTCTGATACATGCAGCCTCATGGAATTGGGTAATTTTTGCTAATATTCTGTTGGGGATTAGCCAAGGACTAACTTGGAGCAGTACAGTGATAATGAAAATCGATTTGGTTGGAGAAAAAGACCGCGGTCTGGCAATGGGACTCAACGAATTTGCAGGTTATTTCGCCGTTGGACTAGTTGCTTTCCTATCAGGCTATATTGCCGAAAAATACGGAATTACCCCCTACCCATTCTATCTGGGGATTGGAATTTCAATAATTGGATTTTTACTGACTTTACTTTTTGTCAAAGACACGCGCTTATTTGTACAGGCAGAAAGTACATCTAATAAAAAGGAAAAACTTGATAATATTTTTATCCAAACCTCTTTCAAAAACAAAACATTAAGCGCAATAACCCAAGCTGGGTTAGTTAATAATTTGAATGACGGAATGATTTGGGGCCTTCTACCCATTGTCTTGCTTTCGATGAGTTACGATTCTCAAAATATTGGCATTATAGCAGCCATCTATCCTACAGTCTGGGGCTTCGGTCAATTATTTACAGGAAGAATGTCTGATCTTTATTCGAAAAAGAAAATGCTTTTTTGGGGAATGTTAATGCAGGGTACTGCGATTCTATTTATTCCGTTTGCACAGGAATTCTATCAATTAGCTAGCATTTCGGCAGTATTAGGTTTGGGAACAGCATTGGTATACCCTACTTTTTTATCTGCTATTGCACAGGCGACAACTCCACACCAAAGAGCCGAAAGCATAGGTACGTTTAGACTCTGGCGGGATTTAGGTTATGCGATAGGCGCCATCATTTCTGGAATAACCTCCGATTTATTTGGCGTGAATTATGCTGTCATACTAATAGGCCTCATTACAATTATATCGTCAGTAGTTATAGAAATCCGGATGCCAAAAGACAATTAATATATTACTAGAGAAAAATAACATGAGCTGGAAAAAACCAAAAAAAACAAGCATTCAAAATATTGCTTTTATCCTATTTATAGCACTATTGCTTTTTAGTCCACTTGGCACTTTTGTTAAAGTACAATTAAATCGACTGCTGGCCTTTTCGCCAAAGACAATTATCGCTTCAGAACAAAAACAAATTTCAAGCAACCAATGGCAATTAGTCAATGCTGCGGGAAAGACGGTATCACTAGATCAATATAAGGGAAAATTAGTTTTCGTTAATTTCTGGGCCACTTGGTGTCCTCCTTGCATTGCTGAAATGCCAAGTCTACAGAAGTTGTACAACGACTACCAGAATAAAATTGTTTTTTTATTTGTCACCACGGATTCCTTCGAAAAATCGAATGCCTACTTAATTAAAGAAAGCTTAAACTTACCTGTTTATCGATCAAAAACAAATCCACCACTCGAATTGGAATCAAGCACGATACCGGCCAGCTACCTTATTGATAAATATGGCAATCTTGTTGTTGCAAAAATTGGCACTGCTGACTGGAATAGTGATTCTTTCAGGAAAAGCCTAGACGAACTGCTTAAACAATAAACAAAAAATTAAACAGCAGCTCATTAATTAGATACTCATCATACTTAACTCCTTTAGTTGTAATTATAAAAAACAACAATTCGTATATTTTATTGAGTAATAAAGCGAGACAAAAATTGATAATATGCTTAAGAATCTAAGTGAGCTATATCGAGAATCGTTTTAAATTATAATTTTTGATGTTCTCACTACATTTTTCTGTCGAAGATTACTCGAACGAACGAAACTTATCTCTAAAAGTTAATCACAACGAATCGGGTCTACTTATAAAAAACATAACTGTATTATTTTCTAGTTATTAAATTAAAAACGTCCGATAAAACGGATATTTTAATGATTTAAATCACTTAATAACAAAATATTACGCCATTTTAAGCTTCGATAATAATAAATTTATCATTTTTTTTTAACTTTATTACGTTGTGTGACAAAAGTAACATAAGGCACCATTTTAATGATGCATATTTGTATCAAATAAAAAACAAACATGGAAATTTTAGAATTAATCAGACAACCCTGGCCTTGGTATATAGCCGGACCATTAGTTGGACTTACAGTACCAGCGTTATTAATCCTTGGAAACAAATCATTTGGTATAAGTGGCACTTTACGACACACTTGTGCGATGTGTTTACCCGCAAGTATTCCTTTTTTTACATATGATTGGAAAAAAGAAATCTGGAATATGTTTTTCGTACTGGGAATTTTAATTGGTGGTATAATAGCATTTAGCTTTCTGTCAAACCCAGATCCAATTATTATTGACCCTAATCTTAGAACAGAATTAGCAACATATGGAATTACAAACATCGATGGTATGCTACCTGAACAGATTTTCTCTTGGGAAAATGTTTTGACCCTCAAAGGATTTATTATGATTGTTGTTGGCGGTTTCATGATTGGTTTCGGTTCACGTTACGCAGGCGGTTGTACTAGTGGTCACTCCATTTCAGGTCTGTCTAATTTACAATGGCCATCTCTAGTTGCGACCTGTTGTTTCTTCATTGGCGGACTGATAATGGCAAATTTTATTTTACCATTTATTCTTTCACTTTAAAATTTATTCGATATGCAAAATAAAGATCAAAATACAGATTTCGAAACTCGTTCGCTAGACACCGCATGTGTCAATGAAAGTAAATTGGAGCAAAAATGGTATTCTAATATAAAATACTTAATCGTTGGAGCCTTATTTGGTATCCTATTCATTAAAGCGGAAGTCATCAGTTGGTACCGCATACAGGAAATGTTTCATTTCCAGTCTTTTCATATGTACGGGATAATTGGAAGTGCAGTTGTAGTGGGAGCAATATCGATTTTCATCATAAAAAAATTCAATATTAAGACCATTAATGGCGAAAAAATTGAATTCCACGACAAAACTTTTAATAAAGGTCAGATTATCGGTGGACTCATATTTGGTTTGGGTTGGGCAATGACTGGTGCTTGTCCTGGTCCTTTATTTGCGCAAATAGGTACGGGCGCGACAGTAATGATAGTTACACTTTTATCTGCCATAGTGGGAACTTGGGTATATGGATATTTTAGAGAAAAATTAGTTCATTAGAAACTTATGCGTAAGGACAAAATTAATATCGAATATTTCAGATCGTTTGTAAAAAGTCTGTTTTTTCTCTTTACCACCGTTCTTTTCTTGGTTGGCTTTGTGTTTTTGTTCCTGTTTTATCGTCCATCCATTAACTCTTGGTTTGATAATAATGATAAAAATGTGGATTTACTATTTGTCGAGGCAGAGAAAAAAATTCTTTTGCAAAATGAAATGGCGAGCTTCTGGAAAGCTGCTGATATTAATTTAGTTACAGATGAAGTCTTAAAGCAACAGTTGGAGTATGGAAAAGATTTGATCTCCCATACCTCTAAGTATTTAGGACCAAATGGTAGTGTCAACAAAATCACTAACGGAATGAATTGCAGCAATTGCCACTTAGATTCAGGAACAAAAGCCTGGGGTAATAATTATGGTTCCGTGTTTTCTACGTATCCAAAAATGAGAGGTAGAAGCGGCCAAATTGAAGGTATTTACAAAAGAATCAACGATTGCCTAGAACGAAGCCTAAATGGTTCGCCTCTAAATGAAAAAGACAAAGAAATGCAAGCCATGATTGCTTACATTGAGTATATAGGAAAAGATGTACCTAAAGGCGAAGACGCCAAGGCCTCTGGAATTTATGATTTAGAGTTTTTAGACAGGGCCGCTGACCCTATTAGAGGAAAAACAATATACGATGCTAAATGCGCCAGCTGCCATCAAGTCGATGGCCAAGGCATTTTGGCAGAGGATAAAAAAGAATATACCTATCCGCCATTGTGGGGTGCTAATTCCTATAATAGCGGTGCGGGACTTTACAGAATAAGTCGTTTTGCTGGATATGTAAAATACAATATGCCTCTAGGTGCGACATATGACAATCCACAGTTAACCGATGAAGAGTCCTGGGATCTTGCAGCTTATGTAAATAACTTGGCTCGACCATCCAAAGATTTAAGTAAGGATTGGCCTAACATTTCCAAAAAAGCGGTCGATCATCCGTTTGGTCCCTTCTCAGATAAATTCTCTGAAACGCAACATAAATTTGGACCTTTCAAACCAATAAAAGAGCAAAAAAAGAAAGACGCGAAAAAGTAATTTTAAAAAATAAATGATGAAAAATCTGACGATTATATTTATTCTATTGTTAAGCCTCATTTCCATTGGCACATTTGCCCAAAAAAGAGAGGATAAACATAAAATAGTGTTTCAATTTACTAATGCCAATGATACCATTCAACAGAAAGCATTTACAAACCAGCTAAATAACTTAACTAATCATTGGCCGAAAGCAAAATATGAAGTTGTGGTTTACAATATGGGATTAGAGTATTTAATGACCACAAAATCAAAACATATTGCAGCCATTAAAGCGCTTCATGCAAAAGGAGTTCATTTTTTAGTTTGCGAAAACACAATGAAAAATAGAAAAATAACTAAAGAGCAACTTATCCCTGAAGTGGAATACGTTCCTGCCGGCATTGCTGAAATTGTTGAAAAACAAGAACAAGGCTGGAGTTATATAAAAGGAGGTTTTTAATTAATTTCTATAAGACTTTTACAAAATCGTTGTTCTTTAGCAGTGTAACTAAGATCAGCGTTATGAAAATCAACGTTTATATTATGTTTCAAGTTGCTATACAAATTTGATTGCGTCGATAAGTGATGGATTAACATTGTCAATAGATTGTCGATAGATTTTAAACAGTTAGTCATACTTTTTATTTTCATTATCGTTTTGAAAATATATTAGAAAACTGCGCAGAAATAACGAAATCGATTGCGTTACTATCAAATGGAAAATGCGCTCAATAAAAGATGAATTCAAGTAGTCATTAAGACATCATAAATAAAAATCAGAGGTTGTTGATTTTAGATATAGTGCTTGATCCCTTTTAGATAAAATTTAAATATAAATACCATACTTAAATTAATATGGACAATAATTAAAAAAAATGTTTCGAGTGTTCCGCAAGATAAAACGGCACAATAAATATGTTTATCAGCAATTTTTATAAAAATCATAATTAAATCTATTAACTAAGCTAAATAACCAATGAAAAACAGACTAACCATCATTTCGATTTTATTTATTACAAACATTTTTGCACAATCTGGACATTTAATGCAAGGGATTGGAGCAGTGAATATGTCTATGGGCGGTGCTTCAACGGCACAACCAATTGATATTAGTGGAGCTTTAAAATGGAATCCTGCAGCAATATCTGTTTTTGAAGGAAGAACTATTTCTTTAAGTGCAGGTTTGTTTATGGCAAATCCGGCAATTTCATCGACCGTGCCTACGCCCAACGGCCCAATGAGCGGTACATCTACTGATGTAAAAAGTAATTCAATTATGCCTTCTTTGGGTTTTGTTTACGGAAAAAAAGATAGTAAACATACTTTTGGAGCATTTGCATTTGGAATAAGTGGTTTTGGTGTTGATTTTCCTGAAAGCATGACAAATCCAATAAATATGCCTCAATCTATGGGTGGGTTTGGAAATTTAACTTCTAATTATATGATGCTTCAAACGGGTTTAAGTTATGCCTATAAACTATCTAAATCAGTTTCTATTGGTGTAAGTCCGAACTTCAATGTTGCTACATTAGAATTAAAACCAAATCCTACGGCTAATCCGACAATGGCTGGTTATCCTACCACTAATAATGCTATGGCAACAGGTTTTGGGGGACAAATCGGTATTTTTTACCAAAATAAAGAAGGTTTTAAATTAGGGGCCAGTTACAAAACAGAACAGCAGTTCTCTGATTTTAAATTTGAAAACACCTATTTAGACAATTCTGCTTCGGAAAACTCTTTTAAAATGAATTTCCCTGCGGTTTATTCATTAGGCGTTGGGTATTCAAACAGCAAATTAGATTTAGCCTTTGATTTCAGACAAGTGGAATACTCAAAAACGGAAGGTTTTCAAGAGTATGGATGGTCTGCAACGGGAGCTGTAAAAGGTTTTGGATGGAGCGATATGCAAATAGTTTCTCTAGGGGCACAATACAAAGGAATTAAAAAACTGCCTCTACGATTAGGTTACACCTATAATACCAATCCTATTAAACCGGAATTGGCTTTTTTCTCAGCCTCTGCAACTGCAGTAACTCAAAATGCCTATCAATTTGGTTTTGGATATGAATTTTCTGAAAAGTTAACCTTAAATACGGTATATCACAACGCTACAAGCGACGGTAGTACAGGAGGGCCAATATACAACCCAAGATTAGCCGGGCAAACTAATCCTTTAGGAGCAGTTCCTACCAGTAAGGTTTCTTATAAAATGGACACAAGCATGATAATGCTGGGAATTTCATATAAAATATAGTTTTCAATAATAATTTTCAAATAAATAAAATGGAATCACATAACAACCGTAGAAATTTCCTGAAATCAGTGGGAACGCTGAGTCTGGGAGCCGCCATTATTTCTCCCCTTTCTGCTCTTCCAAATACGAAACAAATAGAAGAAACCGACCTGACGAAAGATGTTGATACCAGTAAACCTCAAACCATCTCAATACTTCAGACCACTGACGTGCATTGCCAGATACATCCCCATGACGAGTTGTTTTGGGAAAATGAAAAAGCCGTTTTTAGAAAAACTGGGGGTTATGCTTATGTGGCAACCCTCTTGAAAGAGTTGAAAAAGAAAAACCCCAACACCTATACCATCGATACCGGTGATATGTTTCAGGGAAGCGAATTAAGTGTAGAAACCACTGGTGCCGCTTTTGTTCCCATTTTGAATGCACTAGATTATGACTTATACTTACCCGGAAACTGGGAAGTGATTTACGGCAAAAAGAGAATGCAAACACTATTAGGTTCACTTGACGCGCCAAAGATATGTACCAATATGTACCACGATTTAGGTGATGGAAAACGTGGGGAACTTATTTTTCAACCCTATACCATTTGGCATGTAGCAGGTGCAAAAATTGGTTTTTTAGGATACACAGATCCATTGGTTCCTATAAGACAAAGTCCAAATTACAGTAAAGGAATTATTTATACAAATCCCGAGGAAAACCTAGCTCATTACGTGGATGTCCTTAGAAATCAAGAACAATGCAGTTATGTAATTATAATTGCACACCTTGGATTATCGCAACAAATAGCATTGGCAAACCGTGCGGAATGTGAAGGTGTTAATTATATTTTAGGAGGTGACACACATGAAAGAGTCCGCGAACCAATTGTTTGCAAATATTCGAAAGTCGTAGAACCGGGAGCATTTGGCTCTTTTATTGGAAAATTAGATTTGACAATTTTAAACGGAAAAATCATCGAAGATAAATATGAACTACTGGAAGTTGATTCACCAAAAATAAAACCAGACGCTGCAATTGAAAAATTATTAATACAAAAAGAGTCTGTTTATCAAGAACAAATTAATACGGTGGTCGGATACAGCACGATTCCTCTGTACCGCTATTTTGTGGTAGAAAACCCGATTGACACGATGATTCTGAGTGCCCTGCACTGGAAATTTCCTGAAATCGATATTAACCTTTCAAACGGATTCCGTTTTTGCCCGCCAAAAACCACGGCAGACGAAACAGGAAATATTCCAATTACAAACGGATTCGTTTTTGATATGTTACCTGTTGACAGTACCGTACGAACCGCGAAAGTTAGCGGGAAACAATTGATAAACTGGTTAGAGAAAGAATTAAACAATGTTTTTGCTACAGACGCCTCAAAACGTTTTGGCGGCTGGGTCGTAAAGTTTAAAGGAATGAATGTGCAATTCAACGCATTTGCCGAAATGGGAACAAGAGTGCAAAGCATTACCGTAAAAAATTCGCCGATAGATCCTGAAAAAATCTATTCGATTATGGCCTGTGAACGCGATGGCGATCCTGTGGATATGCTTTGCAGAATGAAGGGAGTTATGGATCCCAAAAACACAACTTCAACCTTACACTCTGTGTTGAAAGAATACTTAAAGGAAAACTCTCCCGTTACGCCTACACCTCAAAAAAACGCCATAATTCTGGATGCTCCGGAGACATTATTGACGCAGGTTAGTGGTGTTGATTACACTTTCAGATAGTGTTCTAAACATTTAATTTTTAATCTTATTTGCCCAACTGTGATAAATGTTACCTAATTTTATTTCTGTTGGGCTTATTTTTGACAAAAATTAAAGACTCATAAATGAAATGTTTTTTCTCTAAAATAATTTTAACTTCTTTACTCATATTAAGTATACATTCGTCGGCCCAACATCAGGAAATTTCAGATAAACCAAGGGTATGGAAAGAAAAAAGTAATGAAAAAATTGATTCTACTTCAATTTTAAACGCTTTCAAAAACGGAAACTTTAGTGGTCATTTCCGTTATTTCTTCATGGCTACTAAAAACGAAAGCAGTCTATCCGATTATTATGCTAATGCGATGGGAGGTGGAGTGAAATTTGAAACGGCTAAATTCCATAATTTTCAATTTGGAGTCAGCGGATATTACATTCATAATATAGGATCCTCGGATTTATCTGAAAAAGACCCGAGAACGAATTCTTCCAATAGATATGAAGTAGGGCTTTTTGATGTTCTAAACCCAACAAACAAAAACAATTTAAGTCGTGTAGAAGAATTATATCTGAAATACAACTTTAAAAATTCAGATATAACCATTGGTAAGCAGTTATTGAACACCTCATTTATAAATCTGCAGGACGGCAGAATGCGGCCTACAGAAGTGAATGGAATCTGGGTCAATTTAAATGAAATCAAAAAAACTAAAATTAATCTGGGCTATCTCTACGGAATTTCGCCACGGAGCACGCTGAAATATTTTGACGTGGGAGAATCTATAGGGATTTATTCAACTGGCGTGAATCCTGATGGAACAAAATCCAGTTATGCAGGAAATTTAGACAGTGACGGCATTTATATTGTTGGCATACAAAATGAATCAGTAAATAATTTAAAAGCGCTTTTATGGAACCAATATGCGGAAAACCTATTCAATTCTGCTCTGTTTCAAATGGACTACAAATATGATTTAAATGCCAACTCAAAAATACTTTTTGGATTTCAGACAATATACCAAAGTGCTCTGAATTTTGGCGGAAACGAGGATCCCAGCAAAACATATTTTGAAAAAGATGGCAATTCTCAGACCTTTGGAGGAAGATTAGGTTGGCAAAATAAAAAAATAGAAATCACTCTAAGTTACAATCGAATAACCGCCAAAGGAAGGTATTTAATGCCTCGAGAATGGGGACGCGACCCCTTTTATACTTTTATGCCCAGAGAACGAAACGAAGGTTTTGGTGACGTTAATGCGATAATGACTAAGATACAATATACGAATCCTCAAAAAACATTCAAATCTCATCTGGCAATGGGATATTTTGCTTTGCCCGACGTGAAAACATTTGAATTAAACAAATATGGATTCCCTTCTTATGTCCAAACGAATGCCGAAATCCGTCACCAATTTCAGGGTATGTTGAAAGGTTTTGACGCACAATTATTGTACGTGCACAAATTTAATGTTGGTGAAACTTATGGCAACAAGAATTTTGTTTTCAATAAAACCAATATGAGTAACATCAATTTTATCTTCAATTTTAATTTTTGATTATGAAGCGTGATGTGATGGAAATTCCAATCGTCGCGCCCAACGAATTGAATTGGAAACGACAATCTGATTTCTTGCAAAAGTCCTTTAACCTGGGCCCGGGTCACAGTTGAAACCCTATGGGGTTTTAAAATACGTTTCTAATTCTTTTAACACATCAACCACAAAAAATTGATAATCGTGCCGAAATGCCTTGAAACCTTGCTGCGCTTTTCCTTAGGCCATGCATAAATCATGAGATTTGGTCTTTTACATATTGTAGTGTTAAAAAAATTAAGCTCTTTTTCCCTAAGTATTAAGATGCCACTATTGTTATAATATATTCTAGAATTAGGGTAGCTACAATTTCGTTAACAGTACCTTTGTACTGTGATTAGTATGTTACAGACATCAAAAACCTAAATCTAGATTAGACAAAACGACTTTAAGTAAAACGATTTAAAAATGAAAAAAGCAGCCTTATTACTGTTTTCAATATTAAGCTTAACTAGCTGTAAAAAGGAAAACACAAAGACCCAAAATGCAGAAGACAAAACGGAAATGGCACAAACTGTTCAGGAAATAGCCAAGTTTAAAGGACAACAAGTTACGGGGGTTACTGTGTCACAGCAAGGACGCATTTTTGTAAACTTTCCGCGCTGGAGACCGGCTGTTATCGCTTCGGTAGCAGAAGTGGTTGACGGAAAACCAATTTCGTATCCCAATACAAAATGGAACAATTGGGAAATAGGCCAAGAGGTAAACGATTCTGTTTTTGTTGCCGTACAATCAGTCGTGGCATTTGAGAATGATTTATATGTTTTAGATACAAGAAGCCCTTTATTTAAAGGGGTGATTGGTGCTCCAAAATTATTTGTCTTTGATCTAAAAACAAACACACTAAAAAGAACCTATACTTTTCCTAAAGAGAGTTTTCACAAAGATTCTTACATCAATGATTTGAGAGTGGACAAAGAAAACGAAAGTATTTACCTAACGGATTCCGGTCATGCGGGTTTGATTATTCTAAACATAAAAACGGGAAAGGCAAAACGAGTATTAGACAATCATTTTTCAACAAAAGCGGAAGCTGATCATTTAACCATTAATGGAAAAGAATGGAAAAATACGATTCACTCTGACGGTATAGCATTAAATCCCATCAATAAAAAGTTGTACTTCCATGCTTTAACTGGGTATACATTGTACGCCATTGATGTACAAACTTTACTGAAAGGAACAGAAATTGAAATTGAAAAAGCGGTAGAAAAAGTGGCAAAAACAGTCGCTCCTGACGGAATGATATTTGATGCCAATGGAAATTTATATTATGCGGATCTGGAACAAAATGCCATTATGAAAATGGATGCAGCAGGAGCAGTCACTACGCTGGTTAAAGGAGAAAAAGTACGTTGGGCAGATACTTTTAGCATTCATGATAACGTATTGTATTATACTAACTCCAGAATCAACGAAATTACTGGTCCTATTGATGATATGATTTTTGGCCTGAATACAATCAAATTATAATGTTTTCATAAGTTCATTCGACCAGAAAAGAATTGAACAAAAATCTGACTCAAGTAAGATTGTTGCTCGGTATTTTTTGAATGGTGATCAACGGACCCAAAAAATGCTGAGTCATATTATGACTTTGAATGAAAAACAAGTTATACATACGTTAGAACAAACACTCCGAGAATTTGCCAGACGATATCGAAATATTTTAAGTATGTTTTATAAACATTACGAGAATATAAGAGGAATAATTGAAGGAATGCCAATCAATTATGACAGCCTCTCAGATGAACAAACAATACTGATTGGTTCCTTTGTACTATGGAATATACCATAGAATCAGCAACTATTTTCAACCATTCCATTGTTGAAGATTTCCATCAGTAGAATCTAAAGAAAGTCAAACCTCATCAATTGTTTTTTAAAAGGAGAATCTTAGCTATCAATAATAATTTTCAGCTGCTGTAAATTGTTGATAACATTGATAAAGCAGAGATTATATCCATTAAAGAACGATTTTTTATAAAATAGGCAGAGATACATACCCCAAATACTCATTTAGTATTATGCAAGAACTGCTTAGGAATTTGAGTTTGCGGCCTTAAAAAACTTGGTAGATAAAGCATTCTCTAATCAAACAGTCAGTCAAGATAGAAAAATTGCACTCGAAGAAATTATCTGGTTGGCGGGTTCATTTTATGATAGACAATTTGGATCCGATTTTGAAAGCCGCGGTTTTGAAGACGCTTTTTTTGTGCGCTTTGTTGCTTATGATAAATCCGAAAAAAAAAAGAGTGCAACTGATACCGCTTATAATGGTCATATCATTCTTCCAAAATCGATTTTGACTGCAAATTTTTGTACGTTTCGTGTAATGCCGTTGTCTGGAGCTGGTCCTCAAAATAAAAATTTAGCATTATTCCCCAGAAAAATTAAGGGCAAGTATGCCATGCTTTCCAGAATTGATGGTGTCAATAATTACCTTATGTTTTCAGAAAAACTCACACAATGGGATAATGCCGTTATCCTTCAATAGCTTAGTTACAAATGGGAATTTAAACAAATTGGGGATTGAGGATCAGCCACTTTGTACGGGCAATAAGGCAGTATTGCTCAGACAACTCTCTATTTGACTTTGATAATACTTCAAAGAAAATTGGAAGACTCAAAGATCTCTTACTTTCGTCGCGAGAAGGACAACAACCTAATGTTGTCTATTCTTGTGGTTGATTATTTACAAAAACAGTCTTATCTTTCCTTATGCCAGATCAGACTACTACTCTACTTGTGCCTGGATGGATATCATAGAGCTGCTAAATGCAATGAGAAAAAGTTAATAATGGCTAGGTATTTGAAAACAACCAACTCGATCCTCCCTATTTTTTTCGTATAAAAAACCCGTCTTTATAATGGTAAAAGACGGGTTTTAATATCTAAAAATAAACTAGAAGTCGTTCCTGCTATGGCTCGATAATTACTTTCATCGCTTTTTCCGTAGAAGCATTCCCAAAGACTTCATAGGCTTTCAGAATTTGGTCTAGTTTAAAATGATGTGTTATCAACTTATTGGGATCTATTTTTTTTGAGGAAACCGTTTTTAATAACATTGGAGTGGTATTGGTATTTACCAAACCAGTTGTCAAGGTAATGTTTTGAATCCAGAGGTCTTGAAGTTGTAAATCGACGCTTTTACCATGAACCCCTACAATAGCCATATGCCCTCCTGGTCTGATTATTTTTTGGCAAAGATCAAAAGTAGCCGATATTCCAGCGGCTTCTACAGCTACATCTACTCCGTCCTTAGTTTCCGATAGAATTTTCTTAGCTGCATCTTCTTTACCCGAATTGATGGTATCAGTAGCCCCGAATTCCTTGGCCATCTTTAATCGGTTTTCATCGAGATCAATCATATAGATTTTGGCAGGTGAATAAAACAGTGAGGTCAGTAATACAGACATACCGACGGGACCTGCGCCCACAATAGCGATTGTATCTCCTGGTTTAACTTGCCCATTTAGTACTCCTATTTCATGTCCTGTGGGTAAAATATCGCTCAACATCACCAGAGCCTCTTCATCAGATTCTTCAGGTATCAAGTGCAAACTATTATCAGCATGCGGAATGCGAACATATTCGGCTTGAGTTCCATTGATAAGGTGCCCTAATATCCAGCCACCGTCTTCACAATGAGAATACATTTGCTTTTTGCAATATTCACAAGTTCCATCCGAAGTAATGCAGGAAATAATCACATGGTCTCCTTTTTTAAAATTTCGAACACCATCGCCTATACTTTCAATGACACCAACTCCTTCGTGTCCCAAAGTGGTTCCGGGCTTACAGCTCGGAGTTTTACCATGCAAAATCCCTAAATCTGTCCCACAAATCGTAGTCTTTAAAACTCTAACTAGTGCATCTGTTGTTTTTTCAATACTAGGTACTGGTATTTCTTTCAGTTCAATTTTTCCGGGGCCTCCATAAACAAGACCTTTCATAGTTGCTTTCATTTCTTTTTTTTTTTTAAAGATTAGTGCATTGGTGGTTGAATTATATTCACTGTTTCCTCAAACTACTTATGCTGATTTGAGATCGGAAAAGAGATAGGTACCAAAATTTGGTTGAATATAATATACGATAGCTAGCGATCAAATAACAAACGATTTGTACGTATATATCCCCATAAAGATAGCAAAAAAAGCTGAGGTTGTCTGAATATACGGACTTTTTAACATAACAGATAAACTACAATGCTTTGTTTATAGCGATAAAATGCTGGAAACATTATTAACAAACATCAAATTAAAAGATGGTTGGATTAAGTTATAAATACAACTTTTTAGTTAAACATTTAATTCTATTTTATTTATTTATTTTGTAATTTTAATAGTATTGTGTAACTGAGAATTTTACTTTGAATATCCTTTGTTTTTAGTTTTTTTTAAACAATTCAATATTCTTCATCAAGCTGTCACTACATAAAAAGCGCACTTATTTTATTGTAATTTAAAAATAAATCTATGCGAGTTCCAGTTATTCGAAAAAATGTATTATTTACTCCTGATTCAAGTAGGATTGTTGCCCGTTATTTTATGAATGGTGATCAACGGACCCAAAAAATGCTGAGCCATATTATGACTTTGGATGAAAAACAAGTCACAGACACCTTAGAACAAACACTCCGAGAATTTGCCAGACGACATCGAAATATTTCAACTATATTTTATAAACATTGCGAGAATATCAGAGGAATAATTGAAGGAATGCAAATCAATTATGACAGCCTCTCAAATGAACGAAAAATGCTTATTGGTTCCTACTGCACCATGGAATACGCGATAGAATCAGCAGCTATTTTTAACCCCTCCATTGTTGAAGATTTCGATCAGTCGAACTTGGAGAAAGGAGAGAAGCGTGTGATTATTTCTTTCCGTGCAACCGGAGAAGGACATATCTCATCAATCGTTTTTAGAAGGGGAATCCTTGATATAAATAACGACCTTCATGTGATGAAAACGGGTAACGACATTGATAAAGCAGAGATTGTACACAAAAAGTCATACACCAAAGAACGATTTATCATAAAATTGACCGAGATGCATACTTCGGATAAATACTCAACTAGTATTATGCAACAACTGCCTGAGGAATTTGAGTATTCTACATTAAAAGACTTGGTCGGTAAAGCCTTATGCGATCAATCAATCAGTCAAGACAGAAAAATGGCACTCGAAGAAATAATCTGGTTGGCGGATTCATTTTATGATATAGAATTCAAACACGATTCAGATCTCTCCGAGCGTGTCATATTCCCAATTTCAGACTCTGAAAGCCGAGGTATTGAAGATGCCCGTTTTGTGCGCTTTTTTAATGATCATGAGTCACACAGAATAATTGGAACGTATACCGCTTATAATGGGCATACCATTCTTCCAAAAATGATATCTACTGAAGATTTTTATACGTTTCGTGTGATGCCTTTATATGGAGCCGGTGCTCAAAACAAAAACCTGGCATTATTCCCTACAAAAATTAAGGGCAAGTATGCCATGCTTTCCAGAATTGATGGTGTCAACAATTACCTTATGTTTTCCGATAAGCTCACACAATGGGATAATCCTGTTATGCTTCAAGAACCTCGTTTTCCATGGGAATTTACACAAATTGGGAATTGCGGATCTCCACTTTGGACAGCAGAAGGCTGGTTAGTTATTACCCACGGTGTAGGAGCTATGAGACAGTATTGCTTGGGCGCTTCTCTATTTGATCTTGATGATCCTTCAAAGGAAATAGGTAGGCTGAAAGACCCCTTACTTTCGCCACGTGAAGAGGAACGAGAAGGTTATGTGCCCAATGTCGTGTACTCTTGCGGCTCTATTATTCATAACAACAGTCTTATATTGCCCTACGCAGTCTCAGACTACTCCTCTACTTATGGGGTGGTTGATATGCTAGAATTATTGGATGCATTGAAGAAAAGTAAATGAATGGATTAAAGCTTAGCTATTTTATGTTTGTCTTGTCCAATAGCGTTAAGTTCTTTACGCTAGGAATTCAATAAATATTGGAATAAAATAAATTCATTTAAGAAAGCTTCTCCTTCACTTCTCTAACCTCTCTTCTCAATTCCGTCAGTAGCTCTTTTAAACTTTCTGGACTCAAATCATCAGGTCCAAATTCTTCGGTGGCAAAACTACAGGCGAACTCCCAGATTTCAAGAATTTCTGAGGCCTTAACCTCGTAGGATTTATAATAGGCATTATCCGAATGAAGTACCAATGCATTTTTTCCGTTTTTGTTCAGTCTCTTGTAAACGATACCTTCGTTTTTGGTCAATAATATATACGTCTTGCCATCCATTACATCTCCTAGTTTTTCCACATAACGGCCCACAATAAAGAAACCACTTTTATGGGGCGGCATAGAATCTCCATCTACGGGAAAAGCTCTGAATTTACCATTGCGCAGCCAGGGCAACGAAATATGCTGTAGACTTTCGATAAATTCGGGATCAGAATAACCGCTGAGATAACCGGCCCTCGCTTTATGGGGAACAATTTCAATAAAGCTGTCTCCTTCCCTATCCACCGTAATGGGTAATAATATCCTGTTATCCCCGAGTTTCATCAGATCATCCATGGGAATTTTCCGCACATCGACCGAAAGCAGTAGGTCAATACTGATGTGGTAATACTGGGATATCTTTTTCAGAATTTCATAAGGCGCTTCCGAAGTTCCGTCTTCATATTTGACGTATCTCCCTCTAGTTATTGCCAGCGACTCAGCCAACTTTTCCTGTGAAACTTTCTGTTTAACCCTAAGGTTCCTGATATTATCGGAAAATAAAGACATCTTAATTTTGTTACAATTTGGAACAACAAATATACTTAATTTTGTTACAATCCGTGCTAATTTTGTCGTGTATAAAATGAGAAGATTATGGGAAGGGCAATTGTACATATGGATTTGGATACGTTTTTTGTGTCCTGCGAAAGATTGGGAAATTCAAAACTAGAAGGAATTCCTTTGATTATTGGCGGTGGCGACCGTGGTGTGGTTGCGTCTTGTTCTTATGAGGCGCGCACTTTTGGGGTACGTTCCGCAATGCCTATTAAGATGGCGCTCCGACTTTGCCCGCAGGCAAAAGTCATGAAAGGGGACATGGAACTGTACTCCAAATTATCCCATGAGGTTACCGAGGTGATCCAAGTAAACGCACCAATCGTAGAAAAAGCCAGCATCGATGAATTCTATCTCGATATTACCGGAATGGATAAATTTTACGGTAGCTATAAATGGACCGATGAACTAGCACATTCCGTTATCAGAGAAACTGGTTTGCCTATAAGCTTTGCCTTATCTGTAAACAAAACGGTATCCAAAATTGCTACCGGAGAAGGAAAGCCACTGGGAAACCTGGAAATACCCGAGAACAGGGTAAAGCAATTTTTGAACCCACTGTCCATACAAAAAATACCCATGGTAGGTGACGTAACTTTTCAACTACTGTCCCGAATTGGCATCCGCACCATTCAGACGCTTTCAGAAATGCCTGCGGAAGTGTTGCAACGCATGATAGGCAAGAACGGCATCGATATATGGAAAAAAGCAAACGGCATTGACAATAATCCCGTGGAACCATATACAGAACGAAAATCAATTTCGACCGAACATACCTTTGACCAAGACACCATCGATATTCAAAAACTGAAATCGGTGCTTGTGGGCATGGTCGAAAAGCTGGCTTTTCAGCTACGCTCAGAAGAATGGTTGACTTCAACCGTGGTTATCAAAATTCGCTACGCCAATTTTGACACTGAAACCAAGCAATGCAAAGTAGCTTATACCTCAGCCGATCATACCCTCACAAAAAACGTCAATGACTTATTTGATAAATTATACCAGCGCCGCATGCGACTTCGCTTGATTGGGATTCGCTTCAGCGGACTCGTGCGAGGTACTTACCAAATAAATATGTTTGAAGATACTGAAGAAATGTTGTCATTATACCAAGCAATGGACAAAATGAAAAGTAGGTATGGCTTTGATGCCGTAATGCGTTGTGCCGGCGCAACATTCAAGCCCAATAACAAATCCGAAATTTTGAAACGCAAATCATAACGCAATGTACCTCAACTGTCATTCTTTTCACTCGCTGCGCTACGGGACTATCCCGCTGGCTGATCTAATACAGCAGGCCGCTACTTGTAATGTTAAGGCAATGGCATTAACGGATATTAATACGGTAACAGGAATTTATGATTTTATAAAAGGCTGCAAAGAACTCAACATCAAGCCAGTCGTGGGAATAGAATTTCGCTGTAACAATCAATTGCGTTATATCGGCTTAGCCAAAAATGCAAATGGGCTGGCAGAAATGAACCGCTTCCTGACCAAACATAATTTCGAAAACACTGCTTTGCCATTAGCTGCTCCTGAGTTTAATGATGTATGCATTATTTATCCTTTCGAAAATTTACCAGCGATTTTGAAAGAGTATGAATTTACAGGAATTTGTCCAGATCAGCTTCCAAAATTATTCCTCCCAGAATGGCGAGCCAGACTCGACAAAATGGTCGTCCTACAACCGATAACTTTTCGAACAAAAAGAGAATTCAATCTGCATAAAATACTCCGTGCTATTGATACCAATGTCATTTTATCAAAACTTACTGCAGACGATTATTGCAAAACGTCTGAGGTAATGATTCCTTTGGAGGAATTGTTATCCAAATTTGAAGAGTATCCGCAAATTATTGAAAACACGGAAAAACTCATTGATAAATGCAATTTCGAATTTGAGTTCCAAACACCCAGAAACAAAAAGTACTATTCTGGAAGCCGGGAAAGTGATATGCAGCTTCTGACGAATCTAGCTTACGAAGGATTATCAAAAAAGTACGGTAACGACAATCCGCAAGCCAAGGCAAGAATCGAAAAAGAACTAAAGGTGATTGACCAACTGGAATTCAGCGGTTATTTCCTGATTACTTGGGATATCATTCAATACAGCATCAGCCAAGGATTTCTACATGTCGGTCGCGGCAGCGGGGCCAACAGTATCGTTAGCTATTGCCTTGGGATCACTGCCATCTGCCCTATTGAACTGGATTTATATTTTGAACGTTTCCTGAACATCAACCGCAAGAGCCCGCCTGATTTTGACATTGACTGGTCTTGGAAAGAACGCGATACCATTCTGACGTACATTTTTGACAAATATGGTGCTGAGTATGTCGCTTTTTGCGGAACCAACGTGGAGTTTAAATACCGCTCTATATTTAGAGAAGTAGGTAAAGTTTTTGGTTTACCCAAAGAAGAATTAGATCTGTTGGCCAAAAAACCGATGCAGTTACACGATAAAAACCCAATCGTAAAACTAGTCCAGGAATATGGAATGCTACTCGAGAAATATCCCAATCAAAGAAGCATGCATTCCTGTGGTATAATCATTTCGGAAGAACCTATTACTAATTATACCCCTTTGGAAATGCCCCCAAAAGGTTTTCCAATCGTCTTGTTCGACATGCACGTTGCAGAAGACATTGGCTTCGAAAAGTTTGACATTCTGAGCCAGCGCGGCATTGGTCATATTGATGATAGCGTGAAGCTAATAGAGAAAAATCGAGGAATAAAAGTCGATATCCGTGATATTGCTTTATCAAAAAATGAGACAAAATCTAATGCCTCTCTAAGTCATGGAAAAACCATTGGCTGTTTCTATATCGAAAGCCCAGCCATGCGGGGACTATTGCGCCGCCTTAAATGCGACAACTACAAAACCCTTGTTGCAGCCTCGTCGATTATCCGCCCAGGTGTCGCCCAATCTGGAATGATGAAAGAATACATCTTCCGCCACAACCATCCGGATCAGTTCGAGTATTTTCATGATGTTTTTAAGGAACAACTTGGCGAAACCTACGGTGTTATGGTCTATCAGGAAGATGTAATTAAGATTGCCTTACATTACGCAGGGCTTCCCGCTGCCGATGGGGATATTTTGCGTCGCGCCATGAGCGGCAAAGGTCGTTCGAAGGCCACTTTGCAAAAAGTGAAAGACAATTACTTCACCTGCTGTGCTCAAAAAGGGCATTCCGTAAAGTTGAGCGAAGAGATATACCGACAGATTGAATCCTTTGCCGGTTACTCGTTCTGTAAAGCACACTCCGCTTCTTATGCGGTCGAAAGTTACCAAAGCCTCTATCTAAAAGTGTACTATCCTATTGAATTTATGGTCGCCGTCATAAATAACCATGGCGGTTTTTACCGTACCGAAGTCTATGTACATGAGGCAAAGATGTCTGGGGCGACCATACACAACCCCTGTGTGAATAAAAGTGAACACGAAACGACATTGTACGGTATCAACGTTTATTTGGGTTTTATGCAGCTCGAAGGTTTGGAAAGCAAAATAGCGCATTTTATACTTAGGGAACGGGAAACAAATGGCGAGTTCAAATCATTGGAAGATTTTATCAACCGCATTCCCATAGGTATTGAAGGCATACAGATTTTGATTTTTATTGGGGCCTTCCGCTTTACGGGTAAAACAAAAAACCAATTATTGGTAATTGCCAGGCTGATTCTGGTCAACTTCAAACCCGAAAACAAAAATCTACTGCTCCTTCAGGAACCGATAAAAGAATACACGCTACCTGTACTCGAACGCTCCGCTTTTGAAGATGCTTTTGACGAAATTGAGCTTTTGAGCTTTCCGGTTTCCTGCACCCCATTCGATTTGTTACAGACAAAATATCGCGGACAGGTATTAGCAAAAGACTTATTAAGCCATCATAAAAAAACCGTAAAAATGCTAGCCTATCTTATTTCTAGGAAACATGTACCTACCAAAATGGGGACTATGTATTTTGGGACCTGGGTTGACCATGAAGGAGAGTATTTCGATACCGCACATTTTACAAATAGCCTTCAAAAATATCCTTTTCAAGGTGGAGGATGTTATCTGCTTCTTGGAACCGTTGAAGTTGACTATCATTTCCCCACAGTTACCGTCAGCAAAATGGCCAAAATGCCCTTTGTACCCGATCCGCGTTATTCTAACACAAACGATAGGCAATATAAAGTACATGAACAGATTAAAGAAGATGTAAGCATGACACATCGGGCACCCTATCCACAAGAACACGAAATTAATCTGCCGAGGTATAAAATGGGTTAAAAACAACTATTAGTTAAAAAGATCTTGTCAATAATTAAACAGTAGTCACATCATATCGGAGTATTTTCGAAGCTTTTATATAGTTGAATATTTTGCGCTATTTTTATCTGTAAGCAAATTCATTATAGATTAAAAGGAGAGCTAATTTCCTTTCATTATTACCTATTTATCAATAGTCTAAAAGTTTTGTCAGTAAATAAGTTTTATTACGTCTAATTATTTAAATATCTTTATACAAAAATAATATGCGCTTCTATTTATTTATTATTATCCACTTTTTCTGCATGATGGTTTCTGCACAAAGCAGTATTCCACAGGTGCTAAAAAACTTGAATAAACAGAGCGTTCCTTATATCAAAGTCGACGAGCTAAAAAGCAACAGTGAGCTTATTTATCTTGATGCGCGCGAACCAAAAGAGTTCAACGTAAGCCACATCAAAAATGCAATTCAAGTTGGTTTTGACCATTTTAAAATACAAAACGTCACTTCTGCAGTAAAAGATAAAAATGCGACTATCGTTGTCTATTGTTCCATAGGTGCTCGCAGTGAGAGAATCGGTGAAAAGCTATTAAAATCGGGTTACAAAAATGTTTATAATTTATACGGTGGTATTTTCGAATACAAAAATACAGGCGGCAAAGTCGTAAATAACCTAAATATAGAAACGGACAGCGTACATGCCTTCAACAAAGAATGGAGCGTTTATCTAACTAAAGGAATCAAGGTATATGAAAACTGATGCCTTACTCATTTTTATCCGAAATCCCGAATTAGGGAAAGTCAAAACACGTTTGGCAAAAACCATCGGTGATACTGATGCATTAAAGGTATACAAAGACTTGCTCCAGCACACCATGGAACAAACCAAAAATATAGGCTGTGATAAATTTGTTTTTTATGACAGTGCAATTGTTGAAGGAGATATTTGGACAGATGCAATGTATCAAAAAAAAATCCAGTCCAAAGGCGACCTAGGGCACAAGATGCAGACTGCATTCGAACTGCTTTTCGAGATGGGATATAAAAATTGCATTATTGTTGGCAGTGATTTATTCGATTTAAAATCGGAATTAATTGAAACTGCTTTTACGGAATTACAAAAAAACAAGGTGGTATTGGGGCCCGCAGAAGATGGCGGTTATTATTTGTTAGGTCTAAAAGAAATGAACGGCAAATTATTTAAAAATAAAAATTGGGGTACGTCATCGGTTTTTATAGATACGATGAAAGATTTAGAAACTCAGAAAATTCATTTAATGCCGACCTTAAATGACATTGACACTTTTGAAGATTTAATGAATAGTACCTATAACTATCTTCAAAATAACTAAAAATAAAAATGGAAAAATATATTGACATCCTACTTAATTCTTATAAAGGTTATTTTAATTACCTAATTAATGAAATTTTATATTGGAACTGGGATAATTACTTTTATGGCTTAGTAGCCATATCTCTTGTCGTTTGGACACTAGAAATTGCTTTTCCTTGGAGAAAAAATCAAGCCGTATTTCGTAAAGACTTTTGGCTCGATTTATTTTATATGTTTTTCAATTTTTTCTTATTGAATCTCATCCTTGTTATCGCGCTATCTAATGTATCGGAACAGCTAATCAATGATTTTCTATCGTTTTTTGGAGTCCAATTAGTCTCGATTCAGCTTTTCTCCATATCAGAATTGCCAAAACCCATCGCTTTACTGTTATTTTTTCTGATCAGTGATTTTATTCAGTGGAACGTTCATCGATCGTTACATATGATTCCCTTTTTATGGAATATCCATAAAACACACCACAGCGTAAAAGAAATGGGGTTTGCAGCACATTTTAGATACAACTGGATGGAACCTATAGTATACAAATCGATACTTTATGTACCTATAATTTTGATAGGTGGCGTAAACTTACAAGATGTGTTTATTGTACACTTTGTAACCATTGCAATTGGTCATCTGAACCACGCAAATTTGGGTTGGGACTATGGTCCATTGAAATATATTTTCAACAATCCTAAGATGCATATTTGGCATCACAGTAAAAAGTTACCCAATAAGTATGGAGTCAATTTTGGAATTTCGTTAAGTATATGGGACTATTTATTCAAAACCAATTATGTACCAAGTGACGGAAGGGATATTGAAATTGGGTTTGAGGGCGAAAATAAGTTCCCGAAAGATTTTATAACACAAGAACTCTATCCTTTAAAAAAATAACATTCCTGTTGTTTGTCAGGAATGAGCCTTATTACTGTCTATTTCTGAAATAACTAAATAATACTACTGATGAAAATGTTTTTTATAAGCCTGCTACTTTTGCCGTTTCTTTATTGTGGAAAGAGTGGACAGAACAACAAAATTCCTGATTTAGCTTATCCAATAAATACCTCCGAAACGATACAAAGTGCAGATCATGCTAAGTGGAATATCTTGCTACAGAAAAACGTCTCAAAAAATGGGATTGTAGATTATAAAGGGTTTCAAAAAGACAGCAAGCAATTGCAATCATATTTAGATGTTTTGGCAGCTAACGTCCCTAAAAAATCGTGGTCAAAAAATGCAGTTTTGGCCTATTGGATAAATGCTTATAATGCCTATACCGTGAAATTAATATTAGATAATTATCCCGTTAAAAGCATAAAAGACATCAATGATCCTTGGGGGAAAAAGTTTTTTACTTTAGGTTCTAATAAATACAGTTTAGAACAAATAGAACATGAAATTCTTCGAAAAATGAGTGAACCTAGAATTCATTTTGCCATCAATTGCGCTTCTTTTTCTTGTCCAAATTTATTAAATGAAGCTTACACCGAAGCCAATTTAGAAAAGCAATTAACTACCGTTGCCAAAAACTTCATTAACGACAAAAGCAAAAATACCATTGCCTCTAATAAAGTGGAAATATCAAAGATATTCGATTGGTTTTCTGGCGATTTCAAGAAAAAAGGAACCGTTATTGACTTCCTGAACCAGTACAGCAGCATTAAAATAAATAGCAACGCAAAAATTAGTTATAAAGAATACAACTGGACATTGAATGATTAAGATTTCGATCATTATACCCATATACAATGAAGAAGAGGCAATTGACAAACTTTTATTGTATATTGAAAAAAATGTATCACAATCAATCCCGTATGAAATTATAGTCGTTGATGGAGGAAGTACTGACAGTTCAAAAAATAAAGTAATAGAACACAAAAATGTCACTCTAGTTACCTCTGAAAAAGGAAGAGCCAAGCAGCTAAATGCAGGTGCCAAAATTGCCAATGCTGAACTGCTCTATTTTTTACACTGTGACAGCTTTCCGCCTAAGAGTTTTGACCGCTTCATTATGGATCAGGTTCAAAAGGGGAATGGCGCGGGTTGTTTCAGAATGAAATTTGATTACTCGCATCCTGTTTTGCAATTCTCCCAGTGGTTTACCAGAATAAATCATATTTCCTGCCGTGGCGGAGACCAATCTCTATTCGTATCTAAAACACTATTTGATGAAATAAAAGGCTTTAACGAAGACTATATCATATATGAAGACAACGAGATCATTTCAAGATTGTACCAAAAAAAACAGTTTGTGGTGATTCCTGAAGATTTGATTACTTCGGCAAGAAGATATAGGGAAAATGGTGTCTGGCGTTTGCAATACCATTTTGCAGTTATTCACTTAAAGCGAAGGTTAGGACATTCGGCAGAAAGCATGTTGAATTACTATAAAAAAAGAATAAAATAGCGAGCTAAAGTCTTGTAATCATTTTACAAAAATTAAAAACAATCATTTACTAAATATTAAAAACAATACGATAATGAATAAAATTTTTGCTACTATCTTGTTTTCCATACTTGTCTTTGCAGGATGTAAATCAAATGAAGAAAACGAAAGCTTTACACAAAAAATAGAAAGAGGGCACCAAAAAGAAAAGTTTTTAAATAAGCAAGCCATTCAATATGATTTTAAATTGGAGTTTGGAGGGAAAGAAAGAATGGATGCTAAATTTACTATTCTTACCAACTCTAGCCAAGGAGTAATTGAGTATAAAAACGGCTCCAAAATTATTTTTGATAAAGACAAAGTCTTCTATTCTTCCAATATCCCCAATGAAAAAGGAGTACGATTTGATGCTTTTACCTGGGAATATTTTTTCTTATTCCCTTATAAATTGACTGACCCAGGAACAAAATGGAGCACATACGACAATATAGAAGCCGATCAGGAGAAATACCTTAGCCAAAAACTGTCGTTCGAATCAGGTACAGGCGATGCTCCAGATGATTGGTACGTGGTTTATGCAGACAAAGCGACCAATTTAATCGAAAAAGCGGCCTATATTGTTACTGCAAATGGAACTAAAGAGGAAGCAGAAAAAAATCCTCATGCTGTTCAATATTTAGAATATAAAGATGTCGATGGAATTCCTATCGCTACAAAATGGCTTTATTGGGAATGGAAAGAAGGCCAAGGACTTACGAATAATATTGGAAACGCAAGCCTAAGAAACATTAAGTTTGTTACCGTTAACGAGGACACTTTCAAAACAGATTCAAGCTTTAAAACAAAATAAAAACTGTCCCCTTACGTCTAAAATAATACCTTTATAGTTGAATAGCCATTCTTACTTGCCCTAATTATTTAACGAAAGCCTTTTTCTATGGAACATATTGTCATCATTGGTAACGGAATTTCGGGAGCGACGCTCGCACGGCACATCCGAAAACATTCCGATTCAAAAATCACCATCATCTCTTCAGAAACAGAATTTTTCTTTTCTAGAACGGCATTGATGTATGTTTTTATGGGCCATATGAAATTCGAACATACCCAACCTTATGAAAATGATTTTTGGAAAAAGAACAACATCAATCTAGTGCATAAGCTGGTAACCAAAGTGTCGACAATAGAAAAGTCTCTTTTATTGGCAGATAATTCAAGCATTCCGTTTGATAAATTAGTAATTGCTACTGGTTCCACTCCCAACAAATTTGGTTGGCCGGGCCAAGATCTAAATGGAGTAACAGGTTTATACGACAAACAAGATTTGGAAGCCTTAGAAAAATGGGCCCCCACAACAAAGCGTGCCGTTATTGTAGGTGGAGGTCTAATTGGTATCGAATTGGCCGAAATGCTCCGTTCCCGCAATATCCCCGTTACTTTTTTAGTTCGGGAAAAAAGCTTCTGGAGCGGTGTTTTACCTTTGGGCGAAAGCCAGATGATCAATCGTCATATTCTCGAGTATCATATCGATTTGCGTTTGGAGACTAATCTAGTTGAAATACTCTCCGATCAAAATGGTCACGTAAAGGGTATTATTACTGACAAAGGAGAAACCATTGACTGTGAAATTGTTGGTTTAACTGCGGGAGTTTCTCCAAATATCGGTTTTTTGAAAAATTCTGGAATTGAGTTGGGGCGCGGCGTTAAGGTAAATCGTTTTTTCGAGACAAACGTCAAAGATATTTATGCCATAGGCGATTGCGCAGAACAGCACGAAGGCATTGGTTTACGAAAGCCAATTGAAGCGGTTTGGTATACAGGAAGAATGATGGGCGAAGCCCTTGCACAAACGCTGACAGGTAAACCAACTCAATACAATCCTGGCCATTGGTTCAATTCGGCTAAATTTTTAGACATAGAGTACCAAACCTATGGATGGGTTTTTGCAGAACCAATGGAACATGAAATTCAATTTTATTGGGAACATAAAGACGGTAAAAAAGCAATCCGAATTTCCTTTCATAAAGAAAGTCGTGTGTTTCTGGGGATCAATACTTTTGGAATACGCTTGCGTCATGAGTTCTTTGATAAGCTGCTTACAGATGAAAAAACGGTTGATTATGTTATGAATCATTTGGCGGAAGCCAACTTTGATCCAGAGTTTTTTACCAACTATAACAAAGAGATACAACAGCAGTTTACAACCGAATTCATTGGATTAAAAATAGAATAAAATGAGCAAATCAGTAAAAAATATTTCCATCGCTTCCCATCAGGACAATAAGTTAAGCACCATTCAAAAACTAGGATTAACAATAGGTTTTATTGGCCTTTTCATCATGACATTGGCCTTATTTAATATCAGTTTTCCAAATAAAACAATATGGTTTACTATTTCCATTTCCTCCATATTAATTGGAATAATAATCTATTCCAGAAACACTTATTTGACTAAACCCGCAGGGATTAGTAATAACGGACTCTACCATAAATCACTTACTAACCGGGGTGTTTTTGCTTATATGCTGGGTATTTTACTAACTTCATTTTACGTTGTCCTATATTGGTATCCCAGCTATTTAGGTTTTGGGGAAAATGGATCGGCAAATTCTGGAATTGTCGGTTTCTTTGACCCTTTCAGTTATTTTATAAATGGACATGCAGCTAGTCAATGGTTTGTATATGGAACCTTTTATACCCTTGCGATTTTAGGTTTGGGTTACAAATTTATTTTAAAATATAGAAATAATAAATACCAATTAGTCCGCACTATTTCTGTAATGTTTTTCCAATTGGGTTTTGCCTTCCTAATACCTGAAATTCTATCTAAATTAAATCCTAACCTACCTTATTTTGCTAAAGATTTGAAGAATATGTGGCCCTTAAACTACTATTTCTTTGAAGAATGGCATTTGAAAAATATGATCCAAGGTGGAAATCTGGGAATGTTTATGCTAATTTTTGGTGTTGCCATGATATTTATTATTTCACCGATCCTGACCTATTTCTATGGGAAAAGATGGTATTGCTCTTGGGTTTGTGGCTGTGGAGGTTTGGCAGAAACGGCAGGAGATCCTTTTCGTCATTTGTCAGATTCAAGCCAAACATCTTGGAAAATTGAACGTTGGATGATCCATTCGGTTTTGGTCTTCT
Organism: Flavobacterium sp. W22_SRS_FP1; assembly: GCF_052113685.1. Classification (NCBI taxonomy): domain Bacteria; kingdom Pseudomonadati; phylum Bacteroidota; class Flavobacteriia; order Flavobacteriales; family Flavobacteriaceae; genus Flavobacterium; species Flavobacterium sp. W22_SRS_FP1. The sequence continues at coordinate 50,106 of NZ_JBGQOE010000005.1, forward strand.
CGTTTGTAACCACTATTGCAGTAATCTTCACTTTCTTATCTAATAATCCTGAGTTAAGTTTTATTACAAGAAACCAGTTTATATATGGGATTGTTAGTTTTTTAATCCTTTTTACTGGGGCTTTATATTACTTCAAACGTAAGGATTTAGATGCAGATGCTAAATATACTATGCTATCATTGGTTGCCATAATCATCATCGCAATAGCAATTAATTTCTTTTCTGGCAATCAAAATATTCTTTTTATAGATAGCTATGCCTTAAAAAAATGGTATGGTTTTGCTATTGGCGCTGCATTTAGTGGTGTTATTGGAGTAGGCTTTTACCCTTTGTTAGGAAATCGTGTTTGGTGTCGATTTGGATGTCCAATGGCCGCCATTTTAGGCCTTCAACAAAGGTTGTTTTCTAAATTTAGAATTACCACAAACGGTGGGCAATGCATCTCTTGCGGAAATTGTACAACGCAGTGCGAAATGGGAATAGACGTAAGAAGTTATGCCCAAAAAGGAGAAAATATTGTACGATCCTCCTGTGTAGGTTGCGGAATATGTGCGGCAGTATGTCCTAGAGGAGTATTGAAATTAGAAAATGGTTCTGAAGAAGGAAGAATTAATTCGAATGAAATTCTATTAGGAAATGATGTCAATTTGATGGATCTGCTCAACAATAAATAGAGTGAAAAAAGGAATATACATCTTGATTTTATTAGCTTTTATAAAAGTATCTGCGCAAAAAAGCTACTATAAAGAGTACTACGAAAATGGAAAAATAAAATCGGAAGGCTGGTTAAACCAAAATAAAAAAATGGATTACTGGTTTTATTATTTCGAAAACGGAAATAAAAAAGAAGAAGGTCATTTTAAAAATAACAAAAAATGCAAATGGTGGGTTTTTTACAATTCTAATGAAGAAATCAACAAAAAATCTCAGTTTGAAAACGATGAAACAAATGGTTTTTCCCTGTTTTATAGAAACAGTCAAATTATTCGAGTCGAAAAATATGTTATGGGTAAAAAAATAAAGGAATGGAATTCATCTGCTGAATTCAAAAAAGACAATAACAGAAGCTTCTTATGAGTAAAATAAAAGTAATTATTCCAGCTTATAACGAAGAAAAAGCTATTGGCAATGTCATTGCTGAAATTCCAAAAATTGTCCATGAAGTAATTGTCATCAGCAACAGGTCAACGGACAATACAATAAAAGCTGCAGAAGCTGCTGGAGCAACAGTACTTTCAGAAAACAGAAAAGGCTATGGTTATGCCTGCTTAAAAGGAATGGAATACATTGCTAACCAAAAAATAAAACCCGATATAGTAGTTTTTCTGGACGGTGATTACTCAGATTACCCAGAGGAATTAACTAAACTAATTGCTCCAATACTAAATGACGATATCGACTTTGTCGTTGGGGCGAGAGTAGATTCCCTACGAGAAAAATATTCAATGACACCACAACAAATTTTCGGAAACCGGCTTGCTACTTTTTTGATGGGGCTGTTTTTTAAGGCAAAATTCACTGATTTAGGTCCTTTTCGAGCCATTAAATATGAAAAACTACTAGCTTTGGACATGCAGGACAAAACATACGGTTGGACCGTGGAAATGCAGCTAAAAGTCTTGAAACAAAATATGAGCTATGTCGAAATCCCCGTACGTTACAAAAATAGAATTGGGCTATCTAAAGTATCTGGAACGGTTAAAGGATCGGTAATGGCAGGAATAAAGATAATCAGCTGGATTTTTAAATATACCTTCAAATAAAAATATGTTACAAGTTTCCTATATCATTTTATTTCTATACGCCGTATCCATCCTATTGATATTTTTATATGGTTTGGCTCAATTTAATTTATTGATCAATTATCTAAAAAACAAAAAACAAATAGATCAGTCCGCCCAGTTTGACTTTTCTAATGGGGACGTATTTCCTCCAATAACAATTCAGCTACCCATTTTTAATGAGAAATACGTTGTGGAACGTTTGTTGACCACTATCGCAGCATTAGAATACCCGGGAGAAAAACTAGAGATTCAGGTTTTAGACGATAGCACTGACGATAGTGTTATTGATACAGCCCGTTTAATTTTAAAATTAGCAAGCACTGGATTGGACATCAACCACATCACCCGAAGCAACCGACTGGGTTTTAAAGCGGGAGCTTTAAAAGAAGGTCTAGTTACTGCAAAAGGAGAATTCATAGTGATTTTTGATGCCGATTTTGTTCCTCAAAAAAATTGGCTGCTGCGCACTATCCCTTATTTTAAAGATACAAAAATTGGTCTAGTGCAAACCCGTTGGGGGCATTTAAACAGGAATTATTCCGTGCTTACAAAAATACAGGCTTTTGCACTTGATGCACATTTTACACTGGAGCAAGTTGGACGAAACTCCAAATCTCATTTCATCAATTTTAATGGAACTGCTGGGGTTTGGCGGAAAACCTGCATTCTCGATGCCGGAAACTGGGAAAGTGATACCCTTACCGAAGATCTAGATTTGAGTTACAGGGCACAATTAAAAAAATGGAAATTTAAATACCTCGAACATATTGAAACACCCGCTGAACTTCCCGCCGTTATCAGCGCGGCACGTTCCCAACAATTCCGTTGGAATAAAGGGGGTGCTGAAAATTTCAGTAAAATAGCATCTCGAGTGCTACAGTCGGATACTATAGGATTCAAAACCAAAGCCCACGGTATTCTGCACTTATTAAACAGTTCTATGTTCTTGGCACTTTTTACTATGGCGATTTTGAGTATTCCAGTTCTTTTTATCAGACATGAATACGTGCAATTTGAATCCTTTTTCAATATTCTAATCTTTTTTATCATTACCTCCATTCTCTTTTTTATTAGTTATTGGGTTTCCTACAAAAGCATACATGGCGGCGGTAGCAAAAACTTCATTCAATATGTATGTTTGTTTGTTACTTTCTATACAATTGCTATGGGGTTTTCGTTCCATAATTCTGTCGCTGTTCTAGAAGGCTTGTGGGGTAAAAAAAGTGAATTTATACGGACTCCAAAACTGAATATTGAAGGCCTGAAAGACAAATGGAAACAGAACAATTATCTCTCTAAAAAAATATCTAAGAATGTATTTATCGAAGGTGCCTTGATGCTTTATTTCACTTTCGGGATCTACAGTGCTTTCTTATTGAATGACTTCAGCTTAGTGGCTTTACACGGTATGCTTTTCTGTGGGTTTGGATTTGTTTTCATAAAATCCATCACTGACCCACGATGAATTCTACCGTTACAAATAACCTAAAGTCATACAGCTACCTTGCAGCAAGTCTCGGCTTATATGGATATATTGCTTATATACTCGAACGAACCGATTTTGTAGCGCTTATCATTTCATATAGTTTGTTATTTTTATTGTTTTTTCAAATTATACAGCTTCAAAAGAATAGCTTTATTTTTCTAATTACTGCCACAATACTATTCCGATTAGTTTTCAGTGTGGCTTTACCAAATCTTTCTCAAGACTATTTTCGTTTTATTTGGGATGGTCGCCTGTTATTAGAAGGAATAAACCCCTATCTACATTTACCTAAGGATTTGATGGCTCAAAACGGTTTTACTTTGGCTAATGCCAAGGAGCTTTATACCGGAATGGGAAGCTTGAGTGCGAGTCATTACTCTAATTACCCTCCTATAAATCAATTGTTCTTTGCCATTGCTGCTTTTTTTAGTGCTAATTCTGTAATTGCTGCAGTCATAGGAATGCGAGTAATAACCATCATAGCAGATCTGGGAACTTTTTATTTTGGAAGTAGATTATTAGAGAATTTAGGGCTGAAAAAATACCGTATTTTTTATTATCTATTGAATCCATTGGTGATTGTAGAACTTAGCGGAAATCTTCATTTTGAAGGTGTGATGCTATTCTTTTTTGTTTGGAGCATGTATTTGCTGCACGAAAACAAATGGAAAACTGCTGCTGTGATTTTAGCATTATCTATTTCTGTAAAGTTGCTCCCTTTGTTGTTATTGCCCCTATTTTTTCAAAAGTTAGGCTGGAAAAAGGCAATCGTTTTCTACAGTATTGTTATTGGGGCTAATATTATTCTCTTTTTGCCTTTTCTTTCTTCTGAACTAATTCAAAATTACAGTGAGACAATAGGGTTGTGGTTTACCAATTTTGAATTTAACGCCAGTATCTATTATCTTATTCGTGAGCTTGGTTTTTGGATAACAGGCTATAATATTATTCATACCACTGGTAAAATCATACCTGTCCTAATGATTCTTTTTATCGTTTATAAAGCATTGATAGGAAAAAATAAAACGACTCCCGAATTGTTTCAAAGTTCCCTAGTGGTTTTAACAATTTATCTTTTTACGTCTACAACAGTTCATCCCTGGTACGTCATCAATTTAGTTTTGATTTGTGTATTTACAAAACACAACTATCCGCTGGTCTGGAGTCTTACCGTGGTTTTGAGCTACATCGCCTACTCCAATCCTGAATTTCAGGAGAACTTTTGGTTAATTGCAATCGAATATATACAAGTTATTGCTTATTTAATTTGTGAAAACACTAACTTTCCGCGCAACAAAAAAATAGTACATTTGGCGTAATTAAAATTAATGAAGCCTAAAGATATATGGATGTTACAACCGAAAACCCAAAAATGCTATTGGAAAATTGGGTCAATCAATTTAGCGACGAACTCTATTGTTGGGCATTCTACAAAACCTCTTCAAAAGAAACTGCCGAAGATTTAGTCCAAGAAACTTTTTTGTCGGCTTTTCATAAAATAAATACATTTCAAGGGAATAGTCAGCCCAAAACCTGGCTGTTTTCTATCCTCAATAACAAGGTAATTGACTATTACCGAAAGAGTGCTAAAACTACCAAAAAAACCTTTAGTTTAACTGAAACTAGCGGTGTCAACTTGTCCGAAGGCTTATTCAACACCTATGGCTGCTGGAACAGCAATGATATCAAAGCGATCTGGGAGCAGGAAGAAGAGTTGTTGGACAATCCCGAATTCAATCTAGTCATGCAGGAATGCATGAATGATTTACCCCATAAATGGAAAATAGCTTTGGTTTCCAAATACTTATCAGATAAGGATACTACTGAAATTTGTCAGGAACTGGAAATCACTCCGTCTAACTATTGGCAGATTGTACATAGATCAAAGCTGCTTTTGAGAAAATGTTTGGAAATGAAATGGGTTTAATAACGCTTTAACTTTAAATAAAATGCACATAGTAATGAGAATGCTGTTGAGGACCTGCAAAAAATCAACAGAGTTAATAGACAAACAAATGTTAACCTCCTTAACATTAAAAGAAAAAATGCAATTACAGGCGCACAAAGCCATGTGTGAAACCTGCAATGCCTATGAGCATCAGTCCAAACTAATTGATGCGCTACTTGGCCAATGGTTTGCTCCAAACCAAGCAAATGGAAGCATGCAAATGGTAAAAGCAAAGAAGCTTACCATTATTGAGAAATTAAAGAAAGCGTAACCTGAATTTTTTTACGCCAAAATATTAAAAAATGGCAGCGCGGTAAAATAAATAATAAACTGTAAAATAATACTTTCATACGAGAAACTCAGTTAGCCAGTTTTAAATGTTAACTTTAGCACTATGAAAAAAAACAAGCTTGCCATTTTAATCTTTTTCATCCTAATTATTAGTGGCTATTCCTTTTACAATGCGAATGATAAAACTGAAATTATTCGCCTTAAATACAATATGGAGTATAAAGGTATTAATTTAGTAGCTCCTGTTAAAAAACTGAATAATAGTACCTTTGAGTCTTTGAAAGAAAACAATATAAACGCTATATCCTTAATCCCATATGCCTTTGTAGATATTGATCAAGCTTCTGTATCCTATAATAATGAACGACAATGGTGGGGCGAAAGGTCGGAAGGAATCCGAGCAAGTATTCGTAAATCACATGAGTACAAAATGAAGGTAATGCTAAAACCACACCTTTGGGTCAATCATAATTTTTATACCGGTGACTTGGATTTTTCAAATGAAAAGGAATGGGAACATTGGGAAGCTGATTATGAAAAATACATTCTTGACTTTGCAAAATTAGCCGAGGAAGAAAAAATAGAGCTCTTTTGTTTTGGTACAGAGTTAGAAAACCCAATTGCTAAGCGACCGGAATACTGGATACAACTCATTCAAAAAATAAAAAAAATATATTCTGGTAAACTCACTTATGCAGCAAACTGGGATAGTTTTGAAACGATTCCGTTTTGGAATGAACTCGACTACATAGGGATCGATGCGTATTTTCCACTAGCAGTTGAAGAAACCCCTTCGATAGAAGCATTAAATGAAAGCTGGAAAAAACATATTGTAAAAATAAAAACTGTTCAGCAAAAAACAAACAAAAAAATACTCTTTACCGAGTTTGGCTATCGCAATTCCAATAAAGCTGCTGAAGCCCCTTGGACCGAAACTGAAACTGAAATCAATAATTTGGCTCAAGCCAATGGGTATGAAGCCCTTTTCCAGAGCTTTTCAAAACAACAGTGGTATGCTGGCGGATTTGCATGGAAATGGTATGCTGACGATTATTACAAGAAAAAGAATATTGACTACACCCCACAGGAAAAACCAGCTTTAGAAACACTAAAAAAATGGTATAAATAAACCTCAACTTATGAATTCAAATAGAACAAAACCAGTTATAGTCTTTGATGTAAATGAAACATTATTAGACATGGCACCCTTGAAAACTAATATCAATACCCTGCTCGAAGAACCACAAGCATTCCGAATTTGGTTTGGTATGGTACTGCACTATTCGCTAGTGGATAATTGTACGGATCAATATCACGACTTTAGTAATATTGCTGGAGCTGTACTTAAAATGACCGCAGCTTCATTAAATAAAACTGTATCTGACGAGGATATGAAAAAAGCACTGTCGGCAATTAAGACTCTGAAAGCCTATCCGGACGTGGAAAAAGGATTGACGCTACTACAAGACAAGGGTTTCAGGCTGGCTACATTGACAAACTCCCCTGAATATGCACTTAAAGAACAATTGACCAACTCAAATCTGACAAATCATTTTGAACTTGCATTAAGTATCGATGCCATAAAAAAATACAAACCCACTGCTGAAACTTATGTTTGGGCGGCTGAAAAACTCAGCGTGAAACCCGAGGAAATGATTATGATTGCCGCACACGGATGGGATCTGGCAGGAGCTGCCAATGCTGGTCTGGCGACGGGGTTTATAGCCCGTGAAGGACAGTCGTTATACACATTATCCAAAGGGCCTGATTATGAAGCTAGTGATATTTTAGCAATGGCAGAAAAATTAGTTGCTGCTTATAATGGATAAACTAGAAAAAGGTGAATTTTATGGAACACATTACAAAAAGTCAGCTTTTAAAAATATAATTGTTACAGATACTGAATACACACATGCCAAAGTGGACTGGCATTATCACGAAAACCCTTATTTTACTTATCTACTTCAAGGGAAATTATTTGAATCTAATAAAAAAGAATCTTATTATTTAGAACCAGGAAGTTTATTGTTTCACAATTGGCAAGATGCCCACTATAATATAAAATCTCCTGGATATACAAGGGGTTTTCATGTAGAACTCAACGAAGGCTGGTTTGCAAATTTTGATATTAAGGCAATAGCTTTTGAAGGCAGTGTTAATTTGAGAAGTCCACTAGTTAAGAACTTAATGAATAAAATATTTGTTGAAAGTAAAATAAATGATCAATATTCAAATTTAAGTATAGAAGCATCATTGATTGAAGTATTCAGTACCATAGTTCAACCCGTGGAAGAAAAAACAAAAAAACCATCATGGGTAAACAAACTGCAAGAGCTAATTTTAGAAGAAGAAATAGATTACTCTTTGAATAATTTAAGTTCAACTTTAGGAATACACCCAATTCACTTATCTAGAGAATTTAGTCGATATTTTGGAACAAGTTTAGGAAATTACATTAGATTACTTAAACTGAACAAAGCGTTTCACCTAATTACTTCAAACAAATTATCAATGACAGAAATTTGTTATCAATGCGGTTTTTACGACCAAAGTCATTTTATTACAAATTTTAAAAAAATCTATAATACCACCCCAAAAAAATTATTGGGAAAAATGTACTGATGTTAATTTTATACAATTTTTCCTTTTGTGAAGATTCTATTTTTACGACTGATTCAAAAATAATTAAAAATGAAATTTCAAAACAGCTTATTATTTTTTTTAATCCTTTTTTCGCTTGCTGTTTATACGCAGAATATGAAAGAATACACAGATGGCTGGGAGGGGGAAATAGAAAATTCTAAAACATTCAATTTAAAAGTAGAAATAGAAAATTTAGGATTTGAAGATGCACTATTCAAAATTTCAAACGATCATGCCATTATTAATTATCCATTTAAAACAAAAAATATTGAACGGATAAACATTCCATTTGCAGAAAATTTATTTTTTGAAGGCACAATTGCCAATAATGGCAAAGAAATAAATGGATTTATCAAATCTGGATTGCTTCTATATCACCTTAAGTTAATTAAATCAAAAAACAATTCCTTTGTAGGTGCATGGGATTTACTAATGGTGGACAAACTCAAGTCTCAAAAGTTTTATTTAAGTATTGAAAATGGTTCTGATAATGATTACCAAGCCTATCCTGTTTTTGGTGATAATCGCTTCACAGGTACTTGGTGCAATAATTTTCAAAAAAGCAAGAATCAAATATTATTTAGTGATGTTAAAACTGGATTGCAGTTTAAAGCAGAACTATTAGTTAATAATATTCAGTTAGAAATATTTTTGGGAAGCCATTTAATTACCCAAATAGATTTGATAAAATCCAAAACTGATTGGGTAATTGGCGGGTTCAGCACAGAAAATAAAAAATCAATTTTGCAACTTATTGAGATGGAAAGCCTTATTTCAAATGATTCATTGCCCAATACACATTCCGTCTTAATTTCTAGAAGTGGTAAACTTGTTTATGAAAAATATTTTGATGGTTACAATGCAAGTATTCCACACGACATGCGTTCGGCATCAAAAAGTATTTCTTCTGCGATAGTCGGTATTGTAAAAGACAAATCATTATTCAAAAATGTTGAGCAATCTATTTTTGATTTTTTGCCCGAAAAATATCAAACTCAAAAGGACAGTTTAAAAGAAAAAATAGATATTCAAAGCCTTTTAACAATGAGCTCAGGCTTAGATGCAATTGACTATGGAATTAATGCCAATCCAAAATCTCCTGCAGTTGAAGACAACTATCAAATGTCAAAGGATTGGATAGCAGCAGTTCTAAGTGCTCCAATGATAAATAGTCCTAATACAAAAGCAAATTATGGCTCTGCAAACCCATATTTACTTGGAATCGCAATGGATTCTTTAGTTTCAGAACCTTTAGAGATATTTATGGATAAAAATTTATTTCAAAAACTGGAGATTTCAAACTACATTATACAAACTGATTTAAATGGAAATGCATATTTTGGGGGAGGAATGTATCTTACTTCTAAAGATATGTTGAAGTTTGGAGAACTCTATCTTAATAAAGGAAAATGGGACTCAAAAAGAATAATCTCTGAAAAATGGACTAAAAGTTCTTTTGAAAATTATCGCGTTTTAGAAAACACGACGGATAAAAATGGGTACGGATATTTATGGTGGCATAATACATACCTAGCTCACGGTAAAGTTATTGAAGCAATTGAAGCTAGAGGAGCCGGAGGGCAATATCTTTTTGTTATTCCTTACTTAAAAACAGTTGTGGTTATCACATCTGGAAATTATAGAAATGGAAAAACGCAACAACCCGAAGCCATTTTTGAGAAGTATATACTACCTTATCTTGAAAACTAAAGCTAATTGGCAGCCGCGCTTATAAATAAATGTCGAGGTAAGGTTTTATTTATTCGGCTTAACCTGTAGTGGCAAACCAATTTGTGTGATAAATAAACCCAAAAAGAGCATTTGTTTAAAATAAAACAAACGCTCTTTTTTTGAACAAAATAATTAACCAATATTTATTCTGATTTTTGAAATAACATTGCTCCCGAGTTCATGCAATAACGCAAACCTGTAGGTTGGGGACCATCATCAAAAAGGTGTCCCAAATGTCCATCACAGCGGGCGCATACGATTTCACCGCGGACCATTCCTAAGCTTTTGTCAACCACTTCTTTTACTCTATCTTTATTTATTGGAGCGTAAAAACTAGGCCAACCCGTACCAGACTCAAACTTCGTCTCAGAGGAATACAAAGGCAATTTACAGGCGGCACAAAAATAGTCGCCTTTTTCGTGATTGCTATTAAATTCATTTTGAAAAGGACGCTCCGTTCCTTTTTCGCGCAAAATATAATACTGATTATCAGTCAATACCTTTTTCCATTCCGCATCTGTTTTTACGACTTTCTTAAACGTAGTATCGTTCAATGACAATACCGGTTGTTGCTTCGTAGATACTTGTGCTTCTGTGATTGCTTTTTCACTTTTATTTCCTTGCATACAAGCGATAAAGCTAAACGCTATTGCAGGCAGTATTAATAGTTGTTTATATAATTTCATGTCTTTACGATTTAGGTTTTAATTTTCCTTTATATGTTTTTATAAATTTATTGTATCGCGGTACTGAAACCCCTTTCACATATGGCTGGTTTGGGTTCTTTTTCACATAATCTTGGTGATAGGCTTCGGCTTCATAAAAATCAGAAACGGGTTTAACCTCTGTAACGATAGGATTAGAGAAAACTTTATTGGCGGTAAGCTCCTTAATTTTATCTTCAATAATTTTCTTCTCTTCTGCATTTTTATAAAAAGCAATAGAACGATAAGAAGACCCTCGATCAGGACCTTGCTGATTAGGAGTTGTAGGGTCTTGCGATGCAAAAAATACGTTAACTAATTCTTTAAAAGAAACGACTTTAGGATCATAGAAAACAGCAACGGACTCTGCATGACCAGTTGTATTTGAACCTACCAACTCATAGGAAGGGTTTTTAACGTTCCCGCCAGAGTATCCAGAAACGGCCTCCTTTACTCCTACAACAGCTTCAAATACATGCTCAGTGCACCAGAAGCAACCCGATGCGAAAACAGCAATTGCTTTGCCTTTTTCAGGTGCTAAAGACATTTTTTTTGTCTGTGCGTTACAACTTAAAATTGTAAATAACACGACTACATAACTTACTAATTTAATTTTCATTTGTTGTTGTTTTTATAAATGTTCCTTCACTCATTATATCCAAACAGTATTACAACCGTTTTTTAGACTTATTTGTTTCATTATTAATCTCTTTTGTAATATACGATTGATTTCTAGATCCGGTTTTGAAACAAGTCCTAAAATTTTGTTAGTTTTTAACGCTTAAGGTCTCCAGTATCTTTTCTTCAAAACCTTGTAGCGCTCTTATGGCATAATCCACTTTCTTTTTGGATTTAAATTTATACGATACTTCCAAAAAGTTTTTAAATGGTTTGTTGGGTTGTACAATAAGCGCATCGTTCTTTTTATAATTTACTTGAATAGGAATATCCTTGTAATACGTAAAATAGTCTGGATGCGTAATAACCCCTAGCGTTGAACAGTCAAAAGGAATAAATCCTCTAACACCAAAAAACATTTCGTTTTTCTCCATCCAAGGTTGCACGATATCAAACAACCACTTATCTGCCTCTTCATTCAAATCTAAACTAGCCAAATCAATATTCCCAATATGAGTATAGGAACTGGGTTCATAGCCAGCAAATACGAGCGGTATAGGAGAATTAAGAACCACATCCATTGACTTATTATCTAATTCATAATTATAATCAAACACATTCAGTTTTCCGTTTCCTGGATTAAATAGCAGACCAGGAGTTCTTGCTGCACAGATTGAAATTTTCTCAATTTGCGGAATAATATCAGGATGATTTTGGATCAAAGTAGCAATATTAGTCATAGGTCCTAGTGCTAAAATAGTCAACTCCTCTTTCTTTAAAGCATTATATAACGCTCTTGTTCCATCATTTTCAACGCCTAAATCATCCGCTTTTGGTGATCCTTTGTACACTGGAATTGCAGCCCCTTTGTTGTGCCATTTTAGTATCTTATTGATAACATCATAGCTATAATCAACATAAGTAATCGAGCTGATTCCTACAATTTCAATCTGAGCTTGTTTTAAAGCCATAATTAAGGTAACTCCATCATCTACTTCTCGTGGCGTCTTATCAGGCATCCCAATCATGATATCAGTGTCAAACCATACTTTAGTTTGCGCTTGCAATGATGCCGAGAACAATAAGGCGAAGGCGATTATTTTAATATTCATAGTATTTTTTTTTATTTTAAAATTAAATTTTGAGCAAACTCTAATAATGTAGCCTTTCTTTTTAAATCCATTTTTAAAGGCAATTGTGCAAGACCTATTAACCTGCGCATGATTTCAGCACCAATAAAACCGTTTAAAATTACGGCGTTTAAATCAACAAAAAAATGGTACTTTTCTTTTACAAAAGCAATTGCAGCATCCTCTTGTTGCGTTAAATACATGTGCGCTAATAGTACGCCTAAATCAAATTCGCGTAAGCCATAAAAACAAAACTCGGGATCTATAATCTTAATCCCATCAGCTGTTTTTAACCAGCTCCCGGGATAATAATCCCCGTGCAATAAATATTTTCCTTTTGACAAGTACAAGGAACCTAAATACTCCATTTTTTGTATTAATTCCGAGTCCTTTTTGTAAGGTAGAGCTAATGCTTGCAAACCCTCTTGAACGGTATCTAAATTAAAGCCGTTTTCTTCCCGAAAAGGATAGTCAAAAATATGTTCATAGTTCAATGTTCTCAGTTCTGTGTTAGTCAATTCGTCATCGACAACCGTTTTCTGAAAATTTTTATGCAAGCCATTCAAATAATGAACTAATTGAAGCAACTCTTCTTGCTTTATTTTTTGCTCTAAATCATACAAAACAGTATAATCGTTTGTTTTACCTAAATCTTCTAAAGCAATCAAATTATTAACCGCATCAATACCTAAAAGTTTTGGCATTAAATCTTGTACTTCCTGCGAGCTCGTGATCTTTTTATAAAAAGCGCCTTCATTAAGAACGCGTGTTGCAGGCGCTGGTATCTGCGGATATTTCTCCACGTAACCCCTGGATTGTTTAATAATAAATGACCGCGTTTCCGTTTCTATTCGCAAGACACAATTCATATTTCCCTCTCCAGGTTTAGACACTGAAATGATGGTTTCTTCCTCTTGCAACCATTTTTGTTGCTTTAAATAAGTGACCAATTCTTCTGGCTCATTTTCATTTAGTATAAACATATTTTACTTTTATTTTATATGGGCGTTCCCTCCAAAAAAAGGCGGGCGGGCTATCCGTTATATTCCTGATTAATAAAAACTACGGCTAAAAAAAAGCCTTGTTTTTCTAAATCGGGAGATGTCACTCCTATCCCTAACGCAAATTAAAAACCTCGAGACACAAATTCTATTTAGAATAAGTATCGTACTCCAAATTGAAACTGTCTCGGCGGAGATGCGTTTCTTTGTGTAAACAATCCACTAGCGCTCGAGCCTCCTTGTATTTGGTTACTTTGAGTAGCATTATTACTGTATCCGCTTAAGTTTTCGGCATTAAAAATATTAAAAATATCAGCACGTAATTCAAATTTATTATTTCCTGCAATCGTTATTTGGTGCTGCAAACCTAAATCAAAGGTTGTACTCCAAGGCAAGCGATCGTTGTTTCTGCTTTCGCCCGGAAAACGGTCACTGTTCCCTTGATAAGCATCCGAAAAGCTAGCGCCATCCCCATTTAAATCTGTTGTTCCAAAACCCAGAGGAATGCGATTTATGGGTTGGCCACTTTGCAATAAACCAGCCAAGGTAACCGTTGTTCCCTTGAACGGATAATAACTATAAATTCCATTAATATTATGCGTTCTGTCATTCACTGATGGTCCCCATTCATTAGCATAATTATTCCCATCCGAAGGCCTAAAGTTAATTCCGTCCGTATCATTTTTACTCGAAGACAACGTATAATTCAATCGATAGGTATAGTTATCGGTTCCTTTTGTTTTTTGGTAATTGAAACTCATGGCATAATACCTTGATTTCCCTTCATTCTCACTAACGATAACGTTTCTGGCGATGCCAGTGACTCTTTGCCCGTTGATTGTAGCACCTCCGTTAATGATTGGAATAGGCCTTGTTGCATCGGCTTCTGCCAGTGTTCTAATTACAACATTATTAGGATCAATTGGATATTCGGCCGCCGCATTAAGATTCCTCAATCGTGTTAGATTCTCCCCTCTGTTATGCACCAGATCTACAAAAAACAATCTTTCATCAGTTAACTGCAATTGGTAGCCTAAAGCAAATTCATGAGAGTACGCATTTTTATAGCCATTAGGGTTTAAAATTCTGCGTTCATTAGAAAATATATTTTCTCTTTGCCCTTGTAAATCACTCGCTGAAGGTCCTTGCAAATAATTCACTCCTGAGACAGAAGCAGCTAAGTTTCCGTTATAAGTAATTCGATCAATATTGCTATCCGCTGGCAAAAGACCCAATCTTTTCAATTCTTCTAGTTGTAATTTATAACTTTGAGACGTGGTGTTTTGTTGCAAAGCATCACTATAAACAGCATAATTCACCTTGTCGTAGGAGATTCCATAGCCACCACGCAAGCTACTAGAATTATCAAGTTTATAATTGAAATTAAATCGAGGCGCTAAGTTATTATAATCGCCTTTATCGCTTCCTCCTTTTGACAAATTATCATAATCATAACGCAAACCTAAAACAAGATTCAATCTATTAGTAACCGACCATAAGTCTTCGACATAAGCCGAGTAGATATCTTGATTAGTTCCAAAAGAGGCAGGACGCAATTCTACATTATAGTTTGAAACGCTTGCATCAAGCGGAATATCATTTACATTTAATGCTCCTCCTACTCCACGATTTTTAATAACATCGATCTGGTTTTGATTCAGCTTTACACGGTAATTACCTACTGGATTTCCTCCTCCAAATAATTGATGATCTCCCCTGATAAAATTCACACCGGCCTTAAAAGTATGATTCTCTGTATAATACTTAATTTTTTGCTGCAATTGTATGGTATTCTCAATCGCGTCAAAAACATAACCTGGATTCCCAATTACTCCTAAAGTTTCGTCATTCGTGCCTAAAACAGTTACTTGTGAGCTATTAGGGTTAAATGGGTTTGCATAATTCCATCTAAAACGGCTGTACTGCATATTCGTTTCTCCTGAAAAATCTCCAAATTTATAACTATTCTTCAAGGCTATTAAAATGCTATTTCGTTGCTGACTATTTCCTGCAGATTTAAAAGTAGAACCACCGTCGAGTCCACCGCCTTGACGTTCTACATTTATTACACCAACATTCGCTCGTAATGAAGAGTTAAAATTGGAATTCCAAATTTGGTCAATTTTTGACGAAAAATAATCAAATGTATTTGTTCCTCGCACTGTCTCTCTTACGCCCAGTTGCGGTACATTTAACAAATTGTCTTTTATGTCTGTAGTGTGTTCAAAATTGAAATAATAGAATGTCTTATCCTTCACTAACGCCCCACCTATACCCACACCTGCTTGATAACGGGCAAAACCATTTTTTACTTGGTTTCCTGATAAGTCTCTTTGGGCAAAACTGGATTTTCCGTCAATAGATGGACCTGGCCTATTAATAACGAAAACTTCTCCTGTAGTTTCATTTGAACCAGAACGCGGAGTAATATTTATGATTCCGCTTCCTGTTAAACCGTATTCAGCCGAAAAATTATTAGTAAGTACCGTAATATCTTTTACAAATCCGGATGGAATAGCAAATTTTTGTCCTCCAAGAAAACGCTCGTTGTTATCTAATCCATCAATTAGATAAGAAGTATACAAAGAGCTCGCACCATTGATACTCACATTAGGTGATTCCGGAAAGAAACCAGTGGCTTGCGATACATTGGGCAATCGAAAAAGAACCCTCGTTATATCACGTCCTTCTACTGGGATTTCTTGAATCTCTGCTGCTTTCATTTCAAAAGACACCTCAGCATCCCGACGATTAATTCTTGCACTAGCGCCTTTGGTAATCACGACTTGATTTAGCTCATTTGAATCTTTTGCTACTAAAACCAAAGTAATACTTGCTGCTTGATTCGAACGCACACTAATTAATTCTGATTTTTGCGCAACGTAAATTGCCGTTCCTTCAAAAATAACTTGGTATCCATCTAAGGCTGGAATTCCTCTAAAAGTAACTTTCCCCTGACTATTAGAAATTTGTTGGATACTATTATTACGAGAACTATTAACTAATAAGACTTCTAAATTGGCAATAGGTTTTTGCGTATTAAAATCTATGATGGAGACCGATAAGTCTTCTTGAGCGACAGCAAATGTGGTGGCACTCAGTAATAAAAACAAGAAAAATTGTTTCATTAAAGTATGATTTTGGATAAATAATTTTAAAATAAAGTGCTAAAAAACTACTCCAAAACAGGAGGTCCTTTATTAAAATTTAATCCAACAAACTTATAAGAATAGAATTTCTTTAAAAATCGGTTTAAAAAACGTTGACAAAATAATAACGAAACTAAACTGTTTTTAAAAACACTACAGAACGAAAAATCTTTGAGTACATTTTTGAAATCAGGTTTAGCATTTAGATCTCTTAAAGGAGAAAGTAGAATTGCTTGTCCTAAAGATAGATCTTTTAATTGCCTTAAAACTTGGGAAGTACGCCAATTTATTTTTGCAAATAATGCTGCATTAAAAACAGATTTTGAAACCCCAATTAAATAGGTGCCACCTTTACAATCTGGTCCAAAAACCCATTTGTTATTTTTTAGACCCAAAAATGCATTTTGCAAATGCGTTGCAGTAAGTCCGGGGCTGTCGTTTCCTATGACTATAACTTTTTCAAAACCCTTATCAAAAACAGACTGTATGGCATGACTTAACTTTTCTCCAAAAGACAATCCTTCCTGTGTCTTTTCATCCGAAATAAAATAAGGAAGGGCTGTTTTACTAATTGTTTGTAGAACTTTATTGTTCAGTTTTTGCCACAGCAAATCATTTTGCTTCTTTTGATAAGCTATAGGTTTCAAAGCGCTTTCTACCTTATTGCTTTGTGCAAAAAGTAGTATCGCTGTCGAAGAAGAATGTTTACAGTCCAAATTCATAAATAATACGACGTATAGAGAAGCTAATCCTGACGATAGCTTTCTGTTTTTTTTCTATTTATTGTTAACTATCATAGATACTATAGCGTATAAAAGTACACATTATAGAATAGAAAAAAACAGTTAAATGTTGTATTAATAAGTTTCCAAAAAAACAAAATATAATTTCATCTTAATGAAAACTACCCTAGCTCTTGATAGTTTTTTTTATAGTTCTTCCAAACAGAAATAAATTTTCAGAAATAAAAATAAATTCGATTTTTAAAATAATAGTAAAATATTAAAAATAACAACATACCCCCTATTTTTTTGGGGTATACTACTTATAAATAGGTTTATTTTAGATTAAAGCTATTTATTTAGCATCTAAATTTTATTAAAACCTAGATAAATTCATATTTTGTTTAAAAATCGATTATTAATACCGTGCTTTTTTTTGATTGAAATTATAGATTCCATATTATTTTTAATTGATTTTTATAAATTAATAATTCTTCATCATTTTAGTCAAAAAGTCAAATTATATTTATTTTTCTTAAATAAAAGTTGATAAGTTTGCCATTATAAACAACAAAAAGCAAATTAAATTCAAAAACAGTAATAATGTGTTTTTTTTTCTAGCACCAAATATTTTTTCAAAAAAAAATCAATAAACCAAAAAAGATGAAAGATTACACCAACAAATTAACAAGCAAAAACAATCAATTAACCAAAACTAAATTAAGCATGAAAAAAGTACTATTAAGTTTAGCATTAATGCTAACGGCAAGCGCAACATTCGCACAAGATACACCATTAGAAATTTCAGGTTCTGGTGACCTGTACTATAAGTATGATTTTTCTAAAACTGGAAACATACCGACGAGTTTTGCTTCGGACCAAAATTCACTTTCATTGGGTATGATCGATATTGCATTAAAAAAAACTACGGGTAAAACCTCTTTCGTCGGTGAAATTTCTTTTGGACCTAGAGGTCAATTCCAATCCATTTTAAACTCAGACGGAACTTATGATGAATTAGGTGCTAACTCATTCCACATCCAAAACTTATATGCTACTTACGCAGCAACTGATAAGTTAAGCTTTACAGGGGGTTTTATGGGAACATTTATAGGATATGAAGTAATTTCTCCATTATCTAACTTTCACTATTCAACTTCATATTTGTTTACCAATGGACCATTCCAAAATGCAGGGGTAAAAGCTACTTATGCAGTATCTGACAAAGTAGGTTTAATGGTTGGTGCATTTAATGATGCATGGAATTCGTACACTGCAGACGCATTTAAAGGTTTAAACGCTGTTGGAGCTCAGTTATCTTTAACTCCTACTGAAAACATCAGTGCTTACATCAACTTTATGGATGGCTCAGTAAGTGGTACCATTGTCGACTTAACCGCAACTTTCCAACTTTCTGATAAATTTTTATTGGGTCTGAATGCTGCTGATTATTCAAACGACGGTGATACGGGCTATTCAGGTCTTGCATTCTATCCATCATATGCAGTATCTGACAACTTTGGTTTAGGTTTACGTGGAGAGTATTTTGATTACAAAAAAGGTTCTGGAGACACATCAGTCACAGCACTAACACTTTCTGCAAATTTAAAATCCGGAGGATTAACCTTTATTCCTGAGTTTAGATTGGATAACAATTCAGACGAAGTATTTGTTGACTCCAAAATGGCCGCGACAAAATCTGCTTCTCAATTTTCTTTAGCAATGGTTTACGGTTTCTAATACCAACACAAAATATAGGGCTGATTCCAAATCAGTCCTTATATATCATTTATTTTTAAATAGGGTACTGTCACTTTCGGTTTCTCTTTATGAACCCAATCTTATTTAACTATTAAAAATTAGGAGGGAGTGAGTTTTACTCTTCAGAAATCAAGTTTAAAAAAACAATTTTATTATGAAAAAAATCGAAGCTGTTATTCGTAAATCAAAATTTGATGATGTTAAAAAAGCATTACATCAAATAGAAGTCAATTTCTTTAGCTATTGGGATGTTACTGGTGTAGGAAATGAAAAGGAAGGCCATGTCTATAGAGGAATAACCTATAGTACGACAGACATCCAAAGAAGATATATATCTGTAGTAGTTTCAGATCCGTTTTTAGAAAAAACCATTGATGCAATCTTAGAATCCGCTTATACCGGAATGGTAGGCGACGGTAAAATATTTGTTTCTGACATACAAGAAACGTATAGAATCAGGACTAAAGAAAAGGGAACAGATGCTGTAAGCTAATTCACTTTATAAACTAATAAATAAAAAAAATATATTATGGATACGAATGCTGTATTAGACTTAATGTGGGTAGTAATCTGCGGAATTTTAGTGTTTTTTATGCAAGCTGGGTTCACACTTGTGGAAACTGGTTTTGCAAGATCAAAAAACGCTGGAAATATAATAATGAAAAACTTGATGGACTTTTGCATCGGTACGGTCGGATTTTGGGCTATCGGATACACTATTATGTACGGAGATTCTATTGGATCTTTTATAGGAAATCCAAGCCTGTTTTTTGATAGCGTCGCAGACATGCACAGTTTATTTTTCCAAACTGTATTTGCAGCAACAGCAGCGACAATTGTATCAGGTGCAATCGCAGAAAGAACAAAATTCTCAACATACCTTATCTTCTCTTTAATGATGACGGTTTTTATATACCCTATTTCTGGGCATTGGGTTTGGCAAGGCGAAGGTTGGTTAACTAATTTAGGATTTATCGACTTTGCTGGATCAACAGTTGTACACTCTGTAGGGGGATGGGCTGCATTGGTAGCGGCTACTATGGTAGGACCTAGAATCGGTAAATACACTGATGGAAAGTCAAATGCGATTCCTGGCCACAACTTAGTTTTAGGATCACTAGGTGTTTTCATCCTGTGGCTAGGTTGGTTCGGATTTAATGCCGGTTCTCAACTAGCAATCTCAGGGGATAACGCCACTGCTGTTGCAGGTATCATTATAACAACAAATATCGCAGCAGCAACTGGGGCTTTGGCCGCCATGTTCGTTACTTGGTCTATATATGGCAAACCAGACATTTCAATGACTTTAAATGGAGTGTTAGCAGGATTAGTTGGCGTAACGGCTGGTTGTGCTGCAGTTAGCCCAGTTGGAGCAGCTTTCATTGGACTTATTTGTGGTGCTGTAGTGGTTTTCGCTATTGAGTTTATTGATAAAAAATTAAGAGTCGATGATCCAGTTGGAGCAGTTTCTGTACATGGAGTATGTGGCGCTTTAGGAACTTTATTAGTTGGTGTTTTCGCAACTGATGGCGGTTTACTTTACGGAGGTGGTTTCGAACAACTGGGTGTTCAAGCAATTGGTGTTATTGCTATTGGAGCTTGGGCAATGGCAACTTCTTTTATCGTTTTGTTTATCTTAAAGAAAACAATGGGATTGAGAGTCACCAAAGAAGAAGAGATAGACGGTTTAGATATTCATGAGCACGGTACAAATGTGTACAACGCCTAATTATATCCAAGTTTAAAACTTAAGTAATTTTTAAAAAACTAAAACCTGTAACATCGTATTTGTTGCAGGTTTTAGTTTTTATGGGCAGCACTAATTTTACTAATTTTTAGCCAAAAAGATCTTCTAGTTTTTGATTTGAAATCACAGATTTATCTTGCCGCAGAATATCATTTTTTTCTGCAAATTCGTCATTTTTTTTAATCAACAGCCATGCATTTTCCTG
Source organism: Flavobacterium sp. W22_SRS_FP1 (assembly GCF_052113685.1). Taxonomy (NCBI): domain Bacteria; kingdom Pseudomonadati; phylum Bacteroidota; class Flavobacteriia; order Flavobacteriales; family Flavobacteriaceae; genus Flavobacterium; species Flavobacterium sp. W22_SRS_FP1. The sequence continues at coordinate 71,026 of NZ_JBGQOE010000005.1, forward strand.
TTTTCCTTTCAATTTAACTAAGCTGAATTCACCTTTCAACTTATTACCTTTTAGAACAAAATTAAGATGTCCCTTGATTAAACCTTCATTGAATCTGTTCTCTACCTTTTCAGGGTTCTCTGCTAGAGTATAGGCTCCGTAATCCCAAACAATCACTTTTCCTGCACCATAATTCCCCTCAGGAATAATGCCTTCAAAGTCTTTGTAAGAATAGGGATGATCTTCCACCATAATGGCTAGTCTCTTGTCAGCTGGATTCATTGACGGCCCTTTGGGAATAGCCCAGCTTTTTAGAACTCCTTCCATTTCCAGACGAAAATCGTAATGTAAATGAGATGCCGCATGTTTTTGAACAACAAAAATTAATTCATTTTTGAGACTCCCAATTTCAGCTTTTGGCTCATTGGTGGAACTAAAATTACGCTTCTCTGAATATTTATTCAATGACATAACAATTAAGATTATCGTAACTGATTTAAGTAAGAGCTACTACTATTACTTATAATTGTATTTGCACTGTAGAATTTTAATAAGATTATCGAAAACTTAAAACGATTTTTAATTTTAACCGTTATCCTCCTCTAAATTATTGTGGTTATCACCTCCTATGCTGTAATGGTTATTTTCCTCGTCTTCACTACCTAGACCTTCCATCGCATCATCTAACTCAGAACCTGGAATGTCCAAATCCCCACCAGCCATATCCTCTTCAAAGTCTTTTTCATTCAATTTACTAAGGTTGTTGACTTCAAGGGGAATCTTTTTTTTGCTAATATCAGCTGGATTGATTTCTCCCTCCTTGTGCAACTTGCTGTAAATGTCTTCACTTGGTGGATACGATAAAGAATCCGGTACTACATTTTTATCTTTTAAAACTTTATTGTCAGCTACGCTATCTTCTTTAACATCTTTCTTTTTCATTTTTTTAGGTTTTAAATTATTAATAGGTAAAACACTAAGTTAATGATTTCGATGCAAAAACGAAAAATAATAGATAGTAAAAAGCTCTATAATTCTTCTCTTTAGCGAGTTCGTTTATGATTTATACCTTTTTAAGACATGCAATAATACCTTAGCCCTTCTTCCTGTCTTAAAATACCCCAGCATTAAAAAAAAATAGCGCCTTCTAATAATCCAAACTGATAAATGATTAACTTTAAGGTAATTGAGTAGTGATAACTTAAATACGGAAAATCATGAGCGCATTAGAAAAAAAGACGATTCTAATAGACCATAGGCTAATAAGCGCAAGTCTTCCAAAAAAAAGTACTCGATAGTTTCTTTGCAAATATTTTTATCGTAATATTGCAATATAAATATATACCGATGGGAATTACTAAGACAGAATATTTTACGGAAGAACAAAACGAATTAACCGTCTTGATAAAAGCCATAGGACATCCAGCAAGAATTGCCATAATACAGCACCTCATTAAGGTGAACAGTTGTGTATGTGGTGATATTGTTCACGTTCTTCCTCTTGCTCAGGCTACTGTTTCCCAACATTTGAAAGAATTAAAAAATGCAGGAATCATAAAAGGGAACTTGGAAGGAAATGCTATTTGTTATTGCTTGAATGAAGAAGGCTTCAAGAAACTTAAAGGCTTTTTCGAAAATATCGATTCTTATTTAGAAAACAAAAATAATCAATGTTGCTAATTGTTAAAACTACCAATCATGAAACTATCAGAAATTAAAAAACAGCTGAGCACATTAGAGAATGTTGCTTTTATATTACCAAATGGCACGTATGTACCAGAACACTTTCATGTTACCGAAGTGGGCTTGATCACTAAAAACTTTATCGACTGCGGTGGTAAACAAAGAAAAGAAACGGTAGTAAATTTCCAGTTATGGGATGCCAATGATTTTGAGCACCGTTTGAAACCAAAAAAACTCTTGGATATTATTGAATTGTCTGAAAAAATATTAGGTATAGAAGATTTTGAAATAGAAGTAGAGTACCAAGCAGAAACCATCGGTAAATACGATTTAGGTTTTAATGGAAAAGATTTTACTTTGCTAAACAAACTTACAGCTTGTCTAGCAGAGGATCAATGCGGTATTCCGCAAGAAAAACAAAAAGTAAAATTAACCGAAATATCAAGTCAAAACAACAGCTGCACCCCAGGCGGAGGTTGTTGTTAATATAAATTTACTATTATAATGATGCCATCAAAAACACAAATTTTCCCGACAATCGAAAGGGAAGTACTATCCTTTCATCCAGAAAATATTGCGCAAGAACGTAAGGCTGTTTTACAGCCGCTTATCGATTATATCCAAATTAAAGCAAGTAACCAAGAAGAAATAAGACTCAACTTCATCTGCACACACAACTCAAGAAGAAGCCATTTGTCTCAGGTCTGGGCACAAACTGCCGCATCCTATTTTAATATCAGCAATGTGTTTTGCTACTCAGGCGGTACCGAAGCCACTGCTTTGTTCCCCATGGCTGCTCAAACATTGGCCAAATCTGGATTTAAAGTAAAAACTCTTTCTGAAGGAAATAATCCTGTTTACAGTATAAAATATACGGATAACGAACATCCAGTTATTGGCTTTTCTAAAACCTATGATGACGACTTTAATCCCCAAGCTGAATTTGCAGCAATTTTGACTTGCTCCCAAGCGGATGGCGGTTGTCCATTTATCGCTGGTGCCGAAAAAAGGATTGCCATCACCTTTGAAGATCCTAAGGCTTTTGACAATACTCCCCAACAGGCAGAAAAATATCATGAGCGCAGCATGCAAATTGCAACTGAACTCTTTTACGTATTCTCACAAATTAAAAAATAAATATGTCGGCAAATAATTGTGCTCCAGCAGCAGAAAGAAAAAAATTAGGTTTTTTAGATAGTTATTTAACGCTTTGGATTTTTCTTGCCATGGGATTGGGGATTGCAATTGGAAACTTTATCCCGTCCAGTGGAAATTTCATCAACTCCTTTTCAAGCGGAACTACAAATATTCCGCTAGCTATCGGATTAATATTAATGATGTATCCCCCACTTGCCAAAGTAAAATATGAGCAAATGGGAAAAGTATTTAAGAACACAAAAGTACTTGGAGCATCACTTTTTCTGAATTGGGTTATAGGACCTATACTTATGTTCTTCCTGGCTTTATTTTTCTTAAACGGTTATCCTGAATACATGGTAGGAGTCATTCTTATCGGGCTTGCCCGTTGTATAGCCATGGTGGTCGTTTGGAACGATCTTGCCGATGGAGATAGAGAATATGCGGCAGGACTGATCGCCTTAAATAGTGTTTTTCAAGTATTGCTTTATAGTGTTTATGCTTACATTTTCATCACCGTACTTCCACCCTACTTTGGCTATACAGGTTTTGAAGTAAACATTAGTATAGGTCAAATTGCGGAAAGTGTTGGTATCTATTTAGGTCTTCCTTTTGCATTAGGAATCATCAGCCGATACGCTCTTATTAGTTTAAAGGGAGAAGATTGGTTCCAAAATAAGTACGTACCGTTTATTTCTCCAATTACCCTGATCGCTTTGTTATTTACCATTGTGCTAATGTTTAGTCTAAAAGGCGAACTAATAGTACAAATCCCGATGGATGTCGTTCGTATTGCAATTCCTCTCGTAATTTACTTTACAATCATGTTTGTCATTAGCTTTTTTACAGGGAAATATTTTGGAGCCGATTATTCCAAGAGTACCGCCATTGCCTTTACGGCCACGGGAAACAATTTTGAATTAGCGATCGCAGTTGCTATTGGTGTTTTCGGGATAAATAGCGGACAAGCGTTCGCCGGAGTTATCGGGCCACTAGTTGAAGTCCCCGCCTTAATAGCCTTGGTGAATGTCGCCTTTTGGTTCAGAAAAAAATACTATCCCTCTACAACCTAGTTTTAATAAGGTACGTAAAGTAGCTTAAAAAGCTAAGACCGTAAATTCGCAAATTAAGTAGTATCAACTACATATTTAACTTGCAAATTTACGGTCTGTTTTTTTCTTTTTGAATCAGACTCAGCGGCTCTAGCCCTTAAAACAATATCCTTTTTAGAATAAACATGTATCTTTGAAGATATACTTCACCCATGACAAACAAAACTTTTTATAACGCTAGCGAATTAATCGATGCCGAAAACGCACAAGATCCAAACAGCGAAATATACCAAACTAAAAGCTATCCTAAAGAATTATTATATTCAAATAGAATGTATGAGAAACTAATGGAATTTCATCCAGATGCTTCCGAAGCTGTTCAAATTGCCTCCAAAGCCCAACACATCTGCCGATGGAAAATAGCTCGAGAAAGCTATCCGATGAACCGTTTGGGATATTTAAAATGGCGTGAATATTTGAAAAAATTTCACTCTAAAACTACGGCTGAAATTTTAGAAAAAGTAGGCTATACTGCTGATTTCATTGCCAGAGTAACTTTTTTAATAGAAAAAAAACTACTTAAAAAAGACGGAGAAACACAGCTACTAGAAGACGTCATTTGTTTGGTATTTATGGAATTTTATTTGGATCCTTTCGTTCAGAAATACGACCGAGAAAAAATGAAAAATATCATACATCAAACTTGGACTAAAATGTCTAAAAAAGGACATCAAGAAGCTTTAAAAATAAAATACTCTGACACAAATCTTGAATTGATTAAAGAAGCTATTGGATTGTAATAAGATTTCAATATGAAAACAAACTCTCTTCCGAAAACATTAATTTTAAAAGATTAAAGCAAATGCATCTTTTGGCTGAAGTAACTATTGCTAAAGTTTCACTGAATCCAAATTAAGTATCTTTACGACCCCAACTTTTTTAACTAGAAACTAAAAGCCACCCTTTTTAGAATACTATAAAAATCCTATAATGAAATTTAAAGCTGTTATTTTCGACTTAGATGGAACCTTAGTCAACTCCCTTGAAGACATTGCTGACTCTATGAATAGTGTCCTTCAAGCTAATAATTACGCAACTCATAATTATGAAACCTATAATAATTTTATAGGAAGTGGCCTAAGAAATTTAGTTGCTAAAGCACTGCCAAAAGAACGCAATGAAGAACGTGAAATTGCGCGTTGTTTTGATGCTATGATGGTAGTCTATCGCAATAATTGTATACTAAAAACAAAACCTTATGATGGTATTGTAACACTGCTTGACACCTTAGTTTCTCGCAAACTTAAATTAAGTATCTTGTCTAACAAATCAGACGAATTGACTAAAATAATGGTACAAGCAATTTTTCCTGATTATTTTGCCCCGATAATAGGCTTAACTACAGAAGAGCACAAAAAACCAAATCCGTTCACAGTATTACAAATAAGCAAAGACTTAGGAGTATCTCCTCAAGAGATTATTTTTGTAGGCGATAGCGATATTGATATGCAAACCGCAACTAATGCGGCCATGTATCCAGTAGGCGTTTCATGGGGATATAGACCCAAAGAAACATTGATAGCTGAAGGAGCAAAATACATTCTGAACAATCCGCTAGATCTGATTACCCTTTTATAATAAAAACGAATCAAAAAATGGAAAGCATTTTAAAATCTTTTTTTTACAATTCTAGAAAATTACTCTAAATCCCCCCAAAATGAAATACAAATGCATTATTTTTGACTGTGATGGCGTACTAGTAGATAGTGAAAAAATCTCTATTAAAACACTTGTTTTAATGGCAGCTTCTTTTGGAGTTGTACTTGAAAAAGAAAATACTTACCGATTGTTTTTAGGAAAATCTTTAGAATTTTGTTTCAATCATATCGAAAGTCAAAGCGATAAAAAACTACCCGGAAATTTTGAACAAGAATTCAGAATACGATCTTTTGAAGCATTTAAATCCGATTTAAAACCAATTGAAGGAATCCATGATTTATTAAATCAACTTAAAATCCCTTTCTGTGTCGCCTCTAATGGTCCCGCTGATAAAATACGACTTAACCTAACCACCACGAAATTAATTAATCATTTTGAAGGAGCTATTTTTAGCGCTTACGATATCAAAAGCTGGAAACCAGATCCTGATCTTTATCTACATGCGGCGAAAACGATGGGTTTTGAGGTGCAAGACTGTGTTGTTATTGAAGACAGTGCCGTGGGAGTTCAAGCCGCATTATCTGGAGGTTTTGCCGTTTTTGGTTTTGCTAATAAAGGAAATCAAACGCATTTAGAACAACTCGATATCCCTATCTTCGATACTATGACAAAATTAGCAAAACTGTTAGAATAAAATTTATTTTACTAGTTTTTTATAATTAAACTATTTGTGTCCCATTACAATAAAATTCATTGGATACGGTGAATTTCTTACTATCGCTTGAAGTGAGCAAATTAGTCAACATGGAAGCCAGCATTAATTATAGGAGGAAGCAGCTCAATGATTGTTGGTATTCAGTTAGAGTCAGAAAAGATTCACGCAGGAAACGTCAATAATTGTAATTCCTCTTATTTCACAACGCTTCCTCAAAATGGAAATGGTAAAATACAGTCGTATAAAGACTAATTATTTATAACCTAATACAAGCCCGTTGTTTTTAAAATACTTTGAAGTAAATATCTTTATAAAAAAAAGAGAAAAACACTGAAGCATCGCTTCTTTTGGATCTTTAGAGTCTATCGTGAGTTCCAAAAAACACAACGTAAAAGTCGAACTGCTTTAGTTAACGACCATTTAAACCAATAAAAAAGGGTACTACTTTTACATAATAGTAAAAACAGTACCCTTTCTATTTCTTTTTAAACCACCAAGCAAGATGATTTTCCATCTATCTTGAAACGAGCTATTTCACTTAATTAAGACAAAACAGAGTGAGGTGGACTAGTAATTGGTCTCTCTATTCCCGTTTTTTCCTATTTCAGTTTACTAGTATCCACTCTAGTTGGCGTATCTTTTCCGCTAACGATTGTAGACGAACTAATTGCGATCGCTTTAATGATTTCGGCCATGTTATTCATGTCCAATGTCCCTATTTCATCACTTGCCTTGTGGTAATTGGGTTCATTATCCATTTTAGATGTAGATATCGTATGTGCAGGCACGCCCAATCTTGCCAAAGTAGCATTATCAGAACGATAGAACAATTGTTGTTCTGGATACGGATCTGGATAGAATTTAAATACAGACCCTTCTAAGTTTTTCTGCAGAATCTCTCCCATATCTGATTTCTCAAATCCGGTAATATAAGCCGAGTTTTTACCCCATTTCGATTCGGTTCCTATCATTTCCAGGTTAAACATCGCCACAACTAGCTCAGGATCGACTTGTTTCGAAAAATATTTAGAACCGTAACCACCTAATTCCTCTGCAACAAAAGCAGCAAAAATGATGGAACGCTCATTGTTATTCATCTTTTTGAAATACTCCGCAAGCATTATTACAGCAGTTGTCCCAGCAGCATCATCATTAGCGCCATTATAAATAGAATCAGTCGCGTCATGCTGCTCCCCTTCTGCTGGAGAACCTACCCCTAAATGATCGTAATGCCCTGAAAACACAACATATTCATTGGGTTTACTTTTCCCTTTCAAAACCCCAACTACATTATTTAGTTTTTTTACAGCGATAGTATTTGTAGCCTCAATAGAGAAGTGAGTCGCTTCGGCTGGTCCAAAAACAAACACCACGGTATTTTTCCCCGGGTTAGCTGACATTTGAGTCATGTGTTTAATATTTGGAATCACTTTCCTGAACGAATCATCCACAAGAACCAGAAGGTTTTTATCGCTTTGGTAATATTCATAAAACTTTGGACCAAAAGAATCGCCAGCACTGATATTAACCACCGCCATAGGACTGTTCTCGGTAAAAGACAGTTGTGGTTGGTATGAAAACAAAATCATCGAAGCTTCATCAATTGTTTTCCCGTCAATTTGTACTTCAAGACCTGTTCTTTTGGACTCCGTCATAGCAAATTCCTGCTTGTAATCCTTAGCCCCAGTAAAGTTTTGCAGACCTATTTTCTTGAATTGCGACTCAATATATTCTGATGCTTTATCAATTCCCGGAGTAAAGGCTCTACGTCCTTGCATGTCATCGGCTGAAAGTACTGTTTCAATCTCGGTTACTTTATTGATGCTGATGATTTTATCGATGGACTGCGCCTGCGCCATAAAACCGGAACAAAGGACAAGACCGCTTAATACAATTCTTTTCATATCCATAATTTTAATAAAAACTCACTAATTTATTTTCTTACTTTTAATCACTTACAAACATAGCTATTATTAAAAAGCATTTCACTAAAAAAAACATAGTTTCTATAGTAAGAGTGTAGTCTTCAAGATCTGTTACGGTAAATGTATGTTTTTTTTAAACTATAAAAAAAAGGCCCAAAATCTATTGCTAGACTTTAGGCTCTTATATTTCAATAGAAAAGATTATTCTATAGGTAAAATAATAGTAGATGTAATTTGTTCCAAAACCTGAAAAGCGGTTTCGGCCATCTTGTTTCCTTTGGTATCTAACAGCGGATTCACTTCCACCACTTCAAAACAAACCACCTTTCTAGACTTGATGGTTTGGTTGATGATTTCGATCACCTCGTACTGGTCAAATCCTTTAGGTACTGGTGTTCCCGTTCCGTAAGAAATCATATCACAGTCCATGGAATCTACATCGAAAGAGATATAAATCATATCGCAATTAGATAGTTTAGCTAGAGCTTCAGAAACACAAGTTTGAAGTCCTCGATAACGAACCTCGTCAACCTTGTAATTGCGGATACCTAATTTTTTCATTTGGTCTAATTCAGGTTCTTCGGCATCACGAACCCCAAAGTAAATTAGATTTTCTGGCTGTATTTTAGCACCGGGACAACCAATGTTTTTCATATCCTCCCAATGCTGCACCGTTTCAGGAGTAATATCATTGATTTTGCAATCTAAATTATCCTCTGCAAGCGCTGCCGCCAATGGCATACCGTGAATATTTCCAGAAGGTGAGGTATAAGGCGAATGCAAATCAGCATGCGCATCAATCCAGATTACTCCCAATGTCTTTGTAGGGTATACCGATTTGATTCCGCTAATCGTTCCTAAGGCTGAAGAGTGATCCCCTGACAAAACTATAGGAAAATAATCTCCTTCTAAATTGCGCTTTACCGCATAGGAGACCCGAGTGCATTGCTCTAATACGTTCTCGACTCTTTTTGCAAAAGTGTTTCTGTTTTTATTGTAGACCGATTCGTTATGTGTCTTTACATCTTCATATTGAAATTGATTAAAATAATCACTGTTTTGATTGATGGCCGCAATTTCGATCGCGTCAACTCCCATATCAGAACCTCTGGTTCCTGCTCCGATATCGGATCGATTTTTAATTAATTTTATAAGTCGTTCCATAACAATTGGTCTTATTTGAAATCATTTAATGCTTTTTCAATAATCGCAAGACAGTCTTGGATTTGAGCTTCGGTAATAACTAATGGTGGAGCAAAACGTATTTTATTTCCATGTGTTGGTTTTGCTAACAAGCCGTAGTCTCTAAATTTTAAACATATTTCCCACGCTAAATCAGATTCCTCATCACAATCGATTACGATTGCGTTCAATAAGCCTTTCCCTCTTACTAAACTGATTAGTGGATTTCTTGAAGCGATATCATTCAGTCCTTTTCTTAGAACAATTCCTAAACGTTCTGCATTTACTGATAAATTTTCATCGCGAACTACTTCAAGTGCAGCAACAGCAACTGCAGCGGCAACGGGATTCCCTCCAAAAGTAGAACCGTGTTGACCTGGTTTGATGACGTTCATGATTTCATTGTTAGCCAATACAGCTGAAACTGGATAAACACCTCCAGAAATTGCTTTCCCTAAAATAAGAATATCAGGTTTCACTTCTGGTTTATTTTCACATCCATTTTGACAAGAACAGTTTCCACAAGTAGCTAATAGCCTACCTGTACGTGCAATCCCTGTTTGAACTTCATCTGCAATAAACAATACGTTGTGCGCTGCACAAAGTGCTTTGGCTTTCGCCAAATATCCCTCGGTAGGAACATAAACTCCGGCTTCTCCTTGAATAGGCTCTACTAAGAAACCTGCAATATTAGGAGTTGATTTTAAAACTTTTTCTAATGCTTCAGTATCGTCATAAGGAATTTTGATAAATCCAGCGGTGAAAGGACCAAAGTTCTTGCGAGCTCCTTCGTCGTTTGAAAACGAAATTATAGTTGTCGTTCTACCATGGAAATTATTCTCACAAACGATAATTTGCGCTTGGTTTTCAGGAATCCCCTTTACTTCGTACGCCCATTTTCTACATAGCTTCAAAGCTGTTTCAACTGCTTCGGCTCCCGTATTCATTGGCAATACTTTATCAAAACTAAAATATTTAGTTACATACTCTTCAAAAACACCCAACTGGTCGTTGTGAAAAGCACGAGAAGTTAATGTCAAAGTCTGCGCTTGTTTTACCATTGCCCCTACAATACGTGGGTGACAATGCCCTTGATTAACGGCTGAATAAGCTGATAGGAAATCATAATATTTTTTACCATCTACATCCCAAACAAAAACGCCTTCTCCTTTTTCAAGAACAACCGGTAATGGATGATAATTATGGGCCCCATATTTATTTTCTTTTTCGATTAACGATTCTGCTTTTGACCAGAGAATTTGCTGTTTTTGTTCCATGATATTTTTATGTTTTTAAAATGCTAGAATACAAAAATACACATATTTTTTAATTTAACAATTAATATGGTGATTTTTGACTTTAAATATTACTAAAAAGTAAAAATAAACGTATTTTAGGTATTAAAAAAGTCATTTTTAAACAATAAAGGCTGATTAAATGAGATATTATAATTACTTTTATAATCTTAAAAATAGGCATTTTAAATTTAAAAGAAACTTCATGGAGACACTAGATGAGTTCGACATCAACATAATCAAAGAATTGGAAAAGGATGGACGTATGGCTTATTCAGCGATTGCCACAACTTTAAAAATATCAAACACTATGGTTCATCAGCGAATTAATAGGCTGATGGAGCAAGGAGTCATAACTGGAATAAAACCTATTATCAACGAAAAGAAAATTGGTTATGACTGGGGAGCATTTACAGGAATTACATTAAATAAAGACGAGGATTCTAGCAGGGTAATAGAAGAATTAAAAAAAATTCCTGAAGTAACTGAATGCTATTTTATAACAGGTTCTTTTACATTGTACATAAAAATGATCGCCAAAGACCATGAGCACATGCGAAAACTCCTTTATGAAAAAATTGATGTCATTCAAGGAATTGCAAAAACAGATTCCATGATTGAATTGGGTTGCGCCTTCAAAAGAAACATAAGTCTTTAATTAATACTATGTTTTGATGCTAAACAGTTCCTAAAAAAAACGTAAATTAGTACTACTACTAATGATTTTATATTTAATTTCGGATATTTGACAGCAAAAAACATAACATTATGAAAAGTATAAAATACTTTGTTTTGGGCCTATTAGTCTATTCAAGCGGGGCTTTTGCACAGTTGAAAGCAGTGGTTTACAAAGACGGAAGTCAGGTTTTAAATGGTTTTGAAATTACGCCAAAAAAGAAAAGCGCACAAAAACCGGGGATTTTGATTCTTCCTGCATGGCATGGAATTGACAAAGCATCCAAAGATATTGCAGGAGATTTGGCTAATTTGGGGTATTACTCCTTCATAGCAGATATTTATGGAGAGGGGAATTACCCGAAAGATAATGCGGAAGCAGGACAAAAATCCAGTTATTATAAAACCAACTACAAGGAATATCAAACAAGAATTTCATTAGCCTTGGAACAATTGATTAAGGCTGGTGCTAATCCAGATAATATTGTAGTTATTGGGTATTGCTTTGGTGGTACGGGTGCGCTTGAAGCCGCACGTGGACATCTAAACCTACAAGGAGTAGTTTCGTTTCATGGTGGTTTAGCCAGAGACGCAGCCAGAGCCATTGAGCCTATTACAGTTCCTGTTTTAGTATGTCATGGTGCTGACGACCCTTACGAGTCAAAAGAAGAAATTACCGCTTTTCAACAAGAAATGCGCGACACAAAAGCCGATTGGCAAATGATTTACTATTCTAATGCTGTACACGGATTTACCAATCCTGAATATGGAAATGATAACTCTAAAGGGGCAGCTTACAACGAAAAAGCAGCAAAACGCTCATTTGATCATCTAAAACTTTTCCTGAATGAAGTTCTAAAGAATTAGTTAGGTTCCATCGATACCAAATTTCTTTATTATGAGTAAAAATCCTCTAAGAAAAGATAAGACTTGTTTAAATTGCAGATATGTTGTAGAAAACAGATTTTGCTCAAACTGCGGACAGGAGAACATAGACACCAGAAAGTCTTTCCATCAGCTTTTTATCCATTTCTTTGAGGATCTAACCCATTACGAGAATGCTTTTTGGAAGACCATTAAGAACCTGCTTCTCAAACCGGCTAGCCTTACAAAAGCATATCTTTCCGGTAAAAGGCTATCCTATTTAGCCCCCATACGCCTTTATGTCTTCATCAGTTTCATTACTTTTTTTTGATTGGTCTCTTTCCAGATCAAAAACTAGAGTTCTTGGATTTCAAACCAAAACAAACAAGCGAAACGGAAAGTAGTGTAAAACAAATAAAGATAAATGAACTTATCCTTTCGCAGTCTCTAGCAAAAGATAATCTAGACTCCATACAGTCAACGATGAATAAATCTATTGAACTGAACAAACAGTCAGAACACAAGGATAAATCTGGAATTTTAACGGCGCGCGAATAAGACTCTATTCAAGAATTTGGTAAAGCAGAAGACAAGTACAGCAGTTTTCAATATTTGATTACTAAAAAGGCACTGACAGTTATTGAGAATAATACGATAGAGGAAATCATAGCAAAATTTAGAGTCTCTTTTCTTCATGATTTTCCAAAAATGTTATTTATTTATCTTCCCCTTTTTGCTTTATTTCTATGGGTTTTTCATAACAAAAAAAAATGGTACTATTTTGATCATGGTATATTTACACTTCATTATTTTTCGTTCCTCCTACTTCTTATTCTAATCCTATTTCTTACCGATAAAATCTTTTTGTTTTTTGAAAAGTCTAATAGTTTAAGTTTCGTAAAAGGATTAATTTATTTTGGAGGCTTTGGCTGGATGCTTTATTATTTTTTTCCAGCTCATCATCGTTTTTATGGCGAATCGAGACTGGTTTCTTTCGTAAAAACTCTCATTCTTTTTTTTATAAATTTCATTGTTATAATTTTATTACTTTTACTTTTTGCTTTTTACACTTTTATAAATATTCACTAAATAATAATGAAAAAAATAATTTCGTTAAGCCTGCTGCTGACAATTTGCATCAGTTGCGCTTCTACAAAAGAAGCCGTTTCCCAAGACAATTCTGATGCCACAAAATACATGGAGACCATAACCGCCGATGAATTAAAAACGCATCTCTATATTGTCGCTTCAGATGACATGGAAGGACGCGAAACAGGTTCTGCCGGCCAAAAAAGAGCAGGAGTTTACTTGATCGACCAATATGTGAAAAATGGCATCCCTTTTCCAAAAGACGCCACTAGCTTTTACCAACCCATTCCTGCATCCTATTTAAACGCAAAACGTGATGACGGCTTATCCGATTCTGAAAACATCTGGGCGTTTATTGAAGGCTCTGAAAAACCGAAAGAAGTGCTGGTAGTTTCCGCACATTATGACCACGTAGGTGTAAAAAATGGAGATGTATATAATGGTGCCGATGATGATGGATCAGGAACAGTTGCATTACTGGAAATTGCCGAAGCGTTTGAAATAGCTAGAAAAGAAGGCCATGGGCCTAAACGGTCCATCCTTTTCCTACACGTTACTGGAGAAGAGCACGGTTTACACGGCTCCCGTTATTACTCAGAAAACCCAATATTCCCGTTAGCAAATACCATCACAGATATTAATATTGATATGATAGGACGTCGTGATACATTCCATCCGGACTCCAACAACTATGTTTATTTAATTGGTGCTGATCGTTTATCGACTGATTTAAATAACATCTGTTTGGCTGCAAATGATAAATACATGCAGATGAATCTAGACTTCAAATACAACGACCCTATAGATCCTAATCATTTTTATGAGCGCTCCGATCATTATAATTTCGCAAAGAATGGAGTTCCCTCCGTCTTCCTTTTTAATGGGGTCCATGCAGATTACCATCAAAAAAGTGATACTCCTGACAAAATAGAATTCGATGCTTTGGCAAAAAGGGCACAACTGGCCTTCACTATCGCTTGGGAATTAGCCAATAGAGAAAATAGACCAGTAGTAGATAAAGAATAGCAGCTTTATTAAGTGCAGATACAGCATCAAAACAATAAAAAAAAAAGCTTTGAATTGGGATTCAAAGCTTTTTTTTTATTTTGTGAAACCAAAGTACAGGGCGGTTTTATGTATCGTTTTTGGTTTGAGAATTCTTTTTATAAACACTATTCTTTTCCGTCCACGTAGTCTTGTAAATAACTAAATTTTTCAGTCAATCTACCGTCTCTAGTCATTTGGGCTCTTTCCAGTAGGCCTTCTTTATCGCCATTAAAAAATGCAGGAATAACGTGCTGGATAAACATCGTTCCAAAACCTTCACTGGCATCTTTAGGCAATTCACAAGGCAAATTATCAACTGCCATAACCACAACTGCGGCAGGATGAAACACATCGACCTCTTTATCTTCTTGGGGAGAATAACCGTAAAAAGGATTCGCAATCGTAGACGCTCTTAGCGTACAGCCGATAGGACCTTCAATATCACACGATATATCACCAACGACTTTAATTTTGCAGTCTTTAGACTTAAGCATCTCTTTACTTAGTATTATTGGCGCCTCATTCGCATGATAATGACCTGTAATAACAATATCAGACACTTTTGTAAAGCGTTCAAAGTCAGAAACGTATTCACTGGGGTTTAGATAAAAATCGTTGCAATCTAATACTCTCCCATCTATCCTTTTATTATATTCCAATACGCCAATCTGGGTGTAAACAGCTTGAGCATATTTTTTGCTAAGGAAATTATCAACGGTCACTTCAGTAATTTTAATGGCATCTAAAATCTCCTTTATTCCATGTCCCACTTTACCGGTTCCTGTAACTACAATTTTAATTGGAGGAAAAACAACACGTTTCAAGTGCTTTATCAATTCTTCTCTTCCCGAAAGCGTTTCTGCTTTTGGCAATCTAAATAGTTCAAATTTAGTTCCGAATGCGCGAATGGTATTATATGCACCAACAATACCTGCGTACCTTCCAAAACCGATTAATCGTCTACCTTCCGCGTTGACTATTGTTTCGTGATCATACAAATTGATTTTTTTACCAAGAATAGCTTGCAATAAAATTCTGTTATATGGCTGTTTTTTTATCGTATGCGAAAAAAAGAAATAGGATTTATTGGGTATTAAGTTTTCCACAGGAACTTCTTTCACACCAAATAAAACATCGCAATCGCTCAGATCCTCAGCAACTTCAATCCCTAAATTACGATATTGATCGTCTGTAAAAATTCGGATATCAGAACTTTCAACTATTACATCAGCATCAGGATAAAGCTCCTGCAACTGAACTACCGCATTGGGCGAAAAAACTACTCTTCTGTCCGGTGGACTCTTTCTTTCTTTTAAAACTCCGAATTTCATATCTCTACTACTACTTTTGTATTTATTATAACTATAATTGTTTGTATTGTTACAAATATAACAATACAAACTGAATTAAATTTCGTTTCATGAAAAAATTAAAGTCCTGCACCTTAAAAGCTGATGCCCAAAATGATAGAAAAATCTAAATTTACCTCTTTACTAAAATACTGTTAAGGTTAAAAAAAAAGCTTTACTAAACAGATTGATTCTATATATTTGTCAATCTAGCACAACAAAAATGATTTTCATAAAAAAAGCAAATATACTACAAATACTCCTGCTGTTACTGGTTTTGGGTTCTTGTAAACAAAAGAATAATAAGGAAACCGTTACCCCCGAAAAGAAAACCAGTGATCAAGCACTTTTAATAAAATCCGGGCCAAAACTGACCGAAAAATACATACAAGATAATAAAAAGTCAATAGACTATTTTTACAATCACAACTGGTCCGGAAAAGGTCCCAACGGCGGATTTCTGGTGGCACAAAACGGACAAGTTATTTTCGAAAAATATGAAGGCTATGCCAACTATAAATCGAAATCACTAATAACAAGTACTACGGCACTTCACATTGCGTCAGTGAGTAAAGTAATGACGGCCACCGCAATACTAAAATTAGTAAGCGCCAAAAAATTGAATTTGGAGCAAAAAGTAAATACCATTTTAAAAGAGTTTCCATACCCCGATATAACTATCAAAACATTATTAAGCCATAGAACAGGGATGCGTAATTATGCCTATTTTACAGAAAACAAAGGTATTTGGGACAGACATAAAATTTTAACGAATCAGGATGTACTGACGATTTTGGCCACTAAGGATATTTCGCTAGAATTCAAAACTGATACGCGATTTGGTTATTGCAATACCAATTATGCCATGTTGGCACTAGTTATAGAAAAAATAAGTGGCATGACTTACAAGGACGCTATGGAAAAAATAATTTTCAAACCATTGGGAATGAAAAACACCTATGTCTTTGATTATGAGAAAGACAAGAAAACCGCAACAGCTTCGTACAGAGGAAATTTTTCGCTAATCAATATGGATTATTTGGATGCTATATATGGAGACAAAAACATCTATTCGACACCTAGGGATTTATTGAAGTTTGACGATGGCCGTAACTCACCCAATTTCCTTGACCCTAAGCTACTAAAGCTAGCCTACATCGGCTATAGCAATGAACGCAGGGGCATAAAAAATTATGGTCTTGGAATCCGAATGATAAACTGGTCTTCGGGAAAGAACTTTTATTTCCATAATGGTTGGTGGCATGGAAACACTGCAGCTTATATTACTTTGCCAGAAGAGAAAGTAACCATAATTGCTTTGTCTAATAGGTTTGACCGTAGAACCTATAGAGTGAAAAATTTGGCAGCTTTATTTGGTGATTATCCGTTCCATTTGGATGATGAAGAAAATGAGGAATGATTTTTGCTACTAATATTAACAATACAAATAAGGCTACTTCTGCTAAAAAAGAATACCTTTGCAAACTCAAATTAATAACTTGAGTAATAATAAAAGGGGTCGACTGGTTTTGACAGCAAGTCGAATTGAAAAGTAAGCACGTGGAGAACTGGTACAATTCTCGTTAATAAAAGGTTCCAAAACACATACACGGCGAAGGAAACTACGCTCTTGCTGCATAATCTGAATCATAGTAAGATTAGCCTCGTTCCTATCAGATAGGAAAGCAGGATTTACCTCGAAAGCTTTGGTTTATAGCGGTCGATAAAGGTGAATCGTAAATTTAAACCTAGATTTCCATAAGCTTCGGGTGGACTTCGAAATAAAGAAGATAAGTATTGAGTGGCTGTTTCTGGCCTGGCTCATTATCGAAAATTCAATCAGGAAATAAACGTGTAGAAAGCCTTTTAGTTGCTTGTTTGGACCCGAGTTCGATTCTCGGCGACTCCACAAAAAGCCTTGTAAACAAAACGTTTACAAGGCTTTTTTTTTTAGAAATTTATCTGATTTCGCATCTTGGATCATGTACAATTGGGAAATTACAAGAATTCGCAATAAAACAAAGTTCATTTGCTTTCTTATGTAAGCTTAAGGCCTCAGGCATTTTTTCAGCTTGCTTGATAGTTACTTTTGGATAAAGGCGCACTTCAGTAAAACGCCCGCTACCGTCTTCAGAAACTTCAAGCGTTGCCTCAGCTTTGTCAGTATAGGAAACGACCTCGATTCCATTTTGTGCACAAACATATAAATAAGACATCATGTGGCAGGAAACTACACTGCTCAGTAATAAATCTTCTGGATTATATAATTCTGGATCCCCTTTGAAAGCTTTAGCTGCAGAAACACTTAAAATCGCTTTGCTTTCAATAGCTATCGTGTGACTTTTGCTATAAACAGCAGAATTTGAAGTGGTTTCTTTTTGCTTTACAAACCAATTTAATTGTGCTTTAAATAAATGTTTGATCCCCATTGTAGTTTTTTATTTCAAAAGTAATTAAAAATAGCAACAAGGATTAATTTCATTTTAGAGATTCAGCTGCAACTTCAAAGTAGTTAAGTATGGTATTCTCATAAAGTAATAATTAAGCCTTAGAACCGTCTTACTTATTGTTTTTAAATATTGAAGTTATTATTTACTGTCAATGCTAATTTTTGTAGTTTTACAGATCAATATCTAACTAATTGAATGCAAAAGAAACTATTTAATATTCCGCCAGTACCTGCCGTAATATTAGCGATAATAAGCGTACAATCGGGAGCTGCTATAGCAAAAGGCCTATTCCCAGCTATCGGCGCAGCTGGAACCGCCTCCTTGCGAATTGGTATATCGGCTATTATTCTTTTAGCTATTTACAGACCCAACTTATTTAAAATTACTGCTAATCAATGGAAGTTTGTCATTCCATATGGCTTATCATTGGGTGCAATGAATTTGATTTTTTATCTTGCAATAGAGAGAATTCCAATTGGATTAGCCGTTACCCTCGAATTTGTAGGCCCTTTATTAGTAGCTGTTTGGGGCTCAAAACGCCTTATAGATTTTTTATGGATTCTTCTTGCAGCGGCAGGTATTGTCTTGATTGCTCCTTGGACAAATAACGGAATAGATATTTTAGGAATGCTCTTTGCCCTTTTGGCCGGTGGCTTTTGGGCTGCCTACATTGTATTGGGAGGAAAAACATCAAAAATAATGAAAGGTGGAGATGCTGTGGCGACAGGAATGCTCTTTGCTTCTATATTAATTATTCCTTTCGGTATTCTCGGAAAAGGACTCAATGATCTCACTCCAACATTTTTTTATCTAGGCACTTCTCTTGCTCTGTTATCAAGCGCGATTCCTTTTACATTGGAAATGAAAGCTCTTGGACAACTTCCAGCAAAGACTTTCAGCATTCTAATGAGTTTAGAACCGGCAGCAACTTCTATTTGCGCACTTATATTTCTACATGAGCTGCTTTCTATTAATGAAGTTTTAGCCGTTATCTGCGTAGTAATTGCTTCGGCTGGATCAACAATGACATCTAAAGCATAAGCACCTCAATTTCAGTAAAATCACGGTTAAAACAAAACAGTTTTATCTTAAATGGTAAAATTTATTTATCAAATAACGCAGTACTAGAAATAACAAACCGGCTACCACTGTAAAAGAAATGGCAAAACTAATTAGGTTGACAATAATATTGGGAATGAACTTCAATTTTGGATGGCTATAGTATGGTTCCCGATGAAGTCTTTCGTAAATGGTTTGCTTAGTTATTTTGAGTTTGTCTTTGATAATTTAGTAATTTTAAGATGATCAAAAATTATTATACTTTGACTGTCTTACTGTCTCGTGTTTTGCATGTCCAAATTAAGCAATTTATTTAATATAAGGAAGTTATGTAAATAAAAAAATAACTAATATAACTACGTCCCTATTATTACTCGTAGTTTATATTAATTAAAAGGTATTTATGCCACAGCTCTCCAAAAACTAAAATGACTTATGCCTTAAGTCCGGGTTAACTCATCGTCTGTAACATATTCGCTTTTCTATTTATTGTAATCAGCCTCTTTATATTAAATATCTATTAGTCTTAAATTTCATTAGCAGGAACAAAGATATCCCTGTCCAAGTACATTTCTTATTCACACTTAATGTTATCCAGTTATATTACTTCTACAAAATAAAAATATGGCGACAAAACTAGTTTCAAAAATGACTTCAATTTTTTTAACATTGTGGATATGCCATCATTTTTTTTTATTAATTTCACAGGTATAACATATTGATAATTAGATTTTTAATATTTATTTAGATTGTGAAATAAATATAATTCTCTCACGGTCTTCTTCAATTTTATCCTTTCCAATTTTATAAACAACAATATGCCTATATTCGCTGATTAACATGGCGATTGCCATTAGCTTTTAGTGGGAATTAAATAATATCTAGAATGAAAAAAAAGATAGTACAATTGTTGTTTTTATTAATGCCTTTTTTCTGTAATGCTCAAGAATATATAGATCTGTTTTCTGTAAATTATAGCAAATCTCAAAAAACCACTTTTGAAAATTCATTGGTAAACACTTCAATATCTACTTTTCAAACGAACCTTATTCTGCCGGTTGTTTTAAATGAAAAGTACATCGCTATAACTGGTGTTAATTTTAGCAGTTACAGTTTACAATTATTTCCTGATTCCAATAATAATCATTTATATTCAACAACGTTTAGAGCTGGTCTTAGTATAAAGCATTCTGAACATTGGAGCAGTGTATATCTTTTGCTTCCTAAAGTGGCTTCAGATTATAGAAACCTTAGCAGTGAAGATATTTATTTAGGTGGAATAGCTTTATTAAAGTACAAAAGAAATAAAAATTTCAGCTATAGTTTTGGTCTTTATAGTAGCCCTGAAGCTTTCGGTACAGCTATGACACCAATTTTTGGTCTCTATTACAACAGCCCCGATTCACGTTTTGAAACAACTTTGTTTTTACCTGATAATGGTGATTTAAATTATAGTTTAACTGCAAAGACAAAAATAGGTTTTGATTTTCAAGGCCATGGGAATAGTTATAAGCTCACAACTGATGGCACTCGTTCCACCTACGCCGAAAACAGGTCAATAGACTTGTCTTCTTATGTACAACGAAGTATACTAAGTAACAAAATACTTTTACGTCTAAAAATGGGGTACTATCTAAATCAGTTTAATGTATTTCCAATAGATCAGAAACTTGATCTACAAATTGTAGCGTTAAAGTTTGGAGATAACCGCACAAAATTATTCGAAGAGACTTCAAACAGTCTTTTTTTTAAGATGGAAGCCATCTATCGCTTTGATCTGAGTACGGCCAAAAACTAACTTTCGAACCTATATTTTCATTTATCTAAAATAGCTTGGTTTTTTAATATTTGTAAAATTGCTTTGTAGCCAATATGATCCCATAAAAAAGCCGTCTCGAAATACGAGACGGCTTTGATTATGATTACTTACTACCTACAAAATATAATCTGTATTAATAAAATTTGATTCTTTGCTATTTAATAGAGCTTGTAAAATTTCGTTATTATATTCATTGTCCTTAGAAGCTACAAATGTTCTGATTGAGAACGAGCGCAAGGCGTCGTGAATACTTAAGGTTCCCACTGCCGAATCTTTTCTTCCAGTGAAAGGAAAAACATCAGGTCCTCTCTGGCAAGAACTATTCAAGTTTACTCTGCAAACAAGATTTACTAAGGTATCAATAAGCGGAGCAATCGTTTTAATGTCTTTTCCAAATAAACTTACCTGTTGACCGTAATTTGAATCGGCCATATCATTCAGTGGTTCTTGAATATCTTTAAAAGAAAGAATAGGCACCACTGGACCAAATTGCTCTTCATGATACAAACGCATTTCTTTGTTTATTGGAAACAAAACAGCTGGAAAAATATAATTATCAGTCTGTTCACCACCTTTTGCATTAATCACTTTAGCTCCCTTACTTACAGCATCATCAATCAATTCTTGAACATAGGCTGGTTTTTCTTTTTCGGGCAATGGAGTCAGAAATACTGATTTATCCCATGGGTTCCCAAAAATTAATGCATCCACTTTGGCAGCAAAACGCTTGTTGAATTCTTCAGAGATTGATTCATGCACATACAGAACTTTCAGAGCGGTACAACGCTGTCCATTAAAGGATAAGGATCCAGCTATACATTCTTGGATAGCCAAATCTAAATCGGCATCAGCAAGTATAATCGCAGGGTTTTTTGCTTCTAAACCTAATACCAAACGCAATCTGTTCTTGTTCGGATGCTGATCTTGTAAAGCAATCGCCGATGTACTATTTCCAATCAAAGCTAAAATATCAACTTTTCCAGATTTCATAATAGGCGACGCTACTTCGCGCCCTCTACCATATACAATATTAATAGCTCCTGCAGGAAAACTACTTCTAAACGCCTCTAACAAAGGTGAAATTAGCAGAACTCCGTGTTTAGCAGGTTTAAAAATTACTGGATTCCCCATTATAAGCGCCGGAATCAACAATGAAAAAGTTTCATTTAATGGATAATTGTAAGGTCCCAGACACAATACAACGCCTAGTGGACCTCGACGAATCATGGCATGGACACCTTGCACTTTTGAAAAATGAGCACTGCGAGCATTCAATTCTTTATAACTTTCAATTGTATCGTATATATAATCTACAGTTCTATCAAATTCTTTTTCAGAATCTCCAAGCGACTTGCCAATTTCCCACATCAAAAGTTTAACAACCTCTTGACGAGTCGCTTTCATTTGATTTACGAAATTTTCCATGCATTTGATGCGATCCACCACTTTCATAGTTGGCCATAATCCTTGTCCTTTGTTGTATGCCGCCGATGCAGCTTCAACGGCCTCCATAGCTTCTGTTTCTCCCATAAAAGGAATAGAACCCAATATGGTAGGTGCATATTTTTCTGTTGATGAAATAGTGGAGAAAACTGGGGAAGTTTGCCCTTCCCACTTTTTTAACTCACCATTTACTAAATAAGTGTCTTGATTTAATAGCTCTTTGATCTGAAATTCTTCTGGTATTGAATTCATCTTTTGGGGTTGTTTTATTTTTTGGTGTTAAAATATATATCGAGATTATACCTTGTTCTATTATGGCGAAACGACCTCTCCATCCCATCCCATGATTCCTCCTGTCAGATTAAAGACATTTTCTATGCCCAACTTATTCATAATCTCACATGCTTTTTCACTTCTGGCTCCAGAACGACAATAGACATAATAGTTTTTATCTTTGTCTAATGCTTCAATAGCTTCGACAAAATCTTGCGCCTTATGGATGTCAATATTTATCGCACTGTCTATAATTCCTTCATTGTACTCGTCTTCTGTTCTTACGTCTAATATCACAGCGTCTTGATCTTCTTCAAGCTGAGTAGCCCAATCCTCTTGTATTAAATTCATATTATTATTTTTTTATAAAAATACGATTTTTCCCAAAGCAATAAACCGATTTTTAATGAATTATGGAATATTTAAAAGAAAACGATTTCGTGACCTTTTAAAAATCAACAAACTACATAAGTAGCTATTAAATCCCTAAAGCATACCCTATTAAAACTATAGGAATAAAGTGAAACATCTTTTATCTGGTTCTGTGACGATTTTATTTTTTATCTATTATCCATTCAAAATTTTTCCTATTTTAGCTTACTCTTACCATAACTAAATTAGCATACTAAAAAAAAAGCCTAACTAATTGGCATAAAAAGCACTTTTTAAAACACACTATAATGCAGGATTCTGACGATTTAAAAAAAATATTCCCTTCGTTTTCTGATGCACTTCTAATTGAACTTGAAAGCAACGGCACTAGAAAATCATTTAAAGCTGGTGACATCATTATGCGTAGCGGTCAATATATTAATAACACACTTTTGATCTTGCAGGGCCAAATAAAGATTTACCGTGAGGGAGATAATGGCGGTGAATTTTTAATGTATTATTTGAAACCTGGTCAGGCCTGCGCTGTATCTATGATCTGTGCAACAAAGAGCCAAACTAGCATGATTACAGCGAAAGTAGTGGAAGATGTGGATTTAATAATGATTCCGCTTACTCTAATGGAAAAATGGATGATGGAACACCGCAGCTGGTATGAGTTTGTCATTTTTACCTACCGTACTAGATTTGAAGAGGTTTTAGAAGTTATTGACAATATTGCCTTCAGGGCAATGGACGAGCGGCTGGAGTTTTACCTAAAACGTCACGCTAAGGCTTGCGGCTGTGAAGATTTAAAATTGTCGCATCAGGAAATTGCAACGGAGTTGAATACTTCTAGAGAAGTGATTTCTCGTTTACTAAAAAAGATGGAACAACGTGGAATGGTAAAATTACATAGGAATCACATTGAAATTTTGATTTGACAATACTCTAATGTAATAAATTTTACTGTTCGTAAACGAAACATATACAAGCTTTGGACGAAATTTTATCGATAGCGTTTTTTGGTTATTTTTCGTAAGTTAGTATGAGTATTTCTTTAGGTTCAATAGGTTTTAAAAACTCTGTTATTACGGTTCCTATTAGATAGTGCCTTTTTAAAGTATTTGCAGAACGAGCAACTACTTATTCCCTTTTATAGTTGGAATTACTGCTATGATAGGTTCTATTAGCCAATACTGATTGGGAAATCTAAAAATCAAAGGTGCTTTAGTTTTTGCCTTCCCTTCAGTTGTATCTCCACTTTTAGTATGGAAAATTATCCTTCCGATAGTTCCCGAAACATTATTTTCAATAGATGGTTTTGCTATCACTAAGAATTTTTTGATGATCGTAGTGTTTGTTTTTTTTTTATAATTGTGGCTTCCGGATACTTGATAAAAAAATCAAACCAAATCCATGAGGAAAACATATTAACTATCCAATACTTCCTGTAATAGGTTTTTTGAACGCCGGCGGAGGATTTTTAATCATTCCAACCGTACCTTTTTTGCCAACTTATCAATGAAACAACCAGCTGCTGCCTTATTGTTTATTCTCTTTACTAACTCAATTATAGGATTTAGTGGCAATTCACCTGCTGCTGTCAAATTAGATCTTACATTTCTACTAACTATTACAGCAATGCTAGGACTAATTATAGGAATAAAGTTTTCAAAAAGAATAGATGAAGCGAAGCTAAAACCCACTTTTGTTAGGTTTGCATAGATAATAGGAATCTATATTATTACCAAAGACATTCTCTTTAAATAAACTATGTAGTGTAACATTAGTCACCGTTAAATTAAAATACAAGAAGTATCTTTGTATAAGAACTAAAAAAAATATCATGAAAATAGAACAAATATATACCGGATGTTTAGCACAAGGTGCTTACTATATAACTTCTAATGGAGAAGCTGCCATAATTGATCCACTACGCGAAACGCAGCCATACCTAGAACGCTTAGAACGTGATAATGTAAAGTTAAAATATATTTTTGAAACCCATTTTCATGCTGACTTTGTTTCAGGCCACGTTGATTTGAGTAAAGAAACTGGAGCACCGATTATTTATGGACCAAATGCAAACCCCGAGTTTGAAGCAATTATTGCAACTAACGGTCAGGACTTTACTATTGGTAATGTTACTATCAGAGCCTTGCATACGCCAGGACATACGATGGAAAGTACCACTTACCTAATGATAGATGAAAATGGACAAGAGCACGCTATTTTCTCTGGAGATACTTTGTTCATAGGTGATGTAGGTCGACCTGATCTAGCTCAAAAAGCAGCTCACATGACGCAAGAACAATTAGCAGGGATATTATACCACTCATTACGAGATAAAATAATGACTTTGCCAGATGACGTAATCGTCTATCCAGCTCATGGTGCTGGTAGTGCATGTGGCAAAAACATGAGTAAAGAAACCGTTTCAACCATCGGAAACCAAAAAGCCACGAACTATGCTTTGAGAGCTAATATGACGGAAGCGGAATTTATCAAAGAAGTGACTGAAGGCCTGTTACCTCCACCCGCTTATTTTGGAATGAATGTAGCAATGAATAAACAGGGATATGAAAGTTTCGAAACCGTTTTAAACAATGGAATGAGAGCCATAAATGCAAAAGATTTTGAAACTGTTGCAGAGGATACAGGAGCTTTAATCTTAGATACCAGAAACAATGGGGACTTTGCTAAAGGATTTATTCCTCAATCTATAAACATTGGTATTAACGGTGATTTTGCCCCATGGGTAGGTGCGCTGATTGCCGATGTAAAGCAACCCATAATTCTTGTTACCGAAGCAGGTCAGGAAGAAGAATCTGTTACGCGATTAAGTCGTGTAGGATTTGATAATCTAATTGGTCATTTAGAAGGTGGTTTTGAAGCTTGGGAAAAAGCAGGAAAAGAAACTGATGCTATAAATAGAATAACTTCAGAGGAATTTGCCAAAAAAGTACAGATCGGCGAAAGCAAAGTAATCGATATTCGTAAAGAAAGCGAATATGCTGCGGAACATGTGGACGAAGCCTATAGCAAGCCTTTAGCCAACATAAATGAATGGATAAAAGATATTGACCCTAAGGAGCCTTTTTTTATTCATTGTGCAGGCGGATACCGCAGTATGATTGCAGCTTCTATATTACAGGCACGTGGTTTTAGAAATTTTTCAGAAATTGAAGGCGGTTATAATGCAATCGCGAAAACTTCAGTACCAACTACCGATTTTGTCTGCCAAAGCAAAACACTTTAATTAGCTTTTATCATGTTGAAAAAAAGATATTTATATCGTACATTTAATATTGAAGTGTAAAACATATTATTCAATTAAATTTTTATGTTATGAAAAAAAATATGGGTTTAATCGACAAAATAATCAGAAGTCTAATAGCGGCTTTTATAGCCATTTTGTATTTTACCAATTTAATTAGTGGCACAGTAGCATTAGTTTTGGGGGCATTTGCAATAATATTTATAATTACAAGTTTTGTTAGTTTTTGTCCTTTATATACCCCTTTTGGCATTAACACAAGGAAATCAAAACAATAGCAAACTAAAAAGCAAAGAGTACTATAATTTTGAATATTCAAAAAAAATCAAGTATGAATAACGATCAATGTTGCGTGGTATCTTGTAACAAACCTTTAGACCAAAACTACTGGGACGGACAATACAAAGCCAAATCTACAGGATGGGATTTAGGCCAGGTATCACCAGCAATTAAAGAATATATCGACACATTACAAAATAAGAATTGCAGCATATTGATTCCCGGTTGCGGGAATACTTACGAAGCAGAGTATTTATTACAGCAAGGTTTTACTAATATTACCGTAATAGACATAGCACCTACCTTGGTTGAGAACATCAAACAAAAGTTTGTAGGAAATTCAAATATTAAAATTATTCATGGTGACTTTTTTGAACATCAAGCTCAGTATGATTTGATTATTGAACAAACTTTTTTCTGCGCCTTGCCTCCAACTATGCGCCAAAAATATGTTTGGAAAATGCACCAGCTTTTAGTCAAAGATGGAATACTAGGGGGACTATTATTCAATAGATCTTTTGAACTAGGCCCTCCTTTTGGCGGACGCCAAGAAGAATACGAAAAGCTTTTTAACAGTGCCTTTGACTTCCTGAAAATTGACGTGGCGCAAAATTCGATAGCTCCAAGAGCTAATTCTGAATTGTTTTTTGAATTCAAAAAAAATAGTAGCGTAAAAGTCAATCTCTATCAATTTGAAGGGATGGCATGCGAGTCCTCTTTGACAACAGCTACGACTAATTTTGAAGGATTAAACGATGTATTAAACACAAGTATGAGCACTAATTTTACCGAAGTATTAATTGTAAGCAAAAAAGAAATTCTGATAGAAGAACTACAAAAAGCTATCTCATATGATGAAAAATATAGCATCACTAAATCATATTAAAATGAAAAAAATGCTTTTTACAAATTGGCATGCCATGCGCTGGATTCGTCTAATAATAGGTCTGTTTTTTATACAACAAGCCATACAATTTCATGAATTCCTACTGGGTTTCGTGGCTGCATTTTTCTTATTTCAATCCGTTTTCAACACGGGTTGTGGCCTAAATGGATGTCAAGTACCAACCTTTAAAAAAAGTAAAAATGAACAGTAGCTTTGATAAAATCATAAATTCAGAAAAACCAGTATTGGTTGATTTTTTCGCGACTTGGTGCGGACCCTGCAAAACGCTAGGCCCTATTTTGAAAGAAGTAAAAGATAATTTAGAAGATCGCATTTCGATCATAAAAATTGATGTAGACAAAAACCAGCAAGTCGCCTCCCAGTATCAAGTTCGCGGTGTACCCACTATGATATTATTCCAAAAAGGAAAACAATTGTGGAGACAATCGGGAGTAGTACAAAAAGCCGACATCATAAAAGTAGTTTTAGAAAAGAGTAATCAATAACAAAAACGACTTAATCATCTTTGTGATTGGTATTAGAGTTATTGCAGACTAATTCTATTATCATATTATAGGGTTGTGATTCTAGAATTTTAAAGCACTAAATTTCACTTTCTAGGGTAATCTAATGACCGTTAGTTTGTTGTTAGTTTCGGCCATAATGACCTCAATATTTGTCACCCGTGAAAAAGAAATTGGTACAAAGCAAAGTTACTCCAATAAAACATCCCGACTCATTAAAACATACCAACTCATAATTGGGAAACTATTACCGTTTTGGGTTTTGGACTTGCTTATTTTGACAGTTGGCTTAATTATTTCCAGATTAATATTTCAAGTTCCTATTCTAGGCAATATTAGATTAATAAATTTGTTTATATAGCTGCTATTCATGGGATTGATTTGTTTATTTCTAACTACACAGAAACCCAACAACAGGCAATGCTTATAGCTTGACTTTTCAACGTTAGCCTCATTTTAGTGAGCGTATTATTCACCACAAAAGGAAGCACGCCTTAGTGGACGCAGGCACTTACACTATTCAATCCGATACGTAATTTTGTAAAAGTTATTAGAATGCTAAACTTAAAGAATCAAAATTTTCAGATATTTTGACTCCCTTTTTTATTATTCTATTCTATGCCTTTTTTCTGAATGTATTAGCCGTTTGGTGCTAGACAAAAACGAGCTAGAAAAGTTTAAAGACAGCTTGACCGATATGGCATTTTTATATTGATTAGAAAACCAAAGTCAAAATTTAGGATGAATCACCAGGGATAAAGACTAGAAATTTTAGATTATAAATTTATCTCTTAATCCACTTATTTAGTGTATTATCCAACTCTGAAAATACAATTGGCTTAGGAATATAATCATCCATTCCAGCTTCAAAGCATTTTTTCTTTTCCCCCATTAATATCCCTGCAGTCATAGCAATTATAGGAACTTTTTCAGATCCTTCAATTTTTCTGATTTCTCGTGTCGTATCGTAGCCATTTTTATGTGGCATTTGAATATCCATTAATATCATATCTGGCTTCTCTAAAACGTATTTCTCAATCGCCTCATTACCGTCTGTAGCTTCAATAATCGTGTAGTTAGGCATAATTTTTTTAACTAATGTTTTTGCCAAAAGCATATTTATTTTATTATCCTCTACTAATAATATTTTATTAAACCGTGAATCTTCCAAAGACAAGTGTTCTTTCAAGTGCTCATTATCGTTGGCCAGATTTGGACTCAAATCTACTTCCTTTTCTTTTTTAAGTTTTACAGTAAAGAAAAAGTTACTTCCTTCTCCAAATTTACTTTCGAGATTCAATTTACTCCCCATTAAACCTAGGAGTTGATTAGAAATGGTTAACCCCAGACCGGTACCGCCATACTCCCTACTCACTGAATTATCAGCTTGTATGAATGATTTAAATATTTTTTTATTATTAATATCTACAATTCCTACACCTGTATCTTTAACCGAAAAATTAATTATTGAATAATATTTATTTGAAGAATGAGTTTCATGTACATCTAAAGTAATTGTACCTGTATGCGTAAATTTGACTGCATTACTTAACAAATTAACTAATACTTTTTTTAGTTTGAGAGCATCCGCTCGGAAAAATTGGGTTATACCTTTATCCAAGTTTAATAACAATTCTATCTTTTTGTCCAGTGCCTGATGTTGGAATAAAGCAATAACCTGATTCAATAATTCATACAGATCGGTTTTACCCATTTCCAATTCAAATTTACCAGCTTCAATTTTAGAAAAGTCTAATACTTCATTTACAATATGAATTAAGGAATTACCTGACTCATTAACTATCGACATATATTTCATTTGATTTTCGTCGAGATCGCTTTCCATCAATAAATTTGTAAACCCAATTATTCCATTTAATGGTGTTCTAATTTCATGACTCATATTAGCCAAAAATTCAGTTTTGGCTTTATTAGCGGCCATTGCTTCCTCTTTAGCATTTATTAATTCAATTTCACGCGCTTTCCTTTCCGTAATATCGACCATTATTATATTGCATTTCTTGTCTTTTTCAGCAATGATACCAGTTAGTATTACATAGCGAGGCCCAGCATCATCAGACTCCAGGACAACTTCACATTTTTGCTTAACATTATCTTTAAATATGTTCTCTAAAAAACGATTGAAAACCGGTTTTGTCTCATCCGAAATAAAAAACCCTAGCCTACTATTAATTAGCTTGGAGCGTTCTTTCGCCAACAAATTTGCACCAGATAAGTTTACTGCATTCACATTTCCTTCTTTAGATAGATTAAAATAGCCGGAAGGCAAAAAATCATACAAATCATATAAATCATCGTACTTTTTAGTAGCTGTTTTTGCTTGTTCAATGGCTGACAAAAGCTCCTCGTTTTGCATTTCTAGTTCAATCTGATATACTTCGAGCTCATGAATAAGCTTGATTGCTTCAGCTCCACTTATGTCTGGTTTTCTCTCTGAAGCTTTCGCTTTAAGTTTGCTTTCTGCCCTCGCACGAAGAGAATTATCTCCTTCTGAATTGTCAATTGAATTTTGCATAATTTCTGAATATTAAAAAATACAAACTAATCATTTTAAAGTCTAAAAAAACTAACTATCGTTTGATTATTTGATTGCTTGATTGCACAAGACCTTCCTTAACCGTTTTAGGTTTTACCGTCTCATGAATAAAACATTGTATGATCATATTATAATCTCTAAAATAAATGTTGCTGGTGAATTCAATAAAAATTTTCTTACCATTAGCTGTTTTGATGGGAACATCGTCATAGTGAATGAACTCTCTTTGTTGTAATGCTAAAAATTTCTTTTTATTGGGCACAATGTCTTTAAAAAATTCCATGTCCCAAATTCGTTTATCAAAAAAATACTCCTTTGAATAGCCAAGGAGATCAATCAAATACTGGTTAATTTCTATTATTTTACCCGCATCAGCATCAATGAACAATACACCTTCTTCTTTTGACTCAAAAAGCTGACGGTAATGGGCATCAGGAGCTGCCATTAATGTATTTCTCTTATCAACTACCTCTCTTATTATGCACTGAATTCTCTTATTGTTGTTTACGGTAAATACATTACTTACGAACTCAACATTTAGTATTTCCCCGATTGCGGTTTCAAGCGGCAAATTTTCATAACGGATAAAATTTTTCTTTTGCAATTCTAGAAACATGTCTTTACTAGCCTCTATATCTTTAAACATTCCGATTTCCCAAATTGTTTTTTCCTTCAATTCCTCCTCTGAGTAACCTAACTTTTTAATCAAAAATGGATTTACGTCAATAATTTTACCTGTTTCAGCATTAAGAATAAGAATTCCATCCTTCGCTGATTCAAACAGTCGTAAGTACCGATTTTCATAATTAAGCGCCTCTTCCGCTTTTCTCGCCAGAGTAATGTCAATAAACGTAATTACTAATCCATCTATTTTGTCATCTAAAGTACGATATGGCAATATTTTAACATAAAACCACTTACCATCCTTAGTAGTAACCTTGGTTTCTAACGGGGTTAGATTCTTAATCACTTCTCTCGCATGAATCTCCATTTCTGGATATTCTAATTCAGTTACTAAGTCAGTAAAAGGTCTTCCAGTATCTGATGCTCTTACCTTAAATATTTTGGAAACAGGCTCCGTAAACCTTCGGATGCTTAAGTTCATATCCAGAAAAAGAGTAGCTATATCGGTACTGTTAAGTAGATTTTTCATGTCATTGTTTGCCGTTTCAAAATCAATTAACTTGCTTTGCAGTTCTGCATTTATCGTTTGTAGTTCTTCGTTTAGGCTCTGCATCTCTTCTTTAGACGTAGTGAGCTCTTCGTTTGTAGATTGTAATTCTTCGTTGGTAGATTGCAATTCTTCGTTAGAGGACTTGAGTTCTTCCTGAGAAGTTTGCATTTCTTCTCGAGTAATTTGCAGGTCAACATTACTTTGCTTCAGTTCTGCTTCCAATGCCTTAAAATCATCGTTTCCAATTTGGACATTTGATGTTAAACTTGTAGTATGCTGCTCTTTTGCACTTGGCAATTCCTTAAAAACGATCATAATCATGCCTTTTATCTCAGCAGGACTATCAATACATTGAAGCGTAAGATCAACAATAACAAAACTACTATCGTTAAGTATCTTTATCCTTGGTAGGACAATGGGTTCAAAGGTCTTTTTAGCTTTTCTGAAAGCAGCAGGAAGTACATTACGGAGGCCTTCTCTAGCCATAGCATGTATATTCCAATTTGCCTTTCCGGCAACGGGTTCTAAATATTTTCCTGTTCTTCCTGTAATATATAAAATATCCCCCTTTTCGTTAACCATAACACTTGCAGGCGCGTATCGTTGAAGCAAAACTTGGTCTGCTAATGTTTGTATATTTTCCGTCATATTATATGTAGGCTTAGTCAAAACAGGCTTTTTTTCCCCTCTAGTAAAGGAGCTCGGAAAATCTATAAAACCATTCACTTTGGTGCTTTTCGTTTTTTTGAAAATTTTCAATCTGGAATCTATTACTTCAAAATCAGTATTATTTTGCCCAAGTGATTCTGCAGTACCAAGTATCATAATACCCCCAGGGTTCAGACTGTAATTAAATAAAGTCATCAGTTTTTTTTGTAACGGCGGTTCCATATAGATAAGCATATTACGACAAGTGAGTATATCGATTTTAGTAAAAGGAGGGTCCTTGATTAAATCATGAGGAGCAAATACTAACATTTCTCGAATGTTAGTGTTTACACGAAAACCTTCGGCTTCGTCCCTAAAATTCTTATCGATTCGCTCTGGCGATACATCTGCTACTATATTACTTGGGAATAGGCCCTTACGTGCTTTCTCGATAGCCATGACATCAATGTCAGATGCGAATATCTTCAATGAAAGTCCTCTCGTATTATTCATCTCGTTTATAACCTCATTAAAAAGAATCGCTAATGAGTATGCTTCTTCACCTGTTGAGCAAGCGGTAACCCAAGCTCTTATAACATAATTATCAGGTAGCGTTTTAATATACTGGGGCAAGATTTCTTCTTTAAGCTTATTCCACACTTCTAAATCACGAAAAAAGCTCGTAACACCAATCAACAATTCATTAAAAAGAAGCTCCACTTCTCTGGGGTTTTTCTGCAAAAACAGAACGTATCCATCTAAATTTTGAATTTCATGAATCGCGATACGCCTTTCTATTCTCCTTCTTAAAGTACTTTTCTTGTACATCGAAAAATCATGTCCTGACTGATCTAACAACAAGCTTATTATTTTATCTATGCTGCTTTTGCTTTTTACTTCGGTTTCGTCTTTCCTCAGTGAAAAATATTTTAAAAAATGAATAAGTTTAGCAGGTAACTCCTCAACTGGAGCGACGATATCTGCATTAACTGAGCGGATCGCGTTAGAAGGCATACTAGGAAACTTAGCCGTGGAGGGATCTTGGACCATCACTAGCCCGTTTTGTTGTTTAATGGCCTTTACACCAAGGCAGCCATCAGATCCCATGCCTGATAGGATTACCCCTATGCTGCTATCTTTTCTATCCTCTGCCAGAGCTCTGAAAAAGATATCTATTGGCAATCGTAAACCTCTTTTCTCTTCTGGTTCAAATATATGGAACCTGCCATGTAATATTGACAGACTCTTATTTGGAGGTATAATGTATACGTGATTGGGTTTCACTTCTAATCGATCCTCGACCTGTAAAACTGTCATGCCTGTCTTTCGTTGAATCAACTCTGGCAATCTACCCTCATGGGTAGGATCGAGATGCTGGACTAATACAAAAGCCATTCCAGTGTCTACGGGCGTGTTTTCAAAAAATAACTCAAATGATTCTAGGCCACCTGCAGAAGCTCCTATACCTACAATAGGGAATTTTTCATCTTCATTATAAGGAATATCACTTTTTGAATACTTTTCAGAAAGCTTATCCTCATTATTGCTTACACTATCTTTTGCAATTAATTTCATACCGCTATTTTGCTTCATAAGTCGACTTTCGCTTAAACAGAACTGATTACTAAACACTTAAATTTTGTGTTTTTATTTTGCAAGATATAAATATAAGCTTTATTTAAATTATCATCGCAAATCAACTACAATATTAGCCATTTTTTTCCTAAAAATACTTTCTGCTTTTATTTTAAAATCAAATAAATAATCACAGATCTTAGCTGAATAAGGGACTCTAGCTAAAGTACCTGTAAATTACAATAAAAGAAATTATAGGAATAACCGTGCTATTTAAAACTAAGAGATGAGGCGGCAAAAAACTACTACTTAACCAGCCATTTAACTAGCACTCTTTTTAACTCGGATTCAATAATAGGTTTAGATAAATAGTCATTCAAACCCGCTTCTAAACATTTCTGCTTATCATCTGCCATAATACCCGCTGTAATTGCTATTATGGGAACTTCAGCCGAATCTTTTAATTTCCTGATTTCTCTGGTCGCTTCATATCCGTTTTTATTAGGCATCTGGATGTCCATTAAAATAACATCTGGCATCTCTCTTTTATATACGTCAACCGCATCGTTACCGTCCTTAGCTTCATAAATAACACAATCAGAAATAAGTGTTTGAACCAATGTTTTGGCTAGAAGCATATTTATTCTATTGTCCTCAACTATCAACACTTTTTTATGACCCTTAATTGGTAAAAAGTTACTGGAGCCATTGGTATTTAGGCTGTCTGTCTTGATGTTTAAAATTTCACTATCGTTTGACCTTTTAAAATCAATTTCGAAGAAAAAATCACTTCCTTCTCCATATTTGCTTCTCAAGTTTAATCTACTGTTCATTAATGCCAACAGTTGATTTGAAATGGATAGTCCTAATCCTGTTCCTCCAAATTTTCGGCTGATTGAATTGTCTTCTTGCACAAAAGATTGAAATATTTTGAGGTTGTTGCTTCCTTTTATTCCAATTCCAGTATCCTTTACAGAGAATTTTATTCTTGAAAAGTCTATACTATTGTTTGGCATTACATCAATGTCCAATCTTATCACACCTGTATTTGTAAACTTAAAAGCATTGCTTAGCAGGTTTACCAAGATTTGTTTTAATCTGACTGAATCTGCAAGGATAAATTGAGGAACTTTGGGATCCATGTGCAGCACTAAAGCTATGTCTTTTTTCATGGCTTGATATTTAAACAAATCAATTACCTGATCCGACAGTTTAAACAAATCTAAGTTTTCGTTACTTAACTCCATTTTGCCTGATTCAACCTTTGAAAAATCCAAAACATCATTTACTATATCTAATAATGAAGTGGCTGATTCATTAATGGTAGACATATATTCCGATTGGGTTGGTTCTAACTGCGATTTCATCAACAGGTGGGTATACCCTATAATTGCATTTAATGGCGTTCTAATTTCATGACTCATATTAGCCAGAAAATCAGTTTTAGCTTTGTTAGCGTTTTCGGCCAGTTCTTTAGATTTCAAAACCTCAATTTCTAACAATTTTCGGTCTGTAATATCAATGAAACTAATCACAATTTCCGCTAAATCTCCCTTATTATCAAAAAATGGATAACCACTTACCAGAATCCAAGCCACATCAGAACTTAGTGGGCGATTTACTCCAACTAAAACGTTTTTAATTGATTGTTTTGTTCTAGCGATTTGGTTTACTGGAAAAAGCTCAGCATCCATTATGGAGCCATCCTTATTTAGAAATCCCCATTCAGAATCAAGTGCCTGCATACCGATTACATGATCTGGGTTTAAACCTAATAATTCATAAGCTTTCTGATTACTCATTATTATTGCGGTATTTGGGTCGTGTACTATTACGCCTGCATCCAAGTTATCTAGTAAACCACGATATCTTCCTTCACTTTGTAGTAAAGCTTCATCTCCTTTTTTAGCAGCGGTGATTTCCCTTGACAGGCAGATAAAATGTACGTCTTGATTTTTGCCTCCTTGCATTGGTGCTATGGAGAGTTCAAACCAAGACTTACCTGTTGGCGATTCTATACTATATTGTCTTCCGTTTGAAAATCCTTGTTCATATGATTCGCGTATCGCCGCTATCGCAATATCTGCTGCCTCAGAAGGTAGGATATCAAAAAAAGTTTTCCCTATAATGCGGTTCGAATACATTTCAGGTAAGTCTTTAAGATGGGAATGAAAATTATAGATATAACCATCAATTCCAACTTCAAATAATAAATCCGGAATTGCATCAAAGACAGCTTCCATTTTTTCGTAAATGACCTTAAGCTCCTCTTCCGCTTTCTTCTTCTCAGTAAGATCGAGCCCTATCCCGAACACACATTTTTCCCCTTGATACTCTATGGCGAGTGATTCAATAAAATAGGGGACTTTATTTTTGTTTTTTGTATAAAACTCAACCTCAATACCTGGAAGTTTATATTCAATATTAGTTGAATTGCGCTCTAATATAGTTTTTACCCTTTTTTCAATTCTTTCTTTTTCTGTTACTTCAAAGAAATCAAAAGGTTTCATTGTTTCAATTTCGTGGCTTCCATAACCTGTGACCAGCTCGCAATTCCTATTCCATTTTACAAATTTTCCAGATTCATTATAGAGATAAAATATCCCTGGAAGATTATTTATTATCTTTTCAGAAAGCAGTTTTTCTTTAATGATTAATTCTTCTGTAATTTTACGCTCAGTTATATCGGTTACTGTACCATGACAAATTACCGTGCCCTCTGGCTCAACTACCGGTAGCGAATTAACATCATGCCAAACAAGCCCTTTTGTAGGGTGCAAATAACGATATTCTCCTTTGAGGGGAACCAATTTCGTTTTTGTATTTATAATATTTGCTGTTACTCCAGCAATATCATCTGGATGGATTAAATCGAAAATAATATTTGCATTACTCGCGACCTCATCAAAACTAAATCCGTAGATCTCTTTTATAGCATCGCTCGCGTAGGGATAGCATAGCGAACCGTCAAAATTTTGACGCATCGAATAAATTAAACCTGGAGATGTAGCGGCAATTTTCGCAAAAACGTCTCGCTCTTTTTTTAGAATAGAAATGGATTCCATTCTATCAGTGACATCTCTAAAGTTTGAAATAATTCCATTTACACTACTGTCATAAAATCTATTATTGATTATTCCTTCTAACCATATATAATGCCCGTTCTTATGCTTTACGCGAAACAAGGCTGGAAATAATTTTCCGGGGTTACTTATAGAATTCTGTATAATATTATAAATATATTCTAAATAATCTGGATGAAAATATTCCTTGTCAGGAATATCGTCAAACTCCTTATCAGTATATCCAGTTACTCTAGCAGATGAAGGACTTCGAAATAAAACTTTTAAATTCTCATCAATAACTGTTATTATTCCGTCATTATTTTCTACTAATGCTCTAAAATTCTTTTCGCTTTCTTTCGTTCTATTATTTTCAATTTTCTCTTTAGTAATGTCTCTCCCTATTGAGTAAGTAGTTTCTTCTGTATTATCAATACTTGTTGCCCACTGGATAAAAACAATTTCTCCATTTTTTTTTATAAGTCTGTTTTCATAAATAAAGGATATAGTTTCAGGTGATAATCTTTCCATCTCTTTTATGGATGACTCCACATCATCAGGATGTACAAAACACATTGAGGATTTACTAAGTAACTCCTCTTTTGTATAGCCTAGAATTTTTATAAAAGCAGGATTTACTTCTTTATAGCAACCATCGGCACCGAGTATGCATACAAAATCTAAAGATTCTTTAAAGTAGAAATTTAAATTAGTTCGGGATGATTCGCTTTTAAGTAAACGATCAATTTGCAGCTCTTGGTATTTCAAGGACTCAAGAAGCTCTTCGTAGGTTAATTTGGAAAAATTCTTACTCATAAAAATTAACAATAAACATTTTATGCAATTTCAAACAGTAATACACAAATTTTTTAAGAAACAACATACGTGTAAGAAATGTCAATTAAAAAAAATGATCTCAGAAACTTGGCATTAATCAATAAAAAAGCACTACAAAAATCCTTTGCGCAAATTACAATTTAATTCTCTCTAAATCGACTGATAAACATTTAATTAAAGAAGTTTATTACAAAAAAAGTTCAATACTACCGTTGTACAAATTCTTTTTATTAAAAAATGATCTTTAAGTTAAAAGTCCTATTTCCTGGTTTGTTAGAGACTAGTTATTTTGTAGGCATTTTCACAATTTTAATTCACAATAAATAATTAACTAACAATCATATTGTTCTAGAAACATTTTTTCCAAAAATTAAATTAAGAAATTAAATATTTAAGTACAAAAACTGAAAGTCTAACTTAAAAAATGCGATGTGTTGATTAAGTATCCTCTCTAACTCTACTCTGTTAGCATTTATTAAAAAAAAATAAATGAAAAAGACATTTCTAGTAGCAACAATAATCATTTTGGCGGCTTTTAAGATAGCTTTTCGACCCAAAAGTTAGCCTCGATATGGAGCACGGATTTTACATTTGGAAGCTGATGATTTACAACTTAAAAAATCGAGATCGAACACAATTAGAGAGCCAATTGCCACTCAGCGATGGTCAACAATAAATTCAGCATTTTAGAAATATTTAATTCCTTCTTACGTGAAATTTTGAGACTAAAAAACGGCTTTTACTGTAATTAAAAACAATAATTATTTCTGTGTTCTTGTCAAAATTAAAGCAATGTCGTATTTGTTTTTTTTAGACCACTAAAATTAGAGCTAGTAAAAGTCAGCTCAAATATACTTTTGCATGGCGAAAAAATATTTTTTTTTTAACAAGTGTTTACATCAATACACACCAAACTGTCGTCCTAAAAATAGCCACATCCTTTATTTTAGTGATAAAACCATTCACCTACACTTATATGACATCCACCGAAGGTTAAACAGGACTTATCGTAAATATAATTTTATTAAACAGTATGTGTATAATTTTACTAAGTCAAAACCGGTACCAAACTTAAAAACCAAAAAATTTATATGACAATAAGTCAAAAAATAAAATCATCTCTTCCTTACTTTTTATTTTTAAGTTCCATATTCACAGGAAATATGGTGCATTCGCAGATAAAAAATAATGGTGATTTACATATTGGCGACAATAGTGCCCTCCATATTAACGGAGAAACTTTTGATTTTGGTTCAGGAACAATAACAACTAGCAGAACTAATTTCCATTATGGCGTGTTATCCATGTCTGATGGTTCCTATTGGGCTGGAGCTAGTGAAACATATTTTGTAGATGGATATGTTCAAACCCACAGTACCGCAGCTTTCGTATTGCCCGTGGGTCAATCCGGTGTTTATGCCCCAATTCAAGTGACTTCGTCAAATTCTGTAGGTGTAGACGCAGCCTATTTTAGATCGCCAGCAAACACTTTGGGAACTGTTTTTGACGAATCTATCTCTGCAATATCCACTGTTGAGTATTGGGATATTAAGAGCGAAGGAGCAAAAGTAGACATTTCGCTTAGCTGGAGTTCTTCAAGCGATATTTCAGATTTAACATCTTCTTCACTAATTAATTTAACTATTGTAGGTTATAATGGGTCTGCCTGGGTTATAATACCTTCAATGGTGGATGAGTATTCGATACTAGGGGAAATAAGTAATTTAGGTTACGGCTCTATCAGTTCGAATAAAGAAATAGACATATCTGCTTACTCGGCTTTTTCATTAGGAACAACAACTACAAAGCAACTCTCAGTTGCTCAATTTGAAAAAGTAGAACTGATGGCATATCTCAACAATAACAGATTATCTATTAAAGCTTCTCTACCAATAACGGCTTTGATTGTCTACGATATGACAGGAAAAAAAATAGTATCACAACGACTAAATGCAGATCTAAAATACGATATCCCTTTCAGTCACGCAGATGGTATGTATATCGCAAGGATTGAATTGGACAATGGTGCTTCACTCATAACAAGAAAAATAATAAATAAAAATTAATTTTTGGTAGATACCGGATAAATTAAAACTCATTTGAAAATATATTATTTCATATTATTAATAATACTGCAATCTAGTTTTGTCTTTGCCCAAACGGGTATTGGGACAAAAACACCGGATGCTTCTTCAATTTTAGATATTACATCTACCACTAAAGGATTTCTAATACCTAGAATGAATACGGTACAACGTGATTTAATACAAAATCCTGCAAACGGACTAATTATTTATAATACCTCACTAAATGCTATCGAAAATAATATTGGAACAAAATCGAATCCTAATTGGGTTACACTAGGAAACAATGAAACATCTGAAAGCACATTAAGCAACTTGGCTACTGGAAATTTTTTAATTGGTAATAGTGATGGTTTGGCTCATGAAATAAAATTAACTGGTGAAGCTACTATTACTGACTTAGGAATTCTTACGATAAATAATGATGCCGTTATTTCAAAAAAACTAACGGGCTATATAAAAGGAGTGGGAGAAATATCTGCTGATGATAGCATTTTGTCAGCCATTCAAAAATTAGAAGGCAAGCAACTCACAAATGCAATTATATCAACATCTAAAAATTATAATGTTCTTCGGACTGATTATACTATTCTATGTGATGCCGAAGCCGCGTCCTTTAGCATAAATCTACCAGAAGTTAGCAGCTGTGCAGGTAAAATATATGTTATCGCTAAAATAGATGAAACCTCAAATGAATTAAAAATAAATCCAGAGATACAGTTGACCAAGAAAAGCACTGTTTCAACTCTTAATTACGCTAAAACTTTTAAGATACAGTCCGACGGAAAAGTCTGGAATGTTATCAATTAATCTTAATAACACAACGAAATGAATTACAAAACTACTTCAAGAATGATAGTAACAGGCTTACTATTTGGATTCGCAATTACAGACGCTTCCGCCCAAGTTGTACAAAAAATTGGGCAAAATTCATTTACAATAAACCCAAATGCGGTTTTAGAACTAGAAAGTACGAGTAAAGGATTTTTACCTCCTCGAATGGATACTCCGCCTGCAGGGCTATCCACAGTAGATAAAGGTTTGATTGTTTACGTAACAGGAAGTACGACCCCAGGTTTGCAAATTTGGACTGGTACTAAATGGATTGCCTTTGCAGATACTGAAGCGTTGAATTTAAAAGCCGATGCAGCAGATTTAACTGCTGAAACTGCAAGAGCGCAAGGTGCAGAAAGTACAAATGCAGATGCGATTGCTTTAAATACTGCTAAAACTGGAATTACTACTGAGCAAGCCGGCGCAATAGCAACAAATACATTAAAAGTAGGATATACAGACAATTTAGTAGCTGCGAACGCTGCAGTTGCTGCCAATACTGCTAAAACTGGAATCTCTGATAGTCAGGCTAGTGAAATTGCAGCAAATACCTTAAAAATAGGATATACAGATGACTTGGTAGCTGCGAACTCTGCAGTTGTTGCTAATACTGCTAAAACTGGAATCTCTGACGGTCAGGCTAGTGAAATTGCAACTAATACATTAAAGGTAGGATACACAGACAATTTAGTAGCTGCGAACTCTGCAGTTGCTGCCAATACTGCTAAAACTGGAATCTCTGATGGTCAGGCTAGTGAAATTGCAGCAAATACATTAAAAATAGGATACACGGACAATTTAGTAGCTGCGAACTCTGCAGTTGCCGCCAACACTGGTAAAACTGGAATAACTACTGAGCAAACACAAGCAATTGTCGACAACACGTCTAACATTCTATCAAAAGAAGATAAATCCAATAAGTCGACAGATGTTTATACAGACAAAGATTCAGACCTTAAATACCCTTCTGTAAAAGCGGTAAAGACCTATGTAGACGTATACTCTACCTTTAATGCAATCAGTACGATAACGGATAACTATACCGCCAAACGTTCTGATTATACTATTCTATGCAACAACAATTCTAAGACTTTTCAATTAACATTACCTGCAGCTTCAGATACCAGTGGGAAAGTTTATGTTATTCGTAAAACGGATGAATCAGTTAATCCATTAACCATAAGCCCTGCATTAAAACTTACGGAAACTACTTCGATTTCTTCTTTGGACTACCCAAAAACAATGCGAGTACAATCTAACGGCAGTGCTTGGTATATTATTGACTAATTTTCCGGAATTCTAAAATATACAATTATGCGTACTTTTTCATTTTATAAGACATTGCTCTCTCTCTCTTTACTTTGGTTTTGCACCAGCGGCGCTTCGGCGCAAATCATGCAGAAATTCGGGGATAATTCAAATTCTATAAATGATAAGGCTGTTTTAGAAATGGAAAGTACAACCAAAGGACTTTTACTTCCCCGTATGACTAAAGCGCAAAGAGATGTTATTAGTAATCCACCCGAAGGCTTAATGCTGTGGTGTCTAGATTGCTCCACCGCATCTACCTCAGCAATACAGATTTACACTTCAAATGCCTGGAGAGGTCTTTTGACTACTGATCTCGATTTACAACTGGCACCAAGTCATGTATTACTTGGAAATGCTGAAGGAAAGGCAACTTCCGTATCTTTTAGTGGCGATATAACACTAGATAACAATGGGTTAAGCACCATCGTTAATAATACCGTAACGACAGATAAAATCTTAGATTCAAATGTAACTTATTCCAAAATTCAGAATGTTAATCCTAACACTATCTTAGGTAGAACTGGCCCAGGAACAGGATCCATAGAGGAAATTGCAACTACTGGAACTCTAAATGTTGTTTTATCAGAATCTCCCAGTTTATCAGGAGTTCCAACGGCACCAACGGCAGCGCTAGCAACAAATACTGATCAAATTGCTACTACTGCTTTTGTTTTAGCTAATCAATCTCATGCGAACACCTATGGATCAATTGATGCAGGAGCAACTATTTCGACTTCTTCAAGTTCTGACGTAATAATATCAGGAATGAGCAAATCACCAGAAGCTGGGACTTATTTGGTCTTTTTTAATGGTCAATACAGTATATCTCCTGCTAATTCGTCAAATGTTGTAAATACAGGCCAAGCAATTGAAGATTTGAATACGATCTATAATGAAATCAATAATCTACCTGTAAAGACTCATGTGGTAGCTGCCGGCGATATTGGTGGCTCGACCTATACTCCAGGGGTATATTCTTGGGGAGGAGCGATAAGCATTACTACAGATCTTACTTTAGACGCAGAAAATAATCCAGATGCCTATTTTGTCTTTAAAGCAGGAGGTGCATTTAATACCACTGCAGGGATTAAAGTTCATTTAGTGAACGGAGCCTCAGCAAGTAATATCTATTGGTTGGCGAATGGAGCTATT
Organism: Flavobacterium sp. W22_SRS_FP1; assembly: GCF_052113685.1. Classification (NCBI taxonomy): domain Bacteria; kingdom Pseudomonadati; phylum Bacteroidota; class Flavobacteriia; order Flavobacteriales; family Flavobacteriaceae; genus Flavobacterium; species Flavobacterium sp. W22_SRS_FP1. The sequence goes on from NZ_JBGQOE010000005.1 coordinate 114,293, forward strand.
GGAATAGGAGCAGGCTGCAAAGTTGACGGGACTCTACTTTCTCATGATTTTGCTGTAGCTGTAGGGGCTGATTGCATCTTAGAAGGAAGAATGTTAACAACCGCAGGAGCAATTGCTTTTGGGCCAGGAACGATTACGGTTCCGTCAGGCCCCTCTTTTATTAATTTCAGAACGGTGCGTTCTTTTGTTGCGCTTACCGCTGCAGGAGGAATAGGGAATACCGGTATTTCAACTTATAATGGAGATATTGCAACCGGTTTAGGAAATATAACTGCATTAGAGACTTCTACGGTAAATGGAACGATCTACCCCGAACAAGGCGATACTATTGTAATCAAGGAGATTGATGGTAATGCTAGTTTTAGCCTCTACCAAAATGGAGTGCTAATTCCTAATTCTAGCAGGGTAAGAACAACGCATGTGAATACGGCAGATATAACCTTACAAGCCATCGCTACAGTTGCTCAAGGAGAAAACATTGATGTAAGATGGAATATTGATGCTGGAACTTTATCCACAACTAATAGAATTTTAACTGTAATTAAGATTCAATAAACTAACATGCTACCTAAATTAAATATCGAATCCAACTAAATAAAAATACACTCACTAATTTTAAAAATAACAGAGCTGTACTTTGTGTATAATGATTTGTCGATTGCAGTATGCTATTTCCATTTTTGGAACTTTCTAGCCTAAAAGAGTTCCTTATCTTTTATTTTTTTCGTAAAGTAAGACTTTAATTAGATCCCAGAAAAATTGCTTTTTAAGCTGGATCTATTTAACTTTTCTAAACACTAACCTAAATCTTGAAATAAATAAATTTTAACAAAATAATAACTATTATTTGTATATACAAATAAAAAAAATGTTACATTTGTACCAACAAATAATAGAAGACTATTATGAAAATTGAAGATGAAATAAGAAGTAGTGTATCATTAAAGCTGGCAACAAAAGTCGTTTTGAATGTTTTGCATACGCAAAATATAATCAATGAGAAATTTAATATAGTTTTAAAACCGTATGATTTATCAGGAGAACAATATAATGTGTTACGAATATTAAGAGGGCAAAAAGGCAATCCTGCTAACATGAATATGATACAAGAACGTATGGTTGCAAAAACCAGTAATACTACTCGTTTAGTTGACAAACTATTATTAAAGGAATTAGTCACAAGGAATGTCTGTACAGAAAATAGAAGAAAAATTGAAGTGACAATAACTCACAAAGGATTACAAGCTTTAACTGAATTAGACCCTAAAGTTATCGAACATGAGAATTATTTCTGCAGCAATTTAAATGCCGAAGAATTAGAACAATTAAACACATTATTAGAAAAATACAGAAACCAACAAATCCAATAAAAACATGAATACCTTTTTAGATAAACAAAATTGGCGTTACGCTACTAAAAAATTTGATGCAACAAAAAAAATATCAGCATCAGATTTAGACTTTCTTAAAGAAGCCGTTCGTTTAAGCACGTCGTCTTATGGATTACAACTTTATAAAGTAATAATCGTTGAAAGCGCAGAACTTAGGGCACAATTGTTACCTGCAGCTTATGGGCAAACGCAAGTTACAGATGCTTCCCATTTATTTGTTTTCGCTAGTCAAACGAATGTTGGAAACACAGAAATCGATGCTTACTTGAAAAATACTAGTGAGATCAGAAACCTTCCCATTGAAGCTTTATCTGGCTATGGAGATTACATGAAAGGAGCAATTAACCCAATGTCAGAAGACATTAAAAGTACTTGGACCGCAAAACAGACCTATTTGGCTTTGGGAAATTTATTAAACGCAGCAGCTGAGTTAAATATTGATTCCACACCGATGGAGGGTTTTATTCCAGCAAAATTCAATGAAATTTTAGGTTTGGATAAATTAAACCTTAATTCGGTCCTAGTTGCACCGGTAGGATACCGTCATGAAGAGGATGCTACACAGCACCTCAAAAAAGTTAGAAAATCAAACGAGGATTTATTTATCACACTATAATTATTAACACAAATAAAATTAAACAAATGAGAAATTTCAAAGCAATTGCATTAGCATTAGTAGTAGTTATATCTACTGTATCGGTAACAGCACAAACTAAGAAAATAGATGCTTCAGCAAGTACTCTTAACTGGGTTGGTAAAAAAGTGACTGGACAACACGAAGGAACTGTCAACATCAAAGATGGTGCACTAGTATTTGCAGGAAAAAAATTAACAGGAGGAACTTTCACCGTTGATATGACATCATTGACTTCTACTGATTTATCAGGAGAATACCAAGGAAAATTAAACGGACACTTGAATTCAGCAGATTTCTTTGGAACTGAAAAATTTCCAACATCTACATTAGTATTCAAAACTATTGCAGCCAAAACAACAAACATGTATGCTGTAACTGCTGATTTAACAATCAAAGGACAAACACATCCTGTTACATTTGATATGGCCGTAAACGGTAACACCGCATCTACAAAATTCAAAGTAGACAGAACTAAATATGACATCAAATACGGTTCAGGAAGCTTCTTTGACAACTTGGGAGACAAAGCAATCTCTGATGACTTCGATTTAGCAGTAGCTTTAAAATTCTAATACTTTTATAGTATTATGTTTATTTATTCATCTAACAGTTGTTTGTGAGATGAGTAAATAAACACAATTAAATAATGTAACAAAAAAGACCAAAAAACAGCTGTTTTTTTTTTGTTTAATGTGTTTGAATAATCAAATAACATTTATATATTTGTCGCATGAAAATGATAAAAAAAAATACTTGGTGGTGGAATAATTTACGTCAGTTGTCGTGAACTAAGCTCCTATGGTATAATAAACTATAAATATAAAAGGCTTGTCATCACGACGAGCCTTTTTTTTATGTTAACAATTTTTGTTTTTCATACTATCAAAAACCCTAAAATTTATTCAAGTTGAAACTATTTACACTAAATACGAAATACAAACAAATACTCGCCGACACTATGACACCTGTCAGTGTCTATTTCAAAATACGCGATAAATTCCCGAACAGTTTACTTTTGGAGAGTAGTGATTACCATGGAAGTGACAATAGTTTTTCATATATCTGTTGCAATCCCATTGCATCTATAAAAATAGAAAACGAAACTATCTTTAAATCCTATCCTGACGGTACTTCAGAGAAAATTACAATCGACGCAGACACTAATGTTCCTGAAGTGATTCAAGACTTTTCACATCAATTCAAATCAGAAAAAAACGATTTCAAATTTATAAATAACGGTTTATTTGGTTACATTTCTTACGACGCCGTTCGTTATTTTGAAAAAGTGACCGTTGCCAAAAAAGACAATAGTATTTCAATACCTGATGTTTATTATGCCGTTTACCAAAATATTATTGCGATAAACCATTTTAAAAATGAAGCATACATTTTCTGTCACAGTCTAGAAGGAAAAAACAATATCTCAGAGATTGAGCAACTGTTGCAATCCAGAAATATAGCTTCTTATAAATTCTCGAAAGAAGGAGAAGGATTCTCTAATCTCACCGATGCCGAATTCAAGCACAACGTAGCTTTGGCTAAAAAACACTGCTTCCGTGGCGATGTTTTCCAATTGGTATTATCCAGACGTTTTACACAAGGTTTCAAAGGCGATGAGTTTAATGTTTATAGAGCCCTACGTAGCATAAACCCTTCACCATATTTATTCTTTTTTGATTATGGTGATTTCAAAATATTTGGTTCTTCACCTGAAGCTCAAATTATCGTAAAAGATCGAAAAGCAGAAATTCATCCCATAGCAGGTACTTTCAAACGAACCGGTGATGATGAAAAAGATGCTGTACTTGCAAAACAACTATCCGAAGACAAAAAGGAAAATAGTGAACATGTTATGTTAGTAGATTTAGCTCGAAATGACTTGAGTCGCAACGGGCATGACGTAAAAGTCGATAAATACAGGGAAGTTCAATTTTTCTCACATGTAATTCACTTAGTTTCAAAGGTGTCAGCATATTTACATGAAAAGGCAACAACCATGCAAGTGGTTGCAGATACGTTTCCTGCTGGAACCCTAAGTGGCGCTCCTAAACATAGAGCGATGCAACTCATTGAAGAGTACGAAAAAACAAACCGTAATTTTTATGGTGGCGCTATTGGTTTCATGGATTTTGAAGGGAACTTTAACCATGCTATTATGATCCGAACTTTCTTGAGCAAAAATCACCAATTACATTCACAAGCGGGTGCCGGAATAGTAGCTAGTTCAGATGAAGAAAATGAAATGCAGGAGGTATATAACAAATTGAGAGCATTAAATACGGCTTTAGATTTGGCGGAAACGATATAAAAATAATTAAAATATTTAATAAATTAAGTATTTAAAGATTACTAAAAATCTACAATTTTTCAATCTTTAAATCTTTCAATTTTTCAATAAAATAATGAAAAAAATACTAGTCATAGACAATTACGATAGTTTTACTTACAATCTGGTACACTATCTAGAAGATTTAAATTGCGAAGTAACCGTATATAGAAATGATGAATTTGATATTGAAGAAATAGCAATTTTCGATAAAATAGTACTTTCTCCAGGGCCAGGAATACCTGAAGAAGCTGGTTTATTGAAAGAGGTAATTCGAAAATATGCACCTACCAAAAGTATTCTTGGTGTGTGCCTAGGACAACAGGCTATAGGTGAGGTTTTTGGAGGAACTCTTTCTAACTTAGATAAAGTATATCATGGTGTAGCTACAATAATAAAAACAGCTGTTGATGATGAATTACTTTTTGAAGGATTAGGACATGAATTCGAAGTAGGCCGTTATCATTCATGGATAGTAGACGCCCCTTTACCAGATGTTCTGGAAGCCACCTCTTTTGACGAAAACGGTCAAGTAATGTCCTTAAGACACAAAACATTTGATGTTCGTGGAGTACAGTTTCATCCTGAAAGTGTGTTAACGCCAAACGGAAAGAGAATATTAGAGAATTGGGTAAATAGTTAGGTTTCAGTTTGCAGAAATTGAAACTTTAACCTGAAACTTTAAACAAAAAAAGATAAATGAAAAACATATTAAATAGACTGATCAATCATGAAATGCTTTCGAAAGAGGAGGCGAAAAATGTGTTGGTTAATATTTCAAACGGTAGCTATAACACAAGCCAGATTTCAGCATTTCTGACCGTATACATGATGCGAAGCATTAGTATCGAAGAACTTTCCGGTTTTAGAGAAGCGCTATTGGAATTGTGCATTCGTGTCGACCTATCCGCATACAACACAATCGATTTATGTGGAACTGGTGGCGACGGAAAAGATACTTTCAACATATCAACCCTTGCTTCTTTTGTAGCGGCTGGAGCAGGAATAAAAGTAGCGAAACACGGAAATTATGGCGTTTCTTCTATTTCTGGTTCAAGCAATGTGATGGAAAAACTAGGAATCAAATTCAGCAATGACAATGATTTCTTAGAAAGAAGTATCGACAAGGCTGGGATTTGTGTTTTACATGCACCTTTGTTTCATCCAGCCATGAAAAACGTTGGACCTATCCGAAAAGATTTAGCTGTAAAAACCTTCTTCAATATGTTGGGTCCTATGGTAAACCCATCGTTCCCTAAAAATCAATTGGTGGGTGTTTTTAATTTAGAACTCGCTAGAATGTATGCTTATTTGTACCAAAATACTGATGTGAATTTTACAATTTTACATTCCCTAGATGGTTACGATGAAGTGTCGTTGACCAGTCCCACCAAGATCATCACGAGTACTATGGAGGGAATGTTGTCTAATGAAAGTTTTAGTGTTCGTCTATTGTCACAAAGAGAAATCGAAGGTGGAAAAACCATCGATGAGTCTGCACAAATGTTTACCGATATCATTTCTGGAAAAGGAACCGAAGCCCAAAACAACGTGGTTTGTGCCAATGCAGGAATGGCTATCGCAACCGTTACCAAATGTTCCCCTCTGGAAGGATTTGAAATAGCCAAAGAAAGTCTTTTTTCCGGAAAAGGACACAGTGCATTGAAAACGTTGCAAGAATTGAGCAAATAAATATCGTTTCATGTTTTCTTTGTTTTATGTTTCAAGTTTTTGGAACGTTTTAAAACTGAAAACTTGAAACCTGAAACAATAACATTATGAATATTTTAGATAAAATAATAGTTGACAAGAAACGAGAAGTCATTCTCAAGAAATCCATCATTCCTGTATCCCAATTGGAAGCTTCTATTTTTTTCGGAAAAGAAAGCATTTCATTAAGCCAAAATTTAAAGAATAGCACTTCTGGAATTATTGCTGAACACAAACGCCGATCTCCTTCAAAATCTGTAATCAACCACAGTTTTACCGTTGAAGAAGTAGTGCAAGGATACGAAAGTGCCGGAGCTTGTGGCATCTCGGTTTTGACAGATGGGAAATATTTTGGTGGTTCTCTTGACGATTTACTATTGGCTAGAGCCTCAGTAAACATTCCGCTATTGAGAAAAGAGTTTATTGTTGATGAATACCAAATCCTAGAAGCCAAAGCATACGGTGCTGACTTGATTTTACTTATTGCGTCGGTTTTAACCCGTGCAGAAATTAAATTACTTTCTGAATTTGCTAAAAATTTAGGACTAGAAGTTTTATTAGAAGTACATAGTGCAGAGGAGTTGGAAAAATCAATTATGCCCACATTAGATATGATTGGTGTCAACAACAGAAACCTAAAAACATTCGAAGTTAGTTTAGATTTTAGCAAGCAACTAGCGAGTCAAATACCAGACGACTTTGTGAAAATTTCCGAGAGTGGCATTAGTTCAATAGAAGCGATAACCCAATTAAAACCATACGGATACCAAGGTTTCCTTATAGGAGAAAACTTTATGAAAACTGATAATGCCGGCAAAGCGGCAACGGAATTTATTGAGCAGTTAACACATAATTAATTATAAAAAAAGTATTGCAAGCTTGGTGCTTCCGTTGGGTAGCGCAAGATAAAACCTTAAAAACATGAAATTAAAAATCTGCGGCATGAAATATCCCGATAATATAATCGAAGTAGCGGCCCTCCTACCAGATTATTTGGGCTTCATATTTTGGGAAAAATCAGCTCGATATTTTAATGGTGTTATTCCTAAATTGCCTAAATCGATTCGTAAAGTTGGTGTCTTTGTAAACGAAAGCATCGAGATTGTTGCCGATAAAGTGCAGCTACACGATTTGCAAGCAGTACAATTACACGGAAAAGAATCAGTTGTGTTTTGTGAAGAATTAAAAAAGAGATTGCCAAAAGAGATCGAAATTGTTAAAGTCTTTTCAGTAATTGACAGTTTTGATTTTGAACTTTTAAAAGATTTCGAACCCCTTTGCGATTATTTTCTTTTTGACACCAAAGGAAAATTACCTGGAGGAAACGGAAGCACGTTCGATTGGACCGTTTTAGAAAAGTACCCCTCTACTAAACCCTTTTTCCTAAGTGGCGGAATAGGACTAGAGGAAATGCCAGCAGTAAATGAAATTCTAAAAACTAATTTACCCATTTATGCCATTGATGTAAACAGTAAATTTGAAATAGAACCAGGATTAAAAAGCATACAATTATGTGGAGGTATACGGCAATATATCTCAAAATCTAATTAAGTAAAAAAAAAAATCATGTCATACAACGTAAATGAAAAAGGCTATTATGGCGAATTTGGAGGCGCTTACATCCCCGAAATGTTATACCCTAACGTAGAGGAATTACGCCAAAATTATCTCAAAATAACAGCTGAACCAGAGTTTCAAGCAGAATTTGATGCTCTTTTAAAGGATTATGTAGGACGTCCTACCCCACTCTATTTTGCGACACGCTTATCTGAAAAGTACAACACTAAAGTCTATCTGAAAAGAGAAGATTTGTGTCATACAGGAGCGCACAAAGTAAACAACACCATTGGACAAATCCTACTGGCAAAACGATTAGGTAAAACCCGTATTATTGCCGAAACGGGTGCCGGACAGCATGGTGTAGCAACAGCGACCGTTTGTGCCTTGATGGGATTAGAATGTATTGTTTATATGGGCGAAGTCGACATCAAGCGCCAAGCGCCAAACGTGGCCCGTATGAAAATGTTAGGAGCGGAAATTCGTCCTGCCCTTTCAGGTTCTAAAACCTTAAAAGACGCTACAAACGAAGCTATTCGTGACTGGATCAACAATCCCGTGGACACTTACTATATAATTGGGTCTGTCGTAGGGCCTCATCCTTATCCTGATATGGTTGCTCGCTTTCAATCTGTTATTTCTAAAGAAATCAAAGAACAATTATTAGAAAAGGAAGGGCGTGAAAATCCAGATTATGTAATTGCTTGCGTAGGTGGCGGAAGTAATGCTGCAGGAACTTATTATCATTTTCTTGACAATGAAGATGTAAAAATTATAGCAGTCGAAGCGGCAGGTTTAGGAGTTGATTCTGGCGAAAGTGCAGCAACTTCAGCCTTGGGAAAAGTAGGGGTAATTCATGGAAGTAAAACCCTATTGATGCAAACTACAGATGGTCAAATAACCGAACCATATTCTATTTCAGCAGGCTTAGATTATCCAGGTGTTGGCCCTATGCATGCTAATCTTTTCAAGACTGGAAGAGCGCAATTCATCTCCATCACTGATGAGCAAGCAATGGACTGGGGATTAAAACTTTCGCAAATGGAAGGCCTAATTCCCGCTATAGAAACAGCTCATGCTTTCGCCGTTCTGGACGAAATGAAATTCAAACCAGAAGACATTGTAGTGATCAATCTTTCCGGACGTGGAGACAAAGATTTAAATACCTATATTGACTACTTCAAATTGTAAAAGGGCGTTCCCGCTGAAAAGCGGGCGGGCTGTACGCTATATCTTTTTTGTGGCTGAAAAAACCACAAAAAAAGGATACCGCTTCCATCCCTAACGCATACAATAACAAGATAATCGGATTTTAAAATAACTTTCAAAATACAAAATATGGAAAAATTATTTGCTTACGGTAACTTAAAAGAAGACGATATTCAAGAAACAGTTTTTGGAAGACTACTGCAAGGAGTTCCAGAAACTTTGGTAGGGTATGTGGTAAAACAAATCAAAATTGAAGAAGAATACGGAATAGAGACCTATCCAATTATTACTGCTACCCAAAATCAAGAGGACACAATTAGCGGTATGGTCTACGAAACAAGCTTTCGAGAATTACAGCTAGCAGACCAGTACGAGGGAATGCATTATAAGCGGATTGAAGTCCAATTGCAATCAAAAGAAACTGTCTGGGCTTTTACAGCCATAACATAAGTCCGCAAAAATATAAATGTCAAAATCAGATTAAACATCTGACAAAAAACACCCTAATGAACAGAATAAATCAAAAACTACAAGAAGGCAAGAAGATACTTTCTATCTATTTTTCTGCTGGTTATCCCAATTTAAATGACACGGTACAAATCATCGAGGATTTAGAGAAAAATGGAGTCGACATGATCGAAATAGGATTGCCTTTCAGCGATCCATTGGCAGATGGTCCAACTATTCAAGCTAGTTCGACACAAGCTTTGCATAATGGCATGACGACACAAGTTTTGTTTGACCAACTAAAAGACATTCGGAACACAGTATCCATTCCCTTGATTGTAATGGGCTATTTCAACCCGATGTTGCAATACGGAATAGAGAACTTCTGCAAGAAATGTGCAGAGATTGGTATTGACGGATTAATTATTCCAGACCTTCCCGTTGATGTTTATGCTGAGGAATACAAAGAAACCTTCGAAAAGTACGGTCTGATAAATGTATTACTTATTACACCACAAACAGCTGACGAGCGTATCCGCTTTATAGACAGTGTTTCTAACGGCTTTATCTATATGGTGAGCTCGGCTAGTGTTACTGGTTCACAATCTGGATTTGGCAGCGACCAAGAAGCGTATTTCAAGCGTATTTCCGATATGAATCTCAATAACCCCCAAGTGATCGGTTTTGGAATCAACAACAAGGAAACGTTTAACCAAGCGACACAGTTTGCAAAAGGAGCCATAATAGGAAGTGCTTTTATCCAGTATTTGACAGAGAGTGGTACCGGAAAAATTGCCGAATTCGTGAAAGCAATTCGATAATAAATACAATTTCTCTATAAAAAGCAAACGGCGTTTAAATTATTTAGACGCCGTTTTTTGTGTCAGTTTTTTAAAAAAATTTAAATTATTTGTAAGGTTTTATTTTATAAATTAGCATCAATAAAAAAAGATCTTAAGTGCGCAATTTCAAACACATACGGGTCCGTAGACTTAATAAAATCAAGTTCCTTTTACAGTAATAAAAAACTAGAACCATAAAAGTAAAAAACTTAAAAATGAAATTTATTAAGCCATTGTCACTAGGAAAGTTAACTTTTTCTAAAAAAGGAATTGAAACAGTTTGTTTTGGCGCTTTCTGCTTTGGAATTCTTTTCGGCGCATTTATAGCCCATAGTATTACAACTGAGTCAAAATTTAATATTTTACTATTTGGATTATTTACCGTCCCTATTTGGATTTTCCTGAAACCTATTTTAAAGAAGGAAATAACCACTGTAGAGTGAGTAAATATTAACATTAAAAAAGATTAGTTTAAATGAATTATTTGGGAGACCTAGTCACGGTTAGCAAAAAAGTCAATTTGTCGACTCAGCTGTATATTATTTGATAAAAAACGAAAAGCAAATAAAAATGAAAATACTAACAATTATCTTTGAGACTCTTCTTTCGGAGAGAACACGTGTTAAGGTCGAAAAAACAATTCTCAATATCGCATTGTTGAGTTTTTTAATTCACCTAGTCCTTATTTATCTACAGAAATTCGATGTTATATATATTGGGGGAAACCCAGAATTACTAAAAAATCCTATATCGGCAATTTACACGCCATTTTCCTTTATTCTTATTTATGAGGTTTATCTATTAATTTACTACTTGCCAAAGTCGTTTACAACCTACATAACGAAGCAATATGAAATAATCACCCTTATCATTATTCGAAAATTATTTAAAGATTTATCTTCTTTACAACTCACTTCAGAATGGTTCGAAATTAAGGGTGATCTCAAATTTACCTATGATATAGTAGCATCTATATTACTTTTCTATCTAATATTTCAGTTTCAAAAGCATGGAAAGCAAAAGTTTGAAGAGAACGCAGAGGCAACTGATTTTATTCAACGTTTTGTCAAAAAGAAAAAAATAATAGCGGTTCTTTTATTGCCATTATTTTTCATCATGGCTTCCTACACACTCATAAATTGGTTAATGGGCACTCCTGTCTCAACCTCCCAGTTACCTATATTAGAAAGTATTAACAATCTCTTTTTTGATCAATTTTTCACGGTATTAATTTTAGTAGATGTAGTTCTGCTTTTAATTTCTTTCTTTTACACAGACGAATTTCATAAAATCATGAGGAACTCTGGGTTTATAATTTCGACAATTTTAATCCGAATGTCTTTTGGGGTCAGTGGCTTAGTCAATATTGTTTTAATTGTTGCAGCAGTTCTTTTTGGACTAATGATGATTATAATTCATAATAAATATGAAAAAAATATTTTGTCTACAAGTGAAAAATCGAAAGGTTTAAGGAACTACCAAAACGAAACTTAGTCTATAAAACGAATACCGCTTCCTACTTAATCTTTACCAAGAACTATAAAGTATTTTTTTTATAAAAATCTTATTCTAGAAGATCTGTTTTCTATTATAATGAACGAATAAATTACAATGATGGATTATCACTTTAGAAAAGCAAAAATATCTGAAGCCGCTAAAATATGGAAGATTCTGCAACATGCCATACTCCGCAGAAAAGAAGACGGCAGCACGCAATGGCAAGACGGCTATCCCAATCTGCAAGTTGTACACAATGACATTGAGAAAGGGCAGGGTTTTGTTTTAATTGAAGAAGACACTATAGTCGGTTATTGTGCAGTAATAATCGATGACGAGCCCGCCTATGATAAAATTGAAGGCAAATGGTTAACGACTGGTGATTTTGTTGTGATTCACCGAGTGGCAATTTCCGAAAAACACTTGGGTAAAGGCTTGGCTCAAATGATTATCCGATATGTAGAAGATTTTGCCCTAAAAAATGATATATACAGTATAAAAGCAGACACCAACTTTGACAATATTGCTATGATTAAAATTTTTGAAAAGATGGGCTATACTTTATGTGGTCTGGTGTATTTAAGAGCAAGCCCAAGAAAAGCATACGAAAAAATATTAGCTACGACTTAATAAATAATAGCAGTTACAACTATAAATAAACTGCCAGATAGACTAGCTTTTGTATTGCCAAGTAACTACAGCTCAATAACTATTTGGCCAACTTTAGAAAAAACACTACTTTTAATTTCAGAAAAACATACAACTATGAAATGGAAATTAAGCTCTTACTTCCTTATTGCGATTAGTCTAATAGGTTACGGACAAAAGAAAGACGAATCAGAATTGATTAAAAATCTGTTAGAAAAAGAATCGGCTACATGGAGGGCACAAGACAGTAAAGGGCACAGTGATTGCTGGCATATCCAACCGTATAGCCGAATATTAATCTCTACATCCAAAGGTGAAACTTTTGACGTTCCCCCAGCCGCAATGATTAACACCAAACCGGAAGCAATGGGAAATGGTGGTTTTGCGGTAAACACCAATTACAAAATAAGCATCAATGGCGAAAGCGCTTGGGTCAGTCATGATGAAGAATCAACGGCAAAAGATGGCAAGAAAACGCTCTCCTATGAAATACGACTTTTAGAGAAGATAAAAAACAAATGGAAATTAGTGGGTCAATCGATTCACATTTATAAATCGGAATAAACCACAATTTTATATCATCAAATAACAAAAGAAACACTCGTTAACTCTACTATTGTAGCATTAACAAGTGTTTCTTTTTATTACTCAGCGATAAGAACGTTATATCTTGTGTATCGTTAAACAGTTGCCTCTTCAGTAGCTGGTTCAAACTCCATATCATCTTCTATTTCTGCTGCCAGTTCTGGTTTAGAAGCTTTTAAGGCATTGAACTTTTCTATTTGCTCTAATTCGCCTTCCTCACCACTGAAATAAGGAAAGACATCTAGAATAGGAGATTCTGTTATAGCAGGAATACTATAATCACCCATTGTTCCTTTCATCACAGTAGTAGTGTTATCAAAGGCTTCTTTAACATCATTAGCCTGTAATAAAATATACATATTCGTCTTTCGTTCTTTACCACTTTCTTCATCATAAGCCAACAAAGATACTTTTGATTTAAACCAACGGTCACAGTTTTCAAAGGGATGTATCTCGGCAAAATTGGCTACTTTAATGTTCGTGATTTTGAATTCTTCACTTATGTAGGCCGACATCTCTTCATTGATTCTGCTTTCGGCTTCCGTGTAGGATAAAGCATCTACTAGATAAGGTTCTGTTGCCATCTTTTGTAAACCAGTCTCATCTGTTTTTCTATATTTTATTTTGCATTCGTACCACATTGTGCTCTATTGTTTTTAATTAAGGATGTCAAAGATAGATTTTAAAGGAAAAAAAATGCACAATAAATAAAATAGATATCCACAATTTCAGCTAGATGTCAGGATAAATTTTCAACAAACTTTTTGACTAATTATTAAACCAAAAACCAATAGACGCATCAATCAGTTGCTAAGCTTGTTACGGGAATTACGACTCTTTTTAGATTACGAAAATTAAAAAATAAATTAAAAAAATAACCAAATTACTGCTAGCTCCTCTACTCTATCACAACAAAAAACAAAACGATAAAAGCGTAACTTTAATGGAACACCATTTTTCCATAAGCTCAATTATCTACTCCTTATAAAATTGCCTATTTTTGCAGTCTAAAATTTATCTAATGCCAAACAAGAAATACAAAATAGCAGTCATTCAACTGAACCTTAACGACGTTGCCGAAAACAACCTTAAAAAATGTTTGAGCTGGGTGCGAGATGCTGCCAGTCAAGGTGCTGAAGTTATCTCGTTACCAGAATTATACAGCAGTCATTATTTCTGTCAAAGTGAAGATGTTGACAATTTTGCCATTGCAGAACCATTATATAGCACTTCCTTTATCGCTTTTGGCGCGTTGGCAAAAGAACTTGGGGTGGTTATTATTGTTCCTTTCTTCGAAAAAAGAATGGCTGGCATTTATCACAATAGTGCTTATATCATAGACACAGACGGTTCAGAAGCGGGATTATACCGTAAAATGCATATTCCGGATGACCCTCATTTTTACGAAAAATTCTATTTCACACCTGGAGATTTAGGTTTCAAAACAATTCCAACAAAGAAAGGAAAAATAGGAACTTTAATCTGTTGGGATCAGTGGTATCCAGAAGCGGCACGCTTGACGGCACTTCAAGGGGCTGAAGTTTTATTTTATCCAACAGCAATCGGATGGCATCCTGCAGAAAAAGACGAATATGGTGAAAACCAACATGGCGCTTGGATGAGCGTGATGAAAGGGCACGCAGTTGCTAACGGAGTGTACGTTGCTGCCGCTAATAGAATTGGTCTGGAACAATACTTGCCTGATACGGCCGGAATTCAGTTCTGGGGATCTTCGTTTATTGCGGGACCGCAGGGAGAAATTTTAGCGCAAGCCTCGCACGACAAAGAAGAAATCCTTATTGCCGAAGTTGACTTAGATTTACAAGAAAACGTACGTCAGAACTGGCCGTTCTTCAGGGACAGACGAATTGACGCTTTTGGTGACATTACGAAAAGAGCAATCGACTAATTATGAATACTACAACTAACAGAAGATTTCCTGCGGAATGGGAAGACCAACAAGGAATATTACTTTGTTTTCCACATAACGGGAACGATTGGCCTGGAAAGTATGAAGCTATTCAGTGGGCGTTTATCGAATTTATCAAAAAAGTAGCCATTTATGAAACAGTTTTTTTGGTCGTTGCAGATGAAAAATTAAAAGAAAAAGTTACTGGAATGCTCGAAAGAGCTTTCGTAAACGTTGACAACATTTCGTTTATCATCCAAAAAACTAATAGAAGCTGGATGCGTGATAGCGGTCCTATTGTGATTAAAAACGGAGAAGAAAGAGAAGCCCTAAATTTCAACTTTAACGGCTGGGCCAAATATAAAAATTACATGTTGGACAAACATGTTCCCGCTAAAGTTGCCCAGTTTCTGGATATCCCTTTGACGCAAGTCAGGTACAAAGGAAAGCCTGTAATTGTTGAAGGTGGTGCAATAGATTCAAATGGAAAAGGAACTTTACTTACCTCAGAAGAATGTTTGATGCATCCCGATATTCAGGTTCGAAATCCAAATTTCACTAAAGCAGATTACGAAGCCGTATTCAAAGAATACTTGGGAATAACGAATGTCATTTGGCTAGGAAATGGTATTGAAGGCGATGACACACATGGACACATCGACGATTTATGCCGCTTCATCAATGAAGACACTATCGTGACCATTATCGAGACAAATACGGAAGACAACAACTATCTTCCATTACAAGACAACCTAAAGCGTTTACAAAATGCGAAGTTAGAAAACGGAAAGTCTCCAATCATCGTCGCTTTGCCAATGCCAAAACGCCTCGAATTTGAAAATTTAAGATTGCCCGCGAGTTATGCCAATTTCCTTATTTTGAATAAATGCGTTTTAGTTCCCACTTTTAACGACCCTAATGATCGTAAAGCACTAAACATTCTAGCGGAATGTTTTCCCGATAGAGAAATCATAGGAATTAGCGCTATTGATTTGATATGGGGTTTTGGGACTTTACATTGCTTAAGCCAACAAATTCCATCTTAAAAAAAACTCAAATATTTTATATAAAAAAACACCAGTATTACGCTGGTGTTTTCGTTTAGGGTACTGAGCAAACTATTTGTCTCGCATAAAAGGAATCTTTTGACTATCATTTACAATCATATCAAATCCGGTTTTGCTTTCGTTAAATTGAAATTTAAGTCCTGCTCTTTTAGATTCGAAAAAATCCTTAGCTATCAGTTCTACGGTAAAGTCAGGATAATCTGTTATTCCTACATTAAGAAGCCCATTTTTATCACTAAAAACAATTTTTATCGGAGCTTTATCATTAGAATAAGTTCCCAGATAACCATCTAAAATAAGATCTTTTTCAATGGTTCCGTTAGCTGCTGTCCATATATTATTTCCTTCATTATTATCCGGAAAACTATGGTCTGGGTCTAAAGTAATGCTCTCAATTTCTTCAGTAGAGTCATGCTTAAAGGACCATAGCTTGTTTTTTTGCCATATTTCAACAGGTAGTTTTACACGGCTCACTTTTCCGCTTTTAGTTTTTATGTCTAAAACTAATGGCATAGCCATTTTGTCGAAATTCTCTACAGTAATAACAACTCCTAGATTAGGATCATTTTTCACATATTTGATTGAATTTATCCCTTGATCTAATCGCCAATTATTCACAAACCAACTTCTCCAGAACCAACTTAAATCCTCACCAGCAACATTTTCCATTGTTCTAAAAAAGTCATCCGGAGTAGGATGTTTAAAAGCCCACCGCTCGACATAGGTGCGGAAAGCCAAATCAAAACGTTTTTCGCCTAACACCTGTTCGCGTAAAACAATCAACGCGGAGCTCGGCTTAAAATAACACAAAACACCAATATTAGCCTCTTTCATATTATCGGGCGAATTCATCATGGTTTCTAATTCAGGTCTGGTAAACGTTTCTGCCATTTTATGAAAATCAACTGGCTCTGACTTGTACTCTCCATTGTTGAAGTCAGCTGAACTTAATGAATTGATAAAACTGTTGAACCCTTCATCCATCCAAGCAAATAAACGTTCGTTTGAGCCCACAATCATAGGGAACCAGTTATGACCAAATTCGTGATCAGTCACTCCCCATAAATCCTCGCCTTTAGCTTCCCATCCGCAAAAAACAATTCCTGGATATTCCATACCACCTTCATTCCCTGCTACATTTGTAGCAACTGGATAAGAATACTCAAACCATCTTTTAGAATAATTCTCAATAGAAGCCTTAGTAAACTCCGTAGAACGGCCCCAAGCTTCATCACCGGAGCTCTCCACAGGATACGCTGATAATGCCAATGATTTTTTACCGCTCGGTAAATTAATTTCGGCTCCGTCTAAAATAAAAGCTGCTGATGATGCCCAAGACATATCTCTCGCATTTTTTAGTTTATAATGCCATGTTTTAGTAGTTGACACGCTAGCATTTGCACCAGCCGATACTTCGTCAGCCGTACGTATAAAAACCGTTTTGTCACTTTTTTTTGCTTGTGCTAATCGGTTTTGTTCCACTGTACTATAAACAGCGGTTGGATTCACTAATTCTCCAGAACAAACGACGATATGATTTGATGGTGCCGTAATATTTACGTCAAAATCTCCGTATTCCAAGTAAAACTCAGAGGCTCCCAAATATGGGTTTACGTTCCATCCTTGTATATCATCATACACACACATACGTGGGTACCATTGTGCGATAGTAAAAATTTTCCCGTTCTTAGTGTCTAGAACTCCAGTACGGTCCGAGCCTTCCAAAGGAGAAATATAGGAGAAATCAATTTTAATTTTCACCGAACCTCCTTTAGCATTTAATACTTGAGGTAGCATAATCTGCATTCTAGTATCTGTAACGATGTATTTAGCATCAATCTCAGTAACTTTTCCTTTAGTTGTGCTAATAACTTTAACAGACTTAATTTTATGACCTCCGTCAAAAATTTGTCCTCGAGCTCCATTACGACTCCCTGTCAAAGGAATAACTGCATTACCACGCGAATCTGCCTTAAATAAGTTTTGGTCCACATTCATCCAAACAAAAGACATCTTATCTGGACTATTATTAGTGTAGGTAATTATGTCTGTACCTACAATTTCATTTTTTTGCTCATTTAATACAGCGGTCAACTGATAATCAGCTCTATTTTGCCAATATTCCGGACCGGGCTGGCCACTAGCAGAACGCGTACTAGTTCCATTTTTCGAATAAAAAAACGGTGCAAAAGCATCCTGATAACTATAATTTGAAGTTACTGCTACTTTTTCACTAGTAGGAACTTGCTGCGCCCATAGGCAAGATGCTCCTAACAATAAGGCCATCTGGAGCAGGGCTTTGAACCGAATATTTTTCATATTTTTCATTATTTACATAGCAAATTAATGAAAAAGAAGCATACCAATAAAATAAATCCTTGGCTTTAATCAAAAATTGGGAAAATTTTATCAAAAACAGAATAACTAACTATTCTCTGTCTAAAATAAAAATTAAGAAATATATTTACAGCTTCATTATATATTAAAAATTCTCTCATTTTGACCGCAACGATAACCAGCTCAACTTTAACTGCAGAAATTAATCATTCTGGCGCAGAACTATTTTCACTTAAAAGCAGGAGTAACAATAAAGAACACATTTGGGAGGGAAATCCTGAATTTTGGGGGAAACACTCCCCTGTTCTTTTTCCAATTGTAGGCACTCTAAAAGACAATAGCTATACTTATAATTCCGATCACTACCACTTATCTAGACATGGTTTCGCAAGAGATGGAGTATTTGAATTAATTGAAAAAAATGAAAGTAGCGCCACTTTTTCGCTGCAATCATCTGAAGATACTTTAAAGATATATCCCTTTGATTTTGAACTCCAAATTAGCTATGTACTTGATAGCAACAGTTTGCATATTCATTATCAAGTAATCAATAAAGGAAACAGAAAGATGCCGTTTTCAATTGGAGCGCATCCCGCCTTTTCTTTACCTGGGAATTTTGAAAACTACAGTATCCAATTTGAAAAAGAAGAGCCTTTGGAATACAATCTACTCGAAAATGATTTAATTTCAAATCAAACGCAAACCCTTGCGAAGGTAGGTCCTGTTGTTCCACTAAACTATCAGCTGTTCCAAAACGACGCCTTGATATTTAAATCATTAAAATCTAATTATTTGACCGTACTAGATACTGGGATACCAATTCTACGAGTGCATTATGACAGCTTTCCTAACCTTGGCATCTGGACAAAAAAAGACGCGCCTTTTCTTTGTATTGAACCTTGGTTTGGCTATTCGGATTCTGTTGAAAGTTCCGGCAACCTAATGGAAAAAGAAGGCATTCAAATTTTGGAGTCAAATGAGACTTTCAAATCAAAATTTAGCATCGAAATCCTTTAATTTATCTAATAGTCAAAAATATGCTACAGCTTAATTTTGAACCATTTCCAAATCTTGAAACGGAACGTTTATTTCTACGACGCGTAAATAACTCTGACGTAAAAGAGATTTTTCAACTGCGGTCCGATCCGGAAACCATGAAATATATTCCGAGGCCATTACTGAAAAATACGGAAGACGCTTTAGAACATATTGCAAATATTGATGCCAAAATTACAACTCAAGAAGGAATAAATTGGGCTATTACATTAAAAGGCAGTCAAAAACTGATTGGAATAATAGGTCATTATAGGATACGTCTAGAAAATTATAGGGCCGAAATTGGCTATATGTTACTACCACAATTTCGCGGCAAGCAGATCATTCCGGAAGCCATAAAACAAGTAGTAAAATATGGTTTTGAGGAAATGAAGCTACATTCTATTGAAGCAATTATAGATCCGGCTAATTTAGCATCAGAGAAAGTGTTGCAAAAGAATGGTTTCAAAAAAGAAGCTCATTTAAAAGAAAATGAATTTTATGAAGGGCGCTTTTTGGACACCGTCATTTATTCATTATTAAATAAATAATCGCGTAAAATTATAGCAAATGTATTACAATTACTATAGCTGATGTCATATATTTGCAACCAAACAGAACCAAAAGGCAACTTTTAAATCGACCCCAACTTTATAATGAAAAAAATTTTCTTCTTACTTACCGTTTTACTTTCAATTCAATTACAAAGCCAAACCTACATAAAAGTAAATGCTTTAACAACTTTACTAGCCATTCCAAATATCGGAATTGAAACCAGTATTGGTAAAAAATCAACCTTTCAATTTGATGTTTTAGCATCGCCTTGGAGATCTATTAATGGAAAGCCTAGACAATTTTATACGTTTATACCAGAATACCGCTACCATTTCCATGAAAAGAATAATGGATTTTATATTGGGGCACATATTGGCGCAACTCTATTTAATTTTCAGAAATGGAACTATTTGAATACTGACAAATATGAGAAAGGTTTTGGCTATATAATGGGTGCAACAATAGGATACCAAACTAAAATAAACGACAAGTTTATGCTAGATGTTTTTATAGGGGGAGGAAATCAACAGGGGTTTTACAAAGGCTACTTATTGACTACTGGCGAGCGTTACGAAACAGCCGAAAATTATAACAAAAGCGGTGAATGGTTGCCTTATAGGGGAGGTGTTATGGTTTCTTATAAACTAAACTAATTCTAATTTTCAAACTTAGGTTCCGCCTTTAAATATAATTCTTCCACTTTTTTCCTGGCCCATTCCGTCTTACGCAAAAAAGTTAGACTCGATTTAATACTCGGGTTTTCATTAAAACATTTAATATTCACCAATTCGCCCATCGTATCGAATCCATAATAGTCGACTAATTTTTCCAAAATTGTTTTTAGAGTAATTCCGTGAAGAGGGTCTTTTGATCGCTGCTTTTCCATATTGCAAATTTATATCAATTTTCTAAAAAATAGTGGGGATTCATTGATTTGTTCCTACATTTGTACTCCTATGCTAAAGAAAATCAACATACTTAATAAAAGAGCACGTTACGATTATGAAATAATCGAAAAACTCACCGCAGGAATCGTTTTGGCCGGAACTGAAATTAAATCAATTCGTTTAGGTAAAGCAAACATTACCGAAAGTTTTTGCGAGTTTAGCGGGACGGAACTTTTTGCAATTAACACCTATATTGAGGAATATACTTTTGGAAATCAATTCAATCATAAAGCGCGAAGCGAACGAAAACTCCTGCTAAACAAGAAAGAATTAAAGAGCTTGGCAAAAAGTGTTCAAGCCAAAGGATTAACTATTATCCCTTTAAAATTGTTCACTAACGAAAAAGGAATGGCTAAACTCGAAATAGGACTTTGCAGAGGAAAAAAAACCTACGATAAAAGAGAGTCACTTAAAGAACAAGACACCAAGCGTGATCTAGCAAGAATCAAAAAAGAGTTTTAAATCAATATTAAGGTCAGAACATTTGACCTTTTTTTACATGTGATTTAATGACTTAATTTGTCAAGACAATATAAACATGTTTTTTTTTAATGAAAAGTTTACTTAAAAACGCTCGAGAACTAAAGGGATTAAAAACAAGAGAAGTAGCCCAATTATTAAGCATTGACCAAGCTTTAGTGAGTAAATTTGAGAGCGGAACGAGAAGACCAACCAAGGAGCAAATCACAAAATTGGCAGCACTGCTTGATGTTAATTTTGAAATATTGATGACCGCTTGGTTGAAAGAAAGAATCATTCATGAAATTGGCCAAGAAGAATTCGCTTTACAAGCGCTCAAAGACGCCGAAGTCGAGATTAAATCCCTAAGAAAATCTGCTGCCAGTAAAATTTCGCCTCAGCTTCAAAAACTGTTGAATGAAATCGATAGATTAAAACTAAAACTAGAAACTACTGAGCCAATAAATAATTCTCAAATTACCAAAGACTCAGACCTAGAATATACCTTTGAAAGTAATCGCATTGAAGGAAATACTTTGACGCTGTTGGAAACTAATTTGGTTATCAATGAAGGTCAAACGATTTCAGGAAAAAATATGCGAGAACATATGGAAGCGCTAAATCATATTGAAGCGATAGCTTTTATCAAAAATATGGTTGACAAGAACCTTTCTCTTAATGAAAGAGAGCTGACTTCTATACATAGTCTTATTTTGAGAGGGATACTTCCGAAAGATGCTGGACAATACCGTAAAATCTCATTCGCTTTAAAGGAAAACGGTTTTACTCCATCAGATCCTTTAAAAATTGAAAAAGAAATAGAAGCACTATTTAAATGGTATGAAAAGAACAGAAGCACCTTGCACCCCATTATTTTAGCAACGGAAATGCATCAACGAATACTGGCTATCTACCCTTTCACGCATGCAAATGGAAAGGTCTCGAGATTGATTATGAATTTTGTTTTGTTGCAAAATGGCTATATCATCGTCAACATTAAAGGTGATTCCGAAACCAGAATGAAATATTATAAAAAATTGGAAAATGCTTTGACAGGAATTAATGAGGACTCCTTCATACTATTTATTGCCCAAATCGAGATAGAGACCTTAGAGCGTCACGCCGCTATGCTATCAAAATAAAACAAAAATCAGAAGCACGAATGTATTTTTATTTAATTTTTATGTTCTAACAAAGGAACAAATCGACATTCACCCAATTCATGCTTCTCAAATTGAGTTTCGTTTATCCGGATCAATAAGGTCATTATTTGCACACCTTCTCCCAATGGAATAACGAGCCTACCCCCTATTTTTAATTGTGCCATCAAAGGTTGTGGTATGAAAGGTGCTCCGGCGGTAACAATGATACTGTCAAAGGGAGCATAACTTGGCAAACCTTTATACCCGTCACCAAAAGAAAGATGTTTAGGACGAATTCCTAACTTGGGTAATAATACTGAAGTTTGTTTAAATAATTCATTTTGGCGCTCTACACTAAAAACTGTGGCTCCCATCAAACACAATACAGCAGTCTGATAACCTGAACCTGTGCCTATTTCTAAAACTTTATTTCCTTTTTTTATGTTCAATAATTGTGACTGGAAAGCGACAGTATAAGGTTGCGAAATGGTTTGACCAGCAGCGATAGGAAATGCTTTGTCTTGATAAGCATAGTCTTCAAAACTAGAGTTCAAAAACAAGTGTCTCGGAATCTTTTTTATAGCTCCCAAAACATTTTCATCGGTAATTCCTTTTTCCTCTAAAACGCTTACTAATTGATTGCGAAGCCCTTGATGCTTACCTGTATCTTTCAAAGTTTATTATTTAATTTTGGTAAAAATAGAAAACAAATTCTAATTCCAATTGTCAAATATTAATTTTAAATCATCAAATAATTGTTGCTTATCCTTAACGGTTTAATCATTAAATTGTTATTTTTGTGGAAACAACATCATTATGCTGAAAATTGGAGTACTAGGTGCTGGTCATCTTGGAAAAATACATTTACGTTTATTACAACAATCTGAAAAATATGAATTAGTTGGCTTTTACGATCCCAATCAAGAGAACGCCGATAAAATATCAAAGGAATTTGGCTATAAACATTTTAGTACAATAGCAACACTTATCCATGCGGTTGACGTTATTGACATTGTTACCCCTACACTTTCCCACTACAAATGCGCTAAAGTTGCAATCAAGTCAGGTAAGCATGTTTTCATAGAAAAACCCATCTCAAATACATTGGCGGAAGCCGAAGAAATTATTGCATTAGCTAAAGAATATAATGTCAAAGGGCAAGTGGGGCACGTGGAGCGATTCAATCCCGCATTTATTGCCACCAAAAACATGATTGAAAACCCCATGTTTATTGAAACGCATCGTTTGGCAGAATTCAATCCTAGAGGTACAGACGTTCCCGTAGTCTTGGATTTAATGATACATGATATTGACGTCATTTTAAGTGTAGTAAAATCTAAAGTGAAAAATATTAGCGCCAGCGGCGTTTCCGTTATAAGTGATACTCCAGACATTGCAAATGCTCGGATTGAATTCGAAAACGGTTGTGTAGCCAATTTGACGGCTAGCCGAATTTCGATGAAAAATATGCGTAAAACGCGTTTCTTCCAGAAGGATGCCTATATTTCTGTGGATTTCCTAGAGAAAAAATGTGAAGTTGTTAAAATGAAAGATGCCCCAGAAGTGCCGGGAGATTTTGACATGATTTTACAAAATGCAGAAGGCGTAAAAAAGCAAATTTATTTTTCTAACCCTGAAGTGGAACAAAACAATGCGATTCTCGAGGAACTGGAAACTTTTGCCGACGCGATAAATAACAATTCCACTCCTATTGTAACATTGGAACAAGCAACAGAAGCCTTAAGAGTGGCCTACCAAATTATTGACTGTTTTAAAAAATAGATTAACGATTCGGATTTAAAAGTTTAACGAGAAAACTTTAAAATTAAATACAAATTAAATGAAAATTATAGCAGTAATCGGAGCAGGAACGATGGGTAATGGAATTGCCCACACTTTTGCCCAAAGTGGTTTTACCGTAAAATTAATTGATTTATCTGAAAAATCCTTGGACAAAGGAATGGCGACAATTGCCGCCAACTTAGATAGAATGATCTCAAAAGGAGTCATTACACAAGAAGACAAAGCCAAAACAATCACAAACATAATTACCTATACCGACATCAAAGATGGTGTTGTTGGTGCTGATTTAGTAGTTGAAGCCGCTACGGAAAATATTGAGTTGAAACTGAACATTTTCAAGCAATTGAATGATGCCTGTTCTCACAACACTATTCTAGCAACGAACACTTCTTCTATTTCTATTACTCAAATTGGAGCAGTGGTTACACACCCGGAACGCGTTATCGGGATGCACTTTATGAATCCTGTGCCCATTATGAAATTGGTCGAAATAATCCGCGGTTATAATACGAGTGATGAAGTAACACAGGTCATTATGAAATTGTCCGAAAAGTTAGGAAAAACACCCGTAGAAGTTAATGATTACCCTGGCTTTGTGGCCAATAGAATTTTAATGCCAATGATCAATGAAGCTATCGAAACTTTATACAACAAAGTGGCCGGTGTCTATGAAATCGATACTGTCATGAAACTGGGAATGGGACACCCTATGGGCCCACTGCAATTAGCTGATTTTATTGGACTTGACGTATGCTTAGCAATTTTAAACGTTATGTACGATGGGTTTAAGAATCCAAAATACGCCCCTTGTCCTTTATTGATAAATATGGTTCGTGCCGGCAAGCTAGGAGTAAAATCTGGTGAAGGTTTCTATGATTATTCTGAAAGCAAAAAAGCAGAAAAAATCTCTAAACAATTTATATAAAAGTAACAGTATTCGACTGTAGTTTGCAGCCTTGGCGATGAATACTGAATACTGAATACAATAAATAATGGCAAAAATAATCCCTTTCATAGCAGTTCGCCCCACACGAGATAAAGTTTGCCTTGTAACTTGCCGCTCTTATGAAGAATACGGCACAGCTGAATTAGCGGCACAGTTAGATTTCAATCCGCTCTCTTTTTTACATGTCTTAAAACCGGCTTATACCAATCAAGAAACGGTTTCTTTTGAAAAAAGATACCGCCAAGTAAATCAAAGATACCAAGATTTCAAAATCGAAAACATATTAATTAAAGACAAAAAACCGGCGATTTATATTCATAAAATTGTAACTAAAAACCAAGTATTTACAGGAATTATTGTCGGAACCAGCATCGAAGATTATCGCAATAACATCATCAAGAAACACGAGGAAACGATCGCATTTAGAGTGCGATTATTAAAAGAATATATGAAACATTCCGAGTTCAACACGGAACCCGTTTTAATAACCTATCCAGATGATAAGACAATCGAAAACTGGATATTCAGTTGTACCCAAAAATTAGCTGACTTTGAGTTTTCAACAACTAAGAAAGAAATTAATTATTTATGGAAAATTGATGATGCTTCAGAAGTCAATTGGATTCAGAACATATTCGAAAAAATAAATACGCTCTATGTTGCTGATGGTCACCATCGCTCAGAAGCGGCAAAATTATTGTCGGAAGAAAATGAAAATAAGGAGAATACCGCAAAAAATTATTTGCTGAGTTATTTAATATCTGAAAATAATGTCAAAATATATGAATTCAATCGGTTAATAAAGGATTTAAACGGCCTGCAAAAAGAGGAATTTATCAATAAATTAGATGAAAATTTCATTGTCGAAAATAAAAACCAACAACCATTCCATCCAGCCGGAAAACATCAATTCGGAATGTATCTCGACAGTGAATTTTATAGTCTAATTTTAAGAAAAGAAAAGCAGCTTTTTGAAACTCCTTTGGAAAGTCTGGATAGCCAGATTTTATATGAAACGGTTCTATTACCTCTTTTGGCCATTAAAGATTTACGTAATGATGAACGCATCGAATATCTTTCTGGAAAACAATCCATTTTGGAACTGAAAAAGATCATCGATGAAGGTGAATTCGAACTGGGCTTTATTCTCTTTCCTTCTAACATAAATGTAATAAAGGCTTTGGCTGATGGCGACTTCATTATGCCACCAAAAAGCACCTACATCGAACCAAAGTTCAGAAGTGGCATTGTCATTTACGAGATTTAAATTCGATAAAACAATTCTAAAAAATAAAATAATGTCAATAGCTAAAAATTTACATTCGATAAAAAATAATTTGCCTGAACAAGTTACACTAGTTGCAGTTTCAAAAACGAAACCAGTCCCTGATTTGATGGAAGCTTACAAAGCCGGTCAACGAGTTTTTGGGGAAAACAAAATCCAAGAAATGGCGGATAAATGGGAGAAAATGCCAAAAGATATACAATGGCATATGATTGGGCACGTTCAGACAAATAAAGTGAAATTTATGGCGCCATTTGTGAGCTTAGTCCATGGAGTCGATAGTTTCAAATTATTAAAGGAGATTAACAAACAGGCGGCTAAGAACGATCGAGTTATCGATTGTCTGCTACAGATGCATATTGCGGAAGAGGAAACTAAATTTGGTCTAGATCATAAGGAATTGAGAGACATATTGGATTCCGATGAATTTAACGAAATGAAAAATATTTGCATTACAGGATTGATGGGGATGGCTACTTTTACAGAAGATCAAAACCAAATCAAAAAAGAATTTAGCCATTTAAAATCCATTTTCGATTATTTAACCACAAATTCAAAAACCAAGAACCTAAAACCTAAAGTCCTTTCTATGGGTATGTCTGGTGATTATCAGATCGCCATTGAATGTGGCAGTACTATGATTCGTATTGGAAGTAGTATCTTTGGCAAACGATAATGGTTTTTAAATAGTGATCAACTCTTAGTGGTCCTAATTTGAAATTGATTTCTAAAAACTATAAACTTAATACAAAATTGTACGCAATACTCGACATAGAAACCACAGGAGGACAATTCAACGAAGAAGGGATCACCGAAATCGCCATATATAAATTTGACGGTCATGAAATCGTAGATCAATTCAGCAGTTTAGTCAACCCTGAAATCCCAATTCAACCTTTTGTAGTTAAACTAACAGGGATAAATAATGCCATGTTAACTTCAGCACCTAAGTTTTTTGAAGTGGCAAAACGCATTATTGAAATGACTAATGATTGTGTTCTAGTGGCGCATAATGCCGATTTTGATTATCGCATATTACGCACTGAATTTCGACGTTTAGGATATGATTTTAACCAAAGAACGCTTTGCACAGTTGAACTATCCAAAAAACTATTACCTGACCAGCCCTCGCACAGTTTAGGAAAATTGGTTCGTGCCTTAGGAATTCCAATGGCCGACAGACACCGAGCAAGCGGGGACGCTATGGCAACGGTGAAGTTATTCAAAATGCTTTTGGATAAAGATTTAGAAAAAGAGATAATTAAAGACTTCATAAAATTTAAAATCGAAAAAGGTTTAGCTCCAAAATTAATTGATATTTTAAATGTTTTGCCTGCAGTAACTGGTGTTTACTATATTTACAATGAAAGTGGTACTCTCATTTATATTGGGAAAAGTATAAACATCAGGAAAAGAGTAAACCAGCATTTTACAGGCATAACCAATAGTGCTAAAAAAATTCAAGTTGAAGTATTTGCCGTAACTTATGAAGAAACAGGAAGTGAATTGGTGGCACTTTTAAAAGAAAGTGAAGAAATCAAGAAAAACAAGCCTAAATATAATAGAGCACAGCGAAAAAGTATTTTTCAATGGGCACTATATCAGGAAATGGATGAGCAAGGCTATTTGAACTTAAGATTGTTAAAGGCGGACGGACGTAAAAAAGAAATCACTTCATTCACAAGCTTACAAGAAGGGAAAAACAGTTTGTTCAAAATTACTGATAAGTATAATTTATGTCAAAAATACACCGGCCTATATCAAACAAAAGGGGCTTGTTTTCAATATAAAATAAAAGAGTGTGATGGCGCCTGCATAGGAATAATATCTACAGAAGAATACAATTCAAGAGTTTCAGCTTTCATTACTGCTAATAGTTTTGAAAACCAAAATATGGTTATTGTTGAAAAAGGAAGGACTGTCAATGAACGTAGCGCTGTACTAGTTGAAAACGGTGTCTACAAAGGCTATACTTTCTATGATCTAAACTATCAGATATCAAATATTAAAATTCTGAAAAACATACTCATTCCGATGCAAAACAATCGTGATACCCGCAATATTATTCAAGGACACATAAGAAAAAACAAAGGTTTTAAGATCCTAAAATTGTAATGTAGATTCTAAATTTCATTTCTTACATATGCGTAAAGTCAAACCGAAATACGACATTTTTAAACAAAGAGTACATATAATTATCTATGGCACTGGAACAAAAGCTGGTCGTTATTTTGATTTAATTCTTTTAGCAATCATTTTACTAAGCGTACTTTTAGTAATGATGGAAACCGTCAACGAGTTTGATTTAAAATACCATTCCAAACTCGTTTTTCTTGAATGGATCATCACTGGATTCTTTACAATTGAGTATTTTTTACGTATCATTTCCATCAACAAGCCTTGGAAGTACATATTTAGTTTTTACGGTATTATAGATTTACTTGCTACTTTACCAATGTACTTATCTCATTTCTTCTTAGGCACTAGCATATTAAGCGTAGTTCGCTCATTACGATTATTGCGATTGTTCAAGATTTTAAATCATCCGAAGTTTACGAGCCAGTCTGTTCAACTAAAAAAGGCAATCAATGCTAGTCGTGGTAAAATTATAGTTTTCATCTATTTTGTCCTCATAATAACCATCATAATAGGTTCTATTATGTATGTTGTTGAGGGCAAGCAAAGCGGCTTTACCAGTATACCGACAAGCATTTATTGGACTATCGTAACACTAACGACCGTAGGTTATGGAGATATTTCTCCCGTAACTCCTTTAGGACAGTTTATCGCCTCCTTTGTAATGATTTTGGGATATGGTATTATCGCAGTCCCTACAGGAATTGTAACAGCAGAAATAGCCAAAATCACTCAGCGAACTCCACATAATCTGCAAGCTGCTTGCAAAGGCTGTGGAGCCATCGACTATCCTACTAATGCCAAATTTTGCCATAACTGCGGTAACTCTCTTTAAAATAGTCAGATAGAGAGCTATTTTAAGTTACATACTTCAAGTACTAGTTGTACGAACAGCTTTCTGCAAGCTAAAAGGAGTTCTTAAAAGAAGTTTTTATGTCAGGAAATAGTAACTTGCAGTCGTCCAGATATTCGTTTTTATCTGCGCTAAAATAAATTATGAAATACCTAATTACCATTATCGGCCCTACGGCCATCGGAAAAACTACATTAAGCATTATTGTAGCGAATCATTTCAAATGCGAAATTGTTTCCTGCGATAGCCGACAGTTTTTTAAAGAAATGACCATTGGGACCGCGGTACCAAATAGAACGGAACTGGAGGCTGCCAAACATCATTTTATTCAAAACAAATCCGTCTTAGAAAGCTATACTGTAGGCGACTTCGAAAAAGAAGCAATCTCAAAAATTGATGAATTATTTTTGAACAACGATTATGTTGTTCTTGTAGGTGGTTCCGGATTATATGTTAATGCAATTTTGAAAGGTTTTGATGAATTTCCAGAAATTGATTCGGCCATTCGTGAAAACGTAAATACGAACTATGAAAAACTGGGAATTATCTATTTACAAGAGCAACTAAGAATACATGACAGTGCATATTTCGAAAAAATCTCATCAGAAAACCCACAAACTTTACTGAACCCACAGCGTATGATGCGTTTTGTAGAAGTGTGTATCGGATCCGGGAAACCATACTCATCTTTTCTAAATCAGAAAAAAAATAGCCGCAGCTTCACGCCTATCCTCATTGCACTAGAAGCTGAAAGAAGTATCATGTACAATCGAATTAATCAACGTGTTGACATCATGATGAAGGAAGGCTTACTGGCGGAAGCAAAAAAACTTTATCCAAATAAACAGCTAAATGCCCTACAAACTGTTGGCTACCGAGAATTATTCAGTTATTTAGATGGTGATTTTAGCTTGGATTTCGCAATCGAAGAAATCAAGAAAAATACAAGACGATTTGCAAAGCGGCAACTAACTTGGTTCAAAAGAGACGAAAACACAAAATGGTTTGACTACGAAACTCCTTACCTAACTATTTTCAATTATTTAAAATCAAAAATTCATAACTCATAATAATTACTATGCCAATAGCTACAAATTTCACTTCCATTTTTAGCAAGGAGTGGGAAATCAATTTTACACAATGCATGCCTAATGGTTATCTAAAATATACTGATTTGTGTAATATTCTGCAACTGACTGCCGCGGCCCATTCGGATAGCGGAGGCATAAGTTTTACTGATATGTACGAATATAATCAAGCCTGGGTTTTGAGTAAAATGCGTGTTGAAATAGCTTCATTGCCAAAATGGAGAGACGTTGTAACGGTAAAAACATGGGTTAACAGTCTCGAGAAATCTCGATCGGTACGAGCCTTTGAAGTATATGTAGATGGTAAGAAAATAGTGGGGTCGGTAAGTTTTTGGGCCGTTTTCAACACTGAGAAAAGACGTCCCGAAGGACTGGCTCTGCCATATGAACATATTGAATTATATCCTGAAATCAAGGCAACTAAGGAAAGTTTTGCAAAAATAGATATTAGTTCCGAAAAAGAAGATGTAATTGAAAAATCCGTCTGCTTATCAGATTTGGACATCGTAGATCATGTGAACAATGTCAAGTACCTTGAATGGTGTTTAGACCACTTAGAAACAGATTTGGTTCTCAATCAAAAAATAAAAAGTTTTGAAATGAATTTTCTAAGAGAACTATCACTAAATGACAAAGTTGTAATTCATGAAAATTACTCTGAAGATTCCATCATTTTTAGCATTACTAAAGAAAACAAAAATTGTTACGCACTTCAACTGAATCTCGAATAAATTACGTTCCAAAATATTGGGTCATGTCAATTTTATATAAAGGATAATTTACTGTGCCTAGCGGAACAAAAAAATCACAAAAAAAGGCCTCGATTTTTCGAAGCCTTTTTCTAATTTTATTTTTCAACCTTGTTTTTCACCACTAACCTAAATCCTTCACCGTGAATATTAAGGATTTCAACATCCTCATCCAACTTAAGGTATTTTCTAAGCTTAGCAATGTATACGTCCATACTTCTAGATGTGAAATAGTTGTCGTCTCTCCATATTTTCGTTAAAGCCAATTCTCGTGGCATCAAATCATTTTCATGGAGAATTAACATTTTCAATAACTCATTCTCTTTTGGAGACAACTTAATAGGCTCTTCACCATTAAAAGTCAAGAATCTCAATTTAGAATTAAGATGAAACTTCCCAATATTAAATTCGTGTTGAATTTGTTCCGTTTTAGTATCGGATGATTTTCTTTGAATAATTGCTTTTATTTTCATCAATAATACTTCCGAATCAAAAGGTTTGTTCAAGTAATCATCAGCACCGGCTTTGTATCCCTTCAAAACATCCTCTTTCATAGATTTTGCGGTAAGAAAGATAATTGGAACTTCGCTGTTTTTTTCTCTTATTTCCTTGGCTAATGTATACCCATCTTTGTAAGGCATCATAACATCAAGAATGCATAGGTCGTATGTGTCTTTTTTGAATTTCTCAAAGCCTTCCATTCCATTCTTAGCTAGAGTAACATCAAAATCATTTAGCATTAAATAATCTTTGAGCACTGCGCCGAAATTAAGGTCATCTTCTACTAAAAGTATTCTTTTATTAATATTTTCCATATCTAATTTATTAGTGGTATTTTTATTATGAAGGTACTCCCTTTTCCCTTTTCACTTTCGACGTAAACTTGACCATTATGGTCTTCAACTATTCTTTTTACATAGGCTAAACCTAAACCATGTCCTTTCACATTATGTATATTCCCAGTATGCTCTCTATAAAATTTTTCAAAAACTCTTTTTTGAGCAATTTTACTCATTCCCAAACCTTTGTCTGTCACTTTAATTAAAATCATATCCTTTACATTTTCAGTAAAAACGTCTATTTCTGGCGAATCTACAGAATATTTTATGGCATTTTCTAACATGTTAACGATTACGTTGGTAAAATGAACTTCATTTATCAAAACTGTCGTCCTTGTTGCATCAAAATGGGTTCTAATCTTTCCTCCTCTATCTTCCAAGATTAAATTAACATGCTCGATTGCATCATTTATCACCTCTATTACGTCGCTCGATTCTTTTTCTATATCAAGTTCCTTTTTTTCTAATTTAGAAATCCGTAAAACATTTTCGACTTGGGCATGCATTCGCTTATTTTCATCGCGAATCATCTGTAGATATTTAAATACTTTTTCCTTGTCGTCAATTATCTTTGGGTTTTTTATAGCATCTAAAGCCAAATTAATTGTGGCAATAGGTGTTTTAAACTCGTGGGTCATATTATTAATAAAATCTGTTTTTATTTCAGAAATTTGACGTTGACGAATTAACTGATTCAGTGCACTGGTATAAGCAAGTAGAATAATTAACGTAAAAACTATCGACAGAACAGTAATACTGACAAGCTCAGATAGTAAAAATTTCTTCTTATGCGGAAAGGTAACTAAAAGCTTATATTTTTCATTTCCCTCATTGTCCGCGAAAATTGGAATAGAATAAGTTGCTTCCTGATCGAATGCGAAATCATTTGACTTAATATTGGTAGCAAGGCCATTACTGTATATTCCAAACTCAAATTTTGTCTTTACGCCGTACTCCAGTAATTCTTTTTTGATTAATTTTTGAAGAATTTCCTTCGAAACTCGCTCTTGAATTGGCATTGCTGCAGCAATATCCTTAAAGAAAATTTCAAATTGAGCATTGTCTAGTACATTTAAATTTCCAGACTTCTCAATTTTCACATCCGGCACTAAACTTTGTTCCAAAGTTGATTTATCGATCCGATTGTCGTTGTAAATTTCCGTTACACGCTTAGAATTAAAATTTTTAAACCTATCAGCACTAAATTTTTTATCAAAGAACGTAGATGATATATTGTAATCTTCTGAAATAATACTGTTTGAATAAACAATAGTTTTATTTGTTCGTGGATTTTTCTGCACATAATAAACCTCTAATAAATCGTCTTTTTGAGGAATTTTCCCTGTGCTGTCTTTGTAACGATTATATTTGTCATAGAAGCTATACGCTTCTTGTTTTTGAAGTTTATCTGCAACTTTACCTATAACCTGTGTAACGTGAAATTTGAATTGCTCGTTGTTATTTTTAAACGAGGCTTTAAACCAATATACTTGGACAAGAATTATACCTACTAGAGACAAGCTCATCAACAAAACCAGTAATCTAAAAAAAAGTTTGTTCATCAGTACAAATTTAGCATTTTAACAGTATGAATGACAATATATTAACCAAACATTAACATTTAAGATTCGTTTTGCTTTATCTTCAAAATTTTAAGAATCTCCTCCGTTTTGCTTTTGACTATTTCAGAATCAATATTTTCAATAATAAAATCACTTTTCGGAAAGCGCTGCTCATCAGACCATTGCGCGTTTATTCTTTTTAAAACTTGCTCTCTTGTAACTCCATCTCTCTCCATTACCCTCTGAATTCTTGATTCTTTAGGTGCAGTTACGGTTATTATCCAGTCGAAATCTTTGTAATTACCACTTTCAAATAAAATTGCCGCTTCATAAACAACTAGAGGGAATCCCGCATGTTCCAAAACCCATTCCTTAAAATGCTTTTTTACAGCTGGATGGACAATTGCATTCAACACTATCAACTTATCAGAGTTGCCGAAAACGACTTCAGCCAACCGTCCTCTATCCAAAGTTTCATTCTCAAAAACTGTATCGCCAAAGGCTTCTTTAATGGAATCTAAAACTTCCGAAGACTGCATTATTTTTCTTGCCTCTTCGTCAGCAATGTAAACGGGGATACCCAAGGACCTAAAATGATTAGCAACTGTGGTTTTACCACTTCCAATTCCACCGGTTAAACCAATAATTTTTGTCATATCAAATTTTGAAAAATAATTCAGGAAAAGCGATTTGAGGTTTTTGCTTCAGTATGATAACTTTAATAAACGACTCTATAAAGCCAATTCCATAACCATAAAACTGCTTCCAAACAGCGATTACAGACAAACCTCCGATTTTAAGACTCTTATTTTGATAGCTGGAAACTAAAAATAAGACTAGAAAATAAATAAAATACAACTGCAACAATAAATCAAAATTAAAAATAAGTAATAATACAGCCACCCCAAATCCGGTGATAAAAACAGAAGGAAAAAAGAACGTAAGCTTATTGTATTTTGGATACCAACTATTAAGTATAGGTCGTGCTTTGCCAAATTTATTTACCTGAACCGAAAATTTATCCCAATCAATCCTTCGCTTATGATATACATACGCATTTGGAAACAGTTTGGTTTCAAAACCAAGATTCCAAAGCCGTATCGATAAATCTGGGTCTTCACCTGGATGAATATTCCCAAAGCCTTTGGATGCTTCAAAAGCTTGTCGAGACAAACCCATATTAAAACTTCTAGGTTGAAATTTATCTATTTTTTCAGATCCCCCTCTAATTCCACCCGTAGTAAGAAAAGAAGTCATTGCAAAATTGATTGCCTTTTGTATATCCGAAAAACTGTCAAGAGCTCTATCAGGTCCGCCATAGCAATCCACGTAATTCTCTTTAAGTGCTTTATCAACTTCGCTTAAATATTCCGTTGGAATAATACAGTCGGAATCAAAAATGATAAAGTATTCCCCTTTGGCCATTTTCATTCCATAGTTTCTAGAGTCTCCAGGACCTGAATTTTCTTTATAATAATAGGAAAGAGATAATTTACCTTCATATTTATGAACTACATCCTCACATTTCAATGACGAGCCATCCTCTACTACCACTATTTCAAAACTTTCTTTATAATTGGAATGTGACAAACTCTCTAAAAGCTCAGCGACTTCATCCGGCCGATTGTACACTGGAATAATTAAGGAAAAAAACATGTTCTTATGGGGGTATTAATTATAAAACACTAGCTAATTTTTAACAAAGATATACTTTATGAATAAAAAAACCATCAATTAATAATTGATGGTTCCTATAAATATTTTCGTGCGAAAGTTATCTTTATTCAAACATTTCCATGACCTCTTGGCTGACCCCCATATTTGAAAACCCACCGTCATGTAGCAAATTTTGAAGCGTGACCATTTTAGTTAAATCCGAGAACATGGATACCGTATAATTAGCGCAATCCAAAGCAGTAGCGTTACCCAGAGGTGACATTTTTTCTGAAAAAGCAACAAACCCCCCAAAACCTTTGACTGCCTGACCTGCTTTTGTTGCCGTTGGTGATTGTGAAATTGTATTTACTCTCACCTTTTTATCTCTTCCAAAGAAATAACCAAAACTACGGGCAATCGATTCCAAATATGCCTTGTTATCAGCCATATCATTATAGTCTGGAAAAACGCGTTGTGCAGCCATATATGATAATGCTACAATACTTCCCCACTCGTTCATGGCATCTTTTTTATACAGTACCTGCATCACTTTATGAAAAGAAACGGCCGAAACATTCCAACCTTTTTCAGTATAATCGTAATTTTGGTTCGTATAATGATTGCCCTTACGGACATTTACTGACATTCCTATAGAGTGTAGCACAAAATCAATCTTACCACCCAAAATCTTAACCGCTTCGTCTACTAAAATTTCTAAATCAGCCACAGAAGTAGCGTCAGCGGGAATAATTTGAGAACCCGTTTTTTGGGCCAATTCATCAATTGTTCCCATTCGTATCGAGGCTGGCGCATTTGAAAGCACAAAAACACCTCCTTCTTCGTGTACCCTTTCGGCAGTCTTCCAGGCAATCGAATTTTCATCCAGTGCTCCAAAAATAATTCCTCTTTTTCCTTTTAATAAATTGTACATAACGAATTAATTTTAAGTCAATATAACAAAATGCATCTCAATTTCTAAATGAATCAATCCATTAGGAAATTAAGATGCATTCTCTAAAGTTTTAAAATAGTAACACCAGATTAAACTATACTTGGAACATTTACCATTTCATTTGTATCTGCTTTGTAGTCCACTCCTTCAACAGCAAAACCAAATAAATTGTAAAAGTCTTTTCTGTAACCTTCTAGATCTGATATTTCAGATAAGTTTTCAGTAATGGCTTCATTCCACAAGCTGGCCACTCTTTCCTGAACATCTGGATGCATCTCTAGATCATCAATCCGAATTCTCCCCTTTTCATCCGTAGCAACAGCCGCACCAGAAAACAATCTATCTTGATACAAACGTTGAATTTGCTCGATACAACCTTCATGAATTCCTTCTTCTTTCATTATTTTATACAATAACGAAATATAAAGGGGAATAACAGGAATCGCAGAACTAGCTTGTGTAACCAATGCTTTATTGACAGAAACATAAGCTTTCCCTTTAATATCAGCCAAACTCTCAGTGATGCTAAAAGCAGTAGACTCCAGATGATCTTTGGCTCTACCAATAGTACCTTTTCTGTACACTGCCTCAGTCAACGATGGTCCAATATAGGAGTAAGCAACTGTTGTTGCACTTGGTGCCAATAAATTCTCTGCTTTTAAAGCGTCTATCCACATTGCCCAATCTTCACCTCCCATTACGGCAACCGTATTTGCAATATCCTCATCGTTGCAAGCTTGAATTGAAATTTCGGAAACTTTTCCAGAATGAAAATCAACCGTTTTATTAGTGAAAGTACTTCCGATAGGTTTCAATACAGAACGATGTAGTACCCCTGTAACAGGATGCATCCTCACAGGCGAAGCCAAGCTATAAATAACTAAATCCACTTGTCCCAAATCGGTTTTTATAAGATCTATTGTTTGTTTTTTGATTTCATTAGAAAAAGCATCTCCATTGATACTCTTTGCATATAAGCCCGCTTTATGAGCTTCGTTTTCAAAAGCAGCAGAATTATACCAGCCAGGAGAGGCTGTTTTTCCTTCGCTAGGTGCTTTTTCAAAAAACACACCAATCGTTGCAGCATCAGATCCAAAAGCACTAGTAATTCTTGAAGCCAAACCAAAACCAGTTGAAGCTCCGATTATTAATACTTTTTTAGCACCTTCGATTTTTCCCTTTGACTTAACGTATTCAATTTGGTTTTTAACATTTTGCTCGCATCCTTTAGGCTGAGATGTTGTGCAAATAAATCCTCTCATTCTAGGTTCTATTATCATAATATCTAAAATATATTTTTATTTTTATTTAATGTGGAAAAGCAAGTAAAACGACTACTATACCTAGTAAAATCTTAAATTTTGCTTGACAAATATAAGGCAATTATTTAGTTCAACAAGGCTTTCGCATGATTTAAGGCCGAATCTGAGACTACTGTCCCCGATAACATTTGAGCAATTTCAACGATGCGTTCTTCAGTCGATAAAAGCTGCAACTCCGATTGTGTATCGTCCCCTACCGTTGATTTAAACACTTTGAAATGCGCATCTCCTTTGGCGGCAATTTGAGGCAAATGGGTAATGGCAAAAATCTGCATTCCCTGACTCATCTCTTTCATAATCTCTCCCATCTTGATAGCAATTTCCCCAGAAACACCTGTGTCAATTTCGTCAAAAATTAAAGTGGGTAATTTTGAATATTGAGCTAGTATAGCCTTTACAGCCAACATAATTCTTGACATTTCACCACCAGAGGCCACTTTTTTTAGTAAACCAAAATCAGTTCCTTTATTCGCTGAGAACAGAAATTGCAATTCATCTTTACCATTGTTAAAATACGTCGTAGCTTCTTTTACTTCAATATTAAAACGCACATTAGGCATCCCTAAAGTTTCTAGAATACTAATCAGTTTTTGAGATAAATCTGGAATAGCTCTAACTCTATTGCTGTGAATAGTAGCTGACAATATATCTAAAGACACCGACTTATGTTCTATCGATTTTGTTAGCTTTAAAATTTCTCCCTCTAAGTTGCCTAATTCTAAAACTGAGTTTTCTAGATTCACTTGGATATCCAGCAATTCATCAACAGAAGAAACCTGGTGTTTTTTTTGTAAATTATAAATTAGCTGCAATTTCTGGTTGATTAACTCCAACTGTATGGGGTCATTGATAAGTTTATCAGAGCAGCTGGCGAGTTCATCAGCAATATCATCAATTTCTATAGCTAAGCTTGCAGTCCTCTCTAACAAAGAGCTATAATCTGTCGAAAAAAGAGCTATTTTTTGCAAGGCCATTTTGATTTCCTTCAAATTATGCAATACTCCAATATTCTCTTCATTGGCAATAGCCAAAGACTTATCGAGAGATTCTTTAATGATTTCAACGTTATTTAGTTTTTCAAAATCGGTTTCGAGAAGTTCCTGTTCACCAGACTTTAATTGCGCCTCGACCAACTCGTTTAACAAAAAAGTATGGTACTCCTGTTCCTTGACAGATTCACTTTGCCGTTTAACAAGAAAATTTAATTTGCTTTTGTCCGACTTATAACTTTTTAAAAGAGATTGATACTCCAATAAAACTTCCTGATTATTAGAAACAGCGTCTATGATCTCAAACTGAACCTTTTCATCGGCGAGTCCTTGTGTTTGATGTTGCGAATGAATATCTATTAGGAACAAACCCAGTTCCTGCAGTTCTTGAAGATTAACAGGACTATCATTAATGAAAGCCCTCGACTTTCCCGAAGGAAGAATTTCGCGTCTAACAATGGTTTCTTCCTCATAATCCAAATCATTAGCTTCAAAAAAAGGAGCCAGATTATATTTCGAAATCGCAAAATGAGCTTCAATTATACACTTTTCCTCTTTGTTTTTTAAAGAAGTTAAATCAGCTCTTTTTCCTAAAACTAATCCTAACGCACCCAATATTATAGATTTACCCGCACCAGTCTCGCCGGTAATAATTGAAAATCCTTGGGAAAAATCAATGGACAATTTTTCTATTAAAGCATAGTTTTTTATCGATAGTGTGGTTATCATCTATATATGTTTATAATAAAAGTTAAAATTGGGTATTGAAATTAATATGAGAACTAGTAATTAATCAGCTGCCATTTACTGGAGTTCAAAGGAGAAGTCTTGTTCAAGCTTTCTACTAAATCAGATATATTTACACTTGGCCCATCAGAAAAAACGGAAAGAATTTCATCAGATTTAGCATCAAAAAACAGTCGTGTCAAAAAAGCATTGGGTTTTGACGCATGCAATTTGCCCAAATTTATCAAGGCTGCTTTTATTTTTTCTTTAGCAGCTTTTAAATCTTTAGACATTAAATCTAAGCCTGCATGATAATCAAAGGCCGTTTTACGAATTTCTGAAAATGATGGAGATATCATATCATTTATGAGAAAATACCTGTTCTGGTTTCCATCAATTTGACTCCAACCTTTATAGCCTCCCTGCTGTGCAACATTTGAAATGTCTTGCGCCAGTTCAAAATTTGGATTCCCTGATTCCAGAACGAAAGTATCATCATCCATTCCCAATATCATATAACTGTAAAACGAAATAATCGATACTAGATTTGATTCAAACGCAGTAGGATTGAAAAGTAAATTTTCAAATTCCGTGTATCTAAAACTAAAATCCTTGTCATTATAGTTTAAAACGGGAGAGGAATAAGAGGAATTATAAATTGGTCTTGAGGATTGCACCTGTATAGTCCCGGAAAACTGATCTGAATTATTTGAGAGTATAGTTATATACATAGAACAATCGACCTTTTCATTCTGCTTGTAATTTTTTCCAGTCCAATCGGTTTGGTTGACAAATTCATTGAGAGAATTTTCCAAAGTTTTAAAAACCTGTAGGTTGGCATTACTCAATGTTTCTGAATTTACCGTAACCTTACAATTTAACTGTTGCGCTTGCGTGAGCCCAAATGTTAACAGTACGAAAAAGCTAAAAATCTTATTCATGAAAATGCGCTATTACTTTATTTAAGATATCATCTGCCACTGCTTCTTTTGATTTCAATTCCATCGGCTCTACATTGAAATTCTTATCGATAAAAGTAACTATATTGGTTGGTTTTCCAAAACCAGCTCCTTCATCTTGCAAGGAATTTAAAACAATCAAATCTAAGTTTTTTTTCTGGATTTTTCCCTTTGCATTTTCGATTTCATTTTCGGTTTCCAAAGCAAAGCCAATTAAAAATTGATTTTTCTTTATACTACCCAAAGAGGCCAAAATATCTTTAGTTTTTTCGAGTTCTATGAAAAAGTTATCCTCCGCTTTTTTAATTTTTTGAGTAGCAACCTGCTTTGGTTTATAATCTGACACAGCTGCTGCCGCTATTACAACATCTACTTCATTGAAAAACTGGTGACAAGCATCATACATTTCCTGTGCAGATACCACATTAATTAATTTAATCAAAGAATGATCTACCTTGAAAACGGTGGGACCTGATACTAATATTACTGAAGCGCCTAGATTAGATGCGCTATTAGCGATATCGAACCCCATTTTTCCAGAGGAATGATTTCCAATAAAGCGCACAGGATCAATTGCTTCATAAGTAGGACCGGCAGTAATTAGAATTTTTTTTCCTTTCAGCGGTAATCTACTTTCCAAATCAGCTTCCAAGAAAGAAACTATATTTTCAGGTTCAGCCATCCTACCCTCACCAGACAAACCACTTGCCAGTTCCCCGCTTTCTGCAGGAATAAGGGTATTTCCAAAATTTTGCAAAGAATTAAAACTTGAGATTGTGGAAGGATGCTTGTACATATCCAAATCCATTGCGGGTGCAAAATAAACTGGACATTTTGCCGATAAATAAACTGCGATAAGAAGATTATCGCAAGTTCCATTTGCCATTTTGGACAACGTATTTGCCGTCGCCGGAGCTATAACCATAAGGTCTGCCCATAGTCCTAATTCCACATGATTATTCCACATCTCATTTTCCTCATCTCGATTAAAAAAACTGGAATGAACGGGATTTTTGGATAAAGTCGATAAGGTGAGCGGGGTTATAAAATCCTTAGAAGCAGGTGTCATTATCACTTGGACATGTGCACCTGCTTTTATGAAAAGTCGTACTAAAGACGCTGTTTTATAGGCGGCAATCCCACCAGAAACTCCTAGTAAAATTTTTTTTCCGCTTAAAACTGACATTGTACTATTATTTATTTGAATCTCTATGGTATATTTTACCTTCTAACCATTCCTGAACTGCTAATGCATGTGGCTTTGGCAATTTTTCATAGAATTTTGAAACCTCAATTTGTTCTTTGTTTTCAAAAACTTCTTCAAGACTGTCATTATAAGTCGCAAATTCCTCTAGCTTTTCAGTCAATTCCTTTTTGATTTCAGCATTAATTTGATTTGCTCTTTTAGCCATAATGGTTATCGCTTCATACACATTACCAGTAGGTTCTTCAATAACAGTTTTATTATATGTTATTGTATTTACCGGAGCATTCGTCTTTTTTAAATCCATGACTTTATTTATTTAGTAAAATTTTGTAAATCTTTTTCAACACGAGCTAACATTGCGCTTGCTTTTTCTTTGTACTTTGTATCCGTTTTAAATTTCATAAGGTTAGAATGAGCAGTCAATGCTACATTTAAACGTTCTTCCATTTTTGCGGGAACACTGTTTATGGCTAATTGATATGCCGAATCAAACTTATAGAACAATGCTTCTTCTTTGAGTGGCGTTCCAGGATAATCAGCAATAAAGTTATCTAAAGCTACTAATGCCGATTTGTAATCTGATATTGTATTATAACCCCTTGCATTTTCATAGACTTTTTTCTCAATTTTTTCGCTCAAAGCTTTAACGGCTTCATTGGCTTCAGACAAATAGTCTGAGTTGGGATAAGTATCGATAAAGGCTTGCAATTTATCAATTGCTTTGAAAGTGTCTGTTTGATCCAGACTATATACCGGTGACAGCATTGAGTAACTTTTAGCCCCTAAATAAGCTGCTTCTTGTACTTTTTCGCTTTTTGGATATCCCGACGCAAAACTTTCAAACTGATAACCCGCCAAATAATATTGTTTCGTTTTGTAGTAGGATTGCGCAAACATGTAAAATAATTTCTCCGCTTGAGGCTTTCCTCTGTATGCCGGTGCTATTTGTTCAAAAAGACGAATGGCCTTCGTATAATCTCCAGCATCATATAATTTAGTTCCCATCTCAAATTTAATGGCAACATCCTCATTTTTTAATGCTTTCTGGTATTCACTACAGGAACTAAAAAGAATCACGAAAAGCAATAGAGATACAATTTTCTTCATTTTATATTTTTTTTTAATCTTTGGATTGTAGAAAATCCACAAAAAATCATACCACAGTTTCGGTGGCAAATTTAGTTATTAATTTAGCTACTACAAAATATTTCTTTCTTTAAAAAAAAGTAAGTACTTACGGTCTTATTTATTGATTTTTTCTACAAAATTGTCTATTCTGTCTCGTAATGATTCATCTACTTTTACTAAAGGCAAACGAACAAAGTTATCTGCTATTCCAAGAGATTGAAACACTTGCTTAATTCCAGCAGGATTTCCTTGCTCAAAAATCATGTCGATACAATCATCAATTATGTATTGAATCTTATAGGCATCATCTACCTTACGGTTTAAACCCAATCGAATCATTTCGGAAAATTCTTTTGGAAAACCTTGTCCAATTACTGAAATAACACCAGAGCCACCCGCTAAAACCATAGGTAAAGCGATCATATCATCACCCGATATTACTAGGAAATTATCAGGTTTATTTTTTATCAATTTCATGGCTTGTACCATATCACCTGCAGCTTCCTTTATGGCTACAATGTTTTTAAAATCATTTGCCAAACGCAAAACAGTTACTGGCAACATATTACTTGCTGTTCTCCCAGGAACGTTATACAAAATCACGGGAACTGGAGACGCTTCAGCTACCATCTTAAAATGTTGATAAATACCTTCTTGAGTGGGCTTATTGTAAAATGGCGAAACAGAGAGTATAGCAACAAAAGGCGAAAAATCTCTCGTCTTGAGTTCTTTAACAATCTTCATGGTATCATTCCCTCCTACTCCAAGGACTAATGGCAACCGTCCCTTATTAGCATCTATGATCGTTTCTATCACCAATTCCTTTTCTTCTTGAGATAGAGTGGCATTTTCTGCTGTTGTTCCCAAGATAACGAGATATTCAATTCCACCGTCTACGGAAAAATTTACGATGCTTCTTAGTGCTTCCGTATCAATTGAAAAATCTTCTTTAAATGGAGTTACTAGGGCAACACCAGTTCCTATTAATGATTGCATATCCGCTTATATTTTTTTTAAAATTTTTAAATATCTAAATAATTCATGAGTAAAAACTTTGTAGTTTTCAGCGTTTGTATTTATCATCAAATCGTTGAATTTTTTGTTTATAGCAGCAAAACCAACTTTAAAATGAGCTTTTGAATTATGAGTTACCACTAATAAAACAGCTTTTTCTACATCGTAATAACTAATTAGTAAATCAAATTGTTTATTGACAAATTCATTTACCGCTCTATTACTGATTGTTCCATTCCAGTTTAAATCATTTGCACTGAAAGTAGCTTGCGACACACTTTTGTTTTTTTTCAACCGATCCCTATATACTAGTACTTCTATATTAGATTCCAAAATACCGCTCAGTATCAATTCATTTCTAAAAAGGTTTATTTCAGAAAAATAACTTTCGTCAATAAGTAACCCAATAGTTTTTATCGAATTAACAGTTAAAACGGTTTTTACATTCTGTAAACTATTTTTTAATCTTTTTTTTACAGAAAAATCCTTTATATAATTTAAAAACATACTATTTTTACCCGATTACAAAATTAATTAATTAAGTCATATTATAAATGGTAAATCTAAAAAAGTATAACGAAGTTTTGAAACTTTTTGTTGTATTCTTAACATTTTTTTTCATTATTTCGTGTAGCAATAAAGTTTTACATCTCACAAAGGTAGAAGCTAAACAAATAGCAATCACCGAAAAAGAAAACCAAGTAACTGAAATAGAAAACTTTATTAAACCTTACCGAGAACATATCAATTCTGATTTAGATAGTGTTTTAGCATATTGTCCAGAAACATTAGATAAGAAAGCTAAAAACTGGCAAAGCACAATAGGCAATATGATGTCGGATGTAATATTGCGTCGCGGAGATCTTGTTTTTAAAGCTCGCGAAAATAAAAACATTGATATTTGTTTGCTCAACCACGGTGGTATTCGTAATATTCTTCCAAAAGGGAATGTAACCGCTAGGAATGCTTTTCAAATCATGCCTTTTGAAAACACTATGGTTGTTATTGCACTAAAAGGACAACAGATTTTGGAAATAGTCAACTACCTTATTACTGAGAAGAAACCACACCCGCTTTCAGGACTCACATTTACCATTGATCGAGATAATAAACCTCAAAACATTTTTGTACAAGCTAAACCATTAGATATTGATAAAATTTATTATGTAGGTACCAATGATTATCTATCTAATGGTGGTGACAATATGAATTTCTTCAAAAAAGGAATTGCCACGTACGATCTAGATTATAAATTGAGAAACATATTGATTGATTATTTTAAAGAAACTGATACCATTAAATCTTTTCAAGACAACAGGATTATTGTTGAGTAACCACAAAATATTTTAATACCAATCAGATTTTAGCCCCGATTGCAATGAAAATCCTTTTTATCAGCCTTTTTGGCGGATAAAAAGATTGTAATTGAAAGCGGGAAACAGCTCCAAAAACAAAC
Organism: Flavobacterium sp. W22_SRS_FP1; assembly: GCF_052113685.1. NCBI lineage: Bacteria > Pseudomonadati > Bacteroidota > Flavobacteriia > Flavobacteriales > Flavobacteriaceae > Flavobacterium > Flavobacterium sp. W22_SRS_FP1. Next base: position 159,263 of record NZ_JBGQOE010000005.1, read on the forward strand.
AAATGAAAAGAAGAGATTTTATAGAGAAAACGGCAGCCAGTACTGCAATATTGAGTTTAGGATTGTCAATGAGTAGCTTCAATGCCGCTGGAGTAAAAAAAATTACCATTTTACACACGAACGATGTGCACAGTCATATTGATCCTTTTCCCGCTGATGATCCTCGAAATCCAAATATGGGCGGTGTAGCGAGAAGAGCTTCCTTAATTGAAAATATAAGGAAGGAAAACCCAAATGTATTACTGCTTGATGCAGGCGATATTTTTCAAGGGACTCCTTATTTTAACTATTATGGAGGAGAGCTTGAGTTTAAATTAATGAGTATGATGCAATATGATGCCACTACGATAGGTAATCATGACTTTGATAATGGTGTTGAGGGACTATATGCGCAAATGCCACATGCGAAATTTGAATTCTTGTCAGCCAATTATGACTTTAAAAATACTGTGATGGACGGCCTCGTAAAACCCTATAAAATTTTCAACAAGAATGGTGTAAAAATAGGAGTTTTTGGAATTGGGATCGAGCTTGACGGTTTAGTAGATAAAAAAATGTACAAAGAAACGGTATATAATGATCCTATCGAAACAGCTGTAGAAATGGTTCGTATATTAAAAAAGGAACAAATATGTGACTTGATTATCTGCCTTTCTCATTTAGGTTATCAGTATAAAAACGACCCAAACAAAATTTGTGATTTACAGTTAGCGGCCCTTACAGAAGATATTGATTTAATAATTGGCGGGCATACACATACTTTTCTTGACAAACCTACTGTAACTAAAAATCGGATCGGTGAAGAAGTCTTAGTAAATCAAGTAGGTTGTTACGGAATAAATTTAGGACGAATTGATTTTTATTTTGATTCCAATAAAAGAAAATCCACAGCGGGAAAATCGATTGTCGTTTAATTATTCTAAGACCCTAGTGTAAAAAACATAATTATAGTTGTTACATTTCATTGAGCATATTAATGAAATCGTCTTCTGATAATATGGGAATATTGAGCTTATTAGCTTTGTCTAATTTAGCGGGACCCATATTATCTCCAGCCACGACATAATCAGTTTTAGAAGAAATGGAGCTTCCTACTTTTCCACCGTTGTCTTCAATGGCTTTTTTCAAATCATCTCTTGAAAATTTTTCAAAAACACCCGAAACAACAAGCGTTTTGCCTGATAATTTAATTGTTGCATTAGGATTTATTTTTTCAACAACTTCAAATTGTACCCCGTAGGCTTTTAATCTTTCGATGATCTTTGTATTTTCCTCGTTTTCGAAAAAATCTTTCACACTTTGCGCAATTCGCTCCCCAATTTCATCAACTAAAACTAAATCCATCAAAGTTGCCTGAGCTAATGCGTCAATATTTTTGTAATGCTTAGCTAATTTTTTGGCAACAGTTTCTCCGACGAATCGGATTCCCAAAGCATACAAAACACGTTCAAAAGGAATCTCTTTAGAATTTGCTACACCTTTCACCAAATTCTCTGCTGATTTTTGCGCCATTCTCTCTAAAGGAAGAATTTGCTCGACAGTCAACTGATATAAATCGGCATAATTGTGAACCAATCCGTTATTGAAAAGCAAGGCGACGGTTTCTCCGCCAAGACCTTCGATATCCATCGCTTTCCTTGAAATGAAATGTTGCATTCTTCCAATAATCTGAGGAGGACAACCATAAAAGTTAGGACAATAGTGATTTGCTTCTCCCTCACCACGTACTAATTCGGTATGGCACTCAGGGCAATCAGTGATATATTTCGTTGGTTCCACATTCTCTAAACGTTTACTGAGATCTACAGCTATAATTTTGGGAATAATTTCACCTCCTTTTTCAACAAAAACGGTATCTCCAACACGAACATCCAATTTTTCAATTTGATCTGCATTGTGCAAAGAAGCCCTTTTTACTATAGTTCCGGCCAATTTTACCGGTTCTAGATTAGCAACTGGCGTAATCGCTCCAGTTCTCCCAACTTGATATGATATCGAATTTAATTTAGTCGACACCTGTTCTGATTTGAATTTATACGCCATGGCCCAGCGAGGTGACTTGGCTGTAAATCCTAATTCATCCTGATAATAGAAGCTGTTAACTTTAACAACTACTCCATCAGTTTCATAAGGCAAATCGTGTCGATGAACATCCCAGTAATCTATAAATTCAAAAACTTGATCAAGATCTTGAGCTAACTTAGCTTCTTTAGGTACTTTGAATCCCCAATCTCTAGCTGTTTCCAAGCCTTCATACTGAGAAGTAAATGGCAATTGATTTCCAATTAAAAAATAAAGTAAGCAATCTAATGGTCGTTTTGCTACTTCAGCACTTTCCTTTAATTTTAAACTACCAGACGCCGTGTTTCTTGGATTAGAATAAGGAGCCTCGCCAATCTCTACGAGATCTTGATTCATTTTTTCGAAACCAGCAAATGGCAAAATGATCTCTCCTCTAACATCAAATTTATCTGGATAATTCCCTTTTAGTTGTAAAGGAATAGAACGTATAGTTTTAATATTATTCGTAACATCATCACCTTGAAATCCATCCCCTCTTGTAACGGCACGTTTAAGTTTACCATTTTCATAAGTAATACTTATTGAAGCTCCATCATATTTTAATTCGCAGGTGTATTCTAATTTAACCTCTCCCAATACTTTTTGAATGCGCTTTTCCCATTCCACAAGATCCTCTTTTGAGTAGGAGTTGTCCAGAGAATACATTCGATATTCATGGGGAACCGTTTTAAAACTCTTAGTAATCGTTCCACCTACGCGCTGAGTAGGAGAATTATCGTCATAATATTCTGGATATTGATTTTCTAAATCCTGAAGTTGCTTTAATTTCAAATCAAAATCATAGTCGGATATTATTGGATTATCCAAAACATAATAATTATAATTGTGAAGATTAAGCTCTTCCCTTAATTTTTGAATCGTATTTTGAATGTCCATAGAAAATAATAATTGGCTACTTTAGTACTTGAAAATAATGTACTAAAATAGCCAATTTAAAATAAATAACAACCGAATTACGATTCAATAATCGTATTTATTTGCTTGTATAACTGACCGTCAGTCAAAAAAGCCCCCTGCTGTATTAATGCAAATATAGAACTATTGCGTTCTTCAGAAAACTCTTTTTTACCTACTTTCATTTCGATAGTTTCAGTAAACATATTATCACTAAGCCATTGCAATCCTTCTTTAGTTAAAAAATCTACTTCAGGAACTAATGATTTAAGAATTATGGATTGAACATGAGTATCGAAACTTTGGAAAAGAAAAACATGATTTTTTGAAAAATGTTCTAAATACTCCGCTCTTGTAAGTACTCCCTCCCAAACTAAATCAGAAAAAACGTCCAATTCTTGTTCTGCAACTTCTGGATTTTCGGATTTAATGGTATCCCATTCCGCTTTATCAATAGTTTGAGTTGCCAAAAAAGTGCTAAACTCTTGCGTCAACTCTTCAAACTGTTCCTTTGTTAATCTTGTATATTTCATGTTTAGTTTACTTTTTAGAATTCCCATTTAGAATGGATACCAATTCTATATTTCTGTGAATTGACCTTTTGATCATTAGGTTCTCAACATCTAAATGACCTTGAAAATTTGAATGCAAAAATAAAATTTTTAAATAGAAAAAGCCTTCTTTCAAATTTATTAATTTTGACCTTCCTGAAGCAACGACACCTAAAACACATCACTATCGAAACGAAGAATACCTACAATATTCAAAGTCAGCTAGATTAAGCGATGTGCTCAAATCTTTAAATCACTGGAGAAATCTAAAGAGGCAGTTTGTTTAACGCGCAAGCCTCGATAGAATATGGTATACCATCAGATCTTTAATAAACAAATAGATTTACAACTTTGAATTTAAAACGACAACCCTTTTAGTATTCGAAAATAAAACAACTAGTAAGGCACAAGTTTTCACTAAACAACAAGCTTTTTTTTTGCAGATAAAGAAGTGTATGCTGAAATTCGACTTCGTTATTCAAATTATAGACTAACTTAAAATAGGACTGAAAAACAAAAGTACCTGCAACTAACAACCCATAATACAACAGTAGTGAACTTTTGTTTACTACTCATAATTAAATTTTTTATTAATTCTGTATCATTTCTTCATAGCTAGACAGACATCAGTTTATGTCACTAAAAATTAGCCAAAAAAAATCACCCATGAGGGTGATTTTAAATTTTTAATAAGAAAATATTAACAATTTGTTAATAAATAAAGTAAGTTATTCAGCAACGATTTCATAAGGTAATTCTACGATTACATCTCTATGTAAACGCACACTTGCAGCGTATTTACCAATACGTTTCACAATACCACTAGTGATGAATTTTCTATCAATTACTTGACCTCCTCTAGCTAATGCAGCAGCGATGTCGATATTTGTGATTGAACCAAATAATTTCTCTCCACCCGCTTTTGCAGTAATTTTGATTTCGATAGCTTTTAAAACTTCAGCCAATGCTTGCGCATCGTTTACTACTTTAGCTTCTTTATGCGCTCTTTGTTTTAGGTTTTCAGCTAATACCTTCTTTGCAGAAGATGTTGCTAAATGTGCATGACCTTGTGGTATTAAAAAATTACGACCGTAACCATTCTTTACCGTTACTACATCATCTTTAAATCCTAAATTTTGAACGTCTTGTTTTAATATAAGTTCCATGTTGTTGTCCTTTATTATAGAAGTTAGGTTTCATGTTTCAGAAAACCAACAACTGAGTTAAAATATTATTTTAGTAAATCAGCCACATATGGCATTAAAGCTAAGTGACGTGCTCTTTTTACAGCAACAGACACTTTTCTTTGAAATTTCAATGAAGTCCCTGTTAAACGACGAGGAAGAATTTTCCCTTGTTCGTTTACAAATTTCAATAAGAAATCACCATCCTTATAATCGATGTACTTGATACCTGATTTTTTGAAACGACAATACTTTTTAGTTTTGTTAGTTTCTATGTTTAAAGGCGTAAGATATCTGATATCCCCGTCTTTTTTTCCTGAAGCAGATTGTTGTAATGTAGCCATGATATTACGCTTTTTGAGATTTTAATTTTGTTCTTCTTCTTTCAGCCCAAGAAATGGCATGCTTGTCTAAACTTACAGTTAAGAAACGCATAACTCTTTCGTCACGTCTAAATTCAGTTTCAAAAGCGATAAGAACTTCTCCTGGCACGTTAAACTCAAACAAGTGGTAGAAACCACTTTTTTTATTTTGGATTTCGTAAGCCATTTTTTTAAGGCCCCAATCCTCTTTCGATACCATTTTGGCTCCTCTAGTAGTAAGAAAATCTTCAAATTTGCTTACTGTTTCCTTTACCTGAACATCAGATAAAACGGGATTTAAAATGAAAACAGTTTCATAATGATTCATAAATATTTATTTATTTGTTAATTTGGGTGCAAAAATAGCCAATAAGTTTCAATAATCAATGTTTTTTTTGAATTAATCGTTTAACTACAAAGAAAAACAATATTAGTTTTTGTAAAACTGAAAATTAACAATATATTTACTATTCCAAAACCTTAAATGAAAATTCATGAAACTAAACTGTGTTGTAGTGGACGATAGTTCGATTCAACGAATGATCATCGCAAAGTTAGTTAATAACCATCCAAACTTACATTTAATAGGGGATTTCTCGAATGCAATTGAAGCCAGGAGCTGCATGTCTATACATAATGTAGACCTAATATTTCTTGACATTGAAATGCCTGTAATTAGTGGTTTTGATTTTTTAGATGGATTAAAAACAAAACCTCAAATAGTTTTCATAACCTCGAAAGCAGAGTATGCACTCAAAGCCTTTGATTATGATGCAACCGACTATCTTCAAAAACCAATCGCAATTGATCGATTTAATGCATCCGTCAAAAGGGCAATTGATTTATATCAATTAAAGCAAGACACCAGAGATGAAGAAGGAGATCATGTTTTTATTAAAAGTAATTTGAAAAAATTAAAAATCTTTACTTCCAAAATCAAATGGATTGAAGCTTTTGGTGATTATGTTAGAGTCGTTACTGATGAGGATAGCCACCTCGTACTTTCCACTATGAAATCTTTTGAAAACGAGCTATCGAAAACAAAGTTTGTAAGAGTGCACAAATCGTACATCATAAATATTGACAAAGTGGAACGCTTCAATAGTAAATTTGCAGAAATTGGCCCTATGAAAATACCCTTGAGCCGAAACAAAAAAGAAGATCTAATAAAAGCCCTATCAGTTGCATAAAAAATTACTTTAGTAAAAATCGACATTTACAGAAACTTTAATCGCCCTATATTGGGCCACTGAATCAAAACTATTCAACATTTTTTGAATAGTTTTTTTTGTTCCTGCCACTGAAGTGTTTTGAGGAATCTTAATTATGATGACCCTTATATATTCGTTTCTAATTCTGCTTATAGCGGGTTCTTCTGGACCTAGAACGGGCATATTCAAATTCAAGCTCATTACCTCATACAACCACATTGCACCTTCCTTTAATTTGCTAAAATCTCGCTGTTTTAATGTGAGCTTTATTATTCTAAAGTACGGCGGATATTTATAAATCTGTCTGTCATACAATTGTTCATTATACATACCCCAGTAATCATTATTTGTCACTTGCTGTATCGTATTGTGATTGGGGTTGTACGATTGAATAATTACTTTTCCTTGCTTCTCAGAACGCCCTGCGCGCCCCGACACCTGAACCATCATTTGGAAACTTCTTTCAAAGGCTCTAAAATCAGGGTGATACAACATATTATCAGCGTTCATAATCCCCACTAAACTCACATTATCAAAATCTAATCCTTTGGCCAGCATTTGAGTTCCCACTAAAATATCGACTTCTTTATTTTTAAAACTATCAATGATTTTTTCGAACCCAAATTTACCTCGAGTGGTATCCTGATCCATTCTCCCGATTTTATTATCAGGAAAAAGAGCAATTAACTCCTGTTGAATTTGCTCTGTACCAAACCCTTTGGTTGTCAATTCGACACTAGAACAACTGTGGCAATGTGTAGGTTTAGCAATCGAGTATCCGCAGTAATGGCAACGCAATTGATTTTTATGCTTATGATAAGTTAAACTTACATCGCATTGTTGGCACTGCGGAACATGCCCGCAGGTCATACATTCCAATAACGGGGAATATCCTCTCCTGTTTTGAAACAAAATTACTTGCTCTCCTAATGACAGTGCAATGGTAATTCCCTCAATCAAAGAATCACTAAAGTGACCTTTCATTCTTTTGCGAAAGTATTTGTCTTTTAAATCTACCAATTCTATTTCAGGCATCATCACTTTGCCATAACGTTCGGTAATTTCTACGAGACCGTATTTATCAGATTTGGCGTTAAAATAAGTTTCAATACTAGGCGTTGCCGAGCCTAGCAAAACTTTCGCCTTATAGTAACTAGCTAAAACAATTGAAGCATCGCGCGCATGGTAACGTGGTGCCGGATCAACCTGCTTAAACGTTTGTTCGTGTTCTTCATCTACTATTATAAACCCGAGGTCGTGGAAAGGCAAAAACAAAGCCGACCTCGCTCCTATTATAATTTGTGCTTTCTCAGAGTTTTTTAATACTTGATTCCAAACTTCTACCCGCTCATTATTATTGTATTTAGAATGGAAAACAGCCACTTTATTTCCAAAATAAGCACTTAATCTTGTCACTAGTTGAGTTGTGAGTGCAATTTCTGGCAATAAATACAGTACTTGTTTGCCAGTAACTAGATATTCTTCAATCAACTTGATATATACCTCTGTCTTTCCGCTTGATGTTACCCCATGCAAAAGACAAACTTCTTTCTTGACGAAACTGGCCTTGATAGACTCAAAAGCATTTTGTTGCGCATTGCTTAGTTGTAATTCCTCTTCCTTTGTTTTTGCGGAGAAACTGACTCTGTCTTCCTGTATAAAATAATCCTCAAATATTTCTTTATCGATTAATGCTTTTACGGTCGCCGAAGTAGAATCCGTTAACTCAATCAACTTTTTCACAGTGACGGGCTTCTTTTCGGATGCCCTTAATTGAAAAAATCGCAAGACAATTTCTTTTTGCTTGCTGGCATTTTTTAATTTATCTAGTAATTCACTTAACCCCAGATTCGACTCATATATAGAATGTAATCGAATGTATCTAACTAACTTGGGTTTATAGCTTTCCAGCATTTCTTCTTGAAGAACCAATATTTTCTTATCTATCAGTTTTTGAATGACTGGAAAAATGTTCTTTTTATTCAAAATACTAACTATATCTTGTATTTTTAATGAAGATTGCTGCTGTAATGCTTGATATATCAAATACTCATCGTCAGAAAGTTCACTTTCATCCACGAAAACATCTGTTTTTTGAGAAATTATTGTTTCGCTTTCGAGTAATAGCGCGCTTGGCATAGCCCCGCGATATACATCTCCAATTGCACACATGTAATAGGATGCAATCCATTGCCAATGAGCAATCTGAACTTCGGTTACAATTGGCTTTTCATCAAGAATTTGATGAATTTCCTTTGCATCATATAATAATGGTTGATTTTCATGCGTGTCAATAACTAATGCCGTATAGATTTTGCTTTTACCAAAAGGCACTGCAAGACGCATTCCTTTTTTGATATAATTATATTCTGTTTCAGAAACGCTGTAAGTAAACGTTTTAGCAAGGGAAAGCGGTAAAATTACTTCTGCGAAAAAAGACATTATTTGAATATTGTGTGAATAGAATTAGTTTTTTTTGGGCATAGAAAAATTACTTAACTCTATACCAATATTGTGTCCTACCTAATAATGCAATTCCAATATATCCGCGAACTTTAAGCTTGTTCTTCGATTTTAAAACGATACTACATCTGTAATGTCGACCATTTTTAGGATCCATAATTTCTCCAGAATTGTATTCATCGCCGTCTTTAGATAGCCCCTTTATAATTGTCAATCCCAAGATTGGTTTATTAGCATCCAGTCCCGAGCAATTTTTGCATATATCTTTTTTATGTTCAGGAGCAAAAATCTCCATCACTCTTCCATAAATTTTTCCGGATTTTTCGTAGATTTCAACGATTGCTCTAGCCTCACCAGTCTCATCGTCTATGGTTCTCCACATTCCTGTAACTCCATTGCTTTGTGCAAAGAACAGTGGAGATATAAGTAATATTAAAACAGTGAAGATTTTTTTCATTATTTATTTTTTTAACCCAAATAGTACAGCGTCTAATAATTTTTTTTGCGCTCATTTAGTAAACAGCTACAAAAAGCCATTTGTTTTCACCAAAGCTAGCATAAAATCAGTAAAAGCTTTTACATTAAGCTAATTTTCTTTTTCTTTTTCAAGTTGTTAACCGCTAAATTTAATTCAAAACCGAGGAGTAAAATCATACAGTTGATCCAAATGTAAAACATAACGATCAACAAGGTTCCTATAGAACCGTATAGCTGATTGTACTGAGAAAATCGCAGCACCCAAATCCCAAAGAAATAAGAAATTATAATTGTGAAAATTGTAGTAAAGACAGAACCAATAGATATAAAGGATCTGCTTTTGTCATGTTTAGTTCCAAACTTGAAGAGTATCGATGTTGTAACTAGAATCATTAGCAACAAGAATACATATCGGCCTAAAACTATTAAAGGAATCTGCTCACTTAAGACATTGTGAACAGTGATTTTTTGAATAAAAACTTCAAATACTACAATTATAGCAACAGTAAGAATAAGCAAAAAACTTAATATAATAGACATTCCTATAGCCACAAAATACTGATGAAAAAAACCTCTTTTTACTAAAACATGCCGTGAGTTTTCAAATCCTCCCAAAATAGCATTTAATCCATTTGCCATCAACAATATAGACAAAAGAAACCCAGAAGACAACAAACCCGAATGACTATTATGAAGAATATCATCAACAATATTCTCGATCGCATAATAAGTATTTGGAGGAACCCCCTCAGACACGAATTTTAAAAAATCCTGCTGAAAACCTTCGATTGGGATATACGGAATAAGGTTAAAAATAAATAGCGCAAAAGGAAATAACGCCATAAAAAAACTGAACGCAATCGAACCAGCCCTATTAGACAGCGCTCCTTCGGCAATCCCAATAATATATAATTCCAATAAATCGTAAAGAGACAGGCCTTCTAACCAATGTAATTCTACCCCTTTTAAAAAGCGGGCCAAATCTCTCAATACTGGAATTTTTTCAATTCTTTCTTCTATTTCTGCTGACATTAATTACACATTTTCATTAAATCATCCATTTTTTATCGCAAAGTGTACAGCATTGCTCCTAAATCAAAACAAAGATAATGTAAGTTAAATCAAATTGCTTTCAGGCTTAAGTCCATATTATAAATAGAATGAGTCAAGGCTCCCGAAGAAATATAATTGACACCGCATTCGGCATAATTTCGTACTGTCTCTTCATTTATATTTCCCGAAGACTCGGTCAAGCATTTGTCACCAATTAAAGCAACTGCTTCTCTCGTCATCTCATAATCAAAGTTATCCAAAAGGATTCTATAAACCCCTTCACAGACTATGATTTCTTTGACTTCATCAATGTCTCGCGCTTCAACAATGATTTTCAGTTTTAGATTCTGTTCAGTAAGGTACTTTTTTGTTTTTGATATGGCCAAGGTAATTCCTCCTGCAAAGTCAATGTGGTTGTCTTTGAGCATAATCATATCATAAAGTGCAAAACGGTGGTTTTCGCCCCCGCCTAGTTTTACTGCCCATTTTTCAGCAACACGAAAACCGGGAGTTGTTTTGCGAGTATCCAAAATCATTGTGTTAGTTCCTTCAAGTAACTTGACGTAGCTGTTAGTCTTTGTAGCAATAGCTGACATGCGCTGCATGGAATTTAGCACTAACCTTTCTGCTTTTAAAATGGATTGCGAGCTTCCTGACACATTAAAAACAATATCACCAGACTTTACTTCTGTTCCATCCTCAATAAAGGTTTCCACTTGAAGTTTGGGATCCACAAAGTTAAAAATCATTTTAGCAAATTCTACTCCGGCAATAATCCCTTCGTCTTTGACCAAAAGTTTTGCTCGCCCTTGCGCCGAAACAGGAATACAAGCTAAGGAGCTGTGATCTCCATCACCGACATCTTCGCGGATAGCATTAGAAATTAGAATTTGTAACTCGTTTTGAAACTGGGCTTCGCTAATCATTATCGTTGGACTTTGTGTACCGCTAAAGTAGCGTATATTTTGTGGATTTGAAAATTTGTTTCCCAAAGTATTCCTAACTTTATCTTACTCTTCTGAGTAAAACTCCCTAATTACACTATGACTAAAAAGATTACTTTGTAGATTTATAGAAATAAACATTAATTTAGGCCCGCACCTCAGACCTATAAGATAAATTTGCCTTTTTGTTTTAAATCGCTTATTGGAAAAGGCTTGAGTAGAAAGCTAATGCTTTGTTTGTATGTATGCATGTTTTGTGAAAAAATACTGCATACAAGTTCTAGAGATAACTATAAATAACTCGTTTTTAAAAAGTACTAAATACAGTTACAAATATTGACGCCTTTAATTTAAAAAAGTCTATTTAAAACATTATTAATAATCTCTGCTGAGAGTGGGCCTAGCGATGAAAAATGAAACGAACCTCGCAGTATCAAAAAAAAGAATGTTTATTTGCATAAAACTTATAAAATCAAAGTACCAGGTTTAATCACTCTAACTGAATATATCGATGCAAGAAAATCACCATAATCACCAAAAGAAAAAAAGCAGTATTACGATGAATTATGAAAAAAAATTACCACTAACAATTGGGATAAAAAGAGTGGTTATCTGTTTGTGTTTATTGCTTTTTGCAACTGTATCATTTTCACAGCAAGCCATCCTCAACAAAAAAAATGATTCGCTAAATACTTCCCTCATTCAGTCATTTAATAAAAAACTGACTCTTGTAGAAGGACAACGAATTACCGATTCTATAAAGAGGGCGGAACTTGAATTGCAAATTTTGTCATTAAAAACATCCGACAACCTTAAAAAAGAAGAATTGCAAAAACAACTGCAAGCTTTAAATGACAAGGAATCCAAACGTTTGGCTGAAAAAAAAGCACAAATTGATTCTATGAGGCTTACAGCTAAAGGATATCCCGTCATAGGTTTTTTTAATGACACATTGTTTAAAGTATATAGTAAATTAGGTAGTTTTTCAGCAAAAGACAGAGCCGATGCTATTAGTATTAGAGTAGAAAATCTCTCAGATAACTACAGTTTTAAAGCTGATTCCTTAAAAGTTGCTGAGTCTGAAACGACAGTCGATTTAGTTTATGGGGAAAGTATTATTATGAGTATATCAGAAAATGATGCACTCTGGAATAACTCTACTAAGGAAGAGCTAGCCAAAAAATACCAAATACTGATTGGTGAGGCGGTAAACAACTATCTACAAGAAACTAGTTTAACGACATTAGCAAAAGAGATTGGATTGGCACTGCTCGTTTTAATTATAATGGGTGCATTAATTTCATATGTAATGAAGTTTTTCCTTTGGACAGCGATTAAAATTAAAAAGCAGGAAGGCAAACGCATCCATGGAATAAAAATCAGGAACTTCACTTTGTTCGATGCCCATCAGCAAGTGAATGCGCTACTTAATGTCAATACGATTTTGAAATGGCTGATTATACTGCTTTTAGTTTATGTAGCTCTACCTATTCTGTTTGGTATCTTTCCCTGGACAAAGGATTTCGCCGGAACTCTTTTTGGGTATATCTTAAACCCACTTAAAAACATCATTATTGGATTTTGGAATTACTTACCTAACCTAATTACAATACTTGTTATCGTTTTCGTTTTTCGTTATGTCTTAAAAGGAATCCATTTCTTAAAAAATGAAATTGAAAAAGGAAATTTGGAACTGTCCGGTTTTTATCCGGATTGGGCTAACCCAACATACCAAATCATTCGCGTTATTGTTTTTGCATTTATGGTAGTGGTAATTTTTCCCTACCTTCCGGGAAGCGACTCTGCAGTATTTCAAGGAGTATCTGTTTTTCTCGGTTTCCTATTCACCTTTGGCTCATCCGGTTCACTTTCTAATATCATTGCCGGTTTAATTCTCACTTATATGCGATTATTTAAAATTGGTGATCGTGTTAAAATTGGTGACGTAGTAGGTGATGTGATTGAAAAATCGTTGCTAGTAACCCGAATTAGAACCGTAAAAAACGAAATCATTTCAATCCCAAACTCGACAGTAATGAGCAGTCATACCATAAATTACAGCAGCGATGCTCCAGAAAAAGGTTTGATTATCCATTCCACAATAACCATTGGTTATGATGTGCCTTGGAAAGATATGCATCAGGCGCTAATTGACGCGGCTTCTAAAACAGATTTAGTTTTGCAGGAACCGAAACCTTTTGTGTTGCAAACCAGTTTGGATGATTTCTATGTCTCCTACGAAATTAATGCATATATTAATGAACCAAATAAACAAGCGGTTATTTACTCTATGCTACACCAAAACATTCAGGATATTTGCAATGAACGAGGAATTGAAATAATGTCGCCACATTACCGCGCTGCTAGAGATGGGAATACTTCAACGATTCCAACAAGTTATTTGGGTAAGGACTATAAAGCTCCTTTCTTTAATGTAAACTTCAAAAGTACAGTACAGGATAAGCAATAAAAAAACAGAAAGAATGAACTTAATAACAGTTAAAGTGCCTAAAGTTAGGAAAGCTTTTTCGCTAAATCTAGCCTTCAATAAAAACTCAGTTTTTTATAATCCTTTATATTTGAAATCATCTAGAGAAAATTGAAGATTAAAAAATTACCCCAGACTATAAATCATTTACAAGACATAACACATATTGACTAAACCTTACCTATGAAAATATACTTTACCCTCCTTTTTTCCGCCTTACTGAATTTTGGCTACTCGCAACCAACCAACACTTATTTTGAAAAAATCAGAAACAATGAGGCTGAGCTAACTGCATTCTTTTCTCAAATGCCCAAAGGAGGTGACCTGCATCACCATTACAGTGGATCCATTTATGCGGAGCCTATTCTGGAAGATGCAATAAATGAAGATTTTTACCTGAATACTGCAACTATGCAAGTACTTAAAGAGAAAACTTCAAGCGGGACTTGGGAATTATTTTCAACATTAAAAAGTCAGGGGCAATTAAGCGCTTATAAACAACAAATAATGGAAAAATGGTCCATTAAAGATTATAACAATGTCGATTATCCCTCTGATAAATTGTTTTTTGAATCCTTTGACAAATTTAGCTCGGCACTGGTTGGTCACTTTGGAGAAGGATTGTTGGAATTGAAAAATAGGGCCATTAAGGAAAATGTAAGTTACATAGAAACACAATTATCTACAATACCAAGCGATATCAATACCGATCAACTGACGAATTACAACCAAAAATTAAGACAATTGGCGGTTAACAGAAATGAAGTTGGAATTAACCAACTGCTGGACTCCATATATTCTTCTGTACTTCAAAAAGGCGCTGCATCCTATGCAGAAGACTTCAATACTGATTTTGTTGCCAAACTCCATAATGAACTTAAAATCGATGATGCCCGTTTTACGATGCGCTACCAAAATTTTGTTTTACGATTTATGGAACCTGTAGATTTGTTCAAAAACCTCGTCGTTGCTTTTATTTCTGCTGACAGCAGCCCACTTATGGCGGGTGTAAATATTGTTTCTCCAGAAGACGGTGAGACTTCTATGAAAGATTACTGGCTTCATATGGTCATGTTCAAGTACTGCAACAGCCGATATCCTAATGTCAAATATTCGATGCACGCGGGAGAACTTACCTTAGGACTAGTGCAACCCGAAGATCTTACTTGGCACATCCGAGAAGCTGTTTATACAGCGGGCGCCTACCGAATAGGCCATGGAGTTGATCTTGCCTACGAGGAAAATCCATATGAGCTTTTGCGCTATATGGCGAAAAACAATATCGCTATCGAAATCAACTTGGTGAGTAATGAGTTTATTTTAAAGGTAAAAGAAACCCGCCATCCGTTCTCATTATATAGGGAGTTTGGTGTTCCTATTGTTATTAGCACTGACGATGCGGGCATATTGAGAACTAATATGACAGAGCAATATGTACTATTAGCCAAAAGATATAAGAACGTTTCATACGCAAACATCAAACAGTACGTATACGACAGTATCTATTACAGTTTTATAAAAGATGAATCCGTTAAGAAACAATTATTGGAAGATCTTGATCTCCGATTCAAAGCTTTTGAAGCTAAATTTCCAATAAAATAAAATACAATGAATATCAAACTCATCGCCATTGGCAAAACCGATAATAAAGCATTACAATCTTTAATTGACGATTATACCAAACGTTTGTCTTTTTATATTAAGTTCGATCTGGATATCATTCCCGATATCAAGAATGTAAAAAACTTATCTGAAAGCCAGCAAAAGGAAAAAGAAGGCGAATTGATATTGGCCAAAGTCACGCCAACGGACCAACTCATTTTATTGGACGAAAACGGAAAAAATTTCTCCAGCGTAGGATTTTCAGAAGAATTGCAGAAGAAAATGAATTCGGGCGTAAAGACTTTAGTTTTTGTTATTGGAGGTCCTTATGGGTTTTCAGATATTGTATATGCCAAAGCACAAGGGAAAATATCGCTTTCACTGATGACCTTTTCACACCAAATGGTACGTCTATTTTTTATCGAACAGTTGTATCGCGGTTTTACTATTTTGAAAAACGAACCCTATCATCACCAGTAATTTCAGTGTTCAGTACTCAGTGCTAAATATTGCGTTTTTAGTGTTCAGTTCTATAAAACGTATTGATCATCTGTTTGTAAATTAACTGAATAAAAGTAAATAACACTATTAATATAGGCATCAAACGACATTTTTTTATCAAAGCAGAATTGGTATGGATTTGATTTATCGACCAGTCCTTTAACAAAGGTTTCCAGTTCATCTTGTTTTACTAGGACATTATTTACTACAATTTAACTGCTTATATCAAAAAAGATAGTCGTCCCGATTGGCTTTTCCATTTTATAGTACACTTCTATAAAAAGAATTAAAGTCCTGTTCTTAAAACTACTATCAGAATAGTAATAATAATTTATGCCTCTTCGTTTTTGTGCGCTTTTTCTTTACATTTCTTATCCTGTAATTTTATGGCTTCAGGAATTACAACTCGCAAAGGCGAACGCTTGTCTGACTTAAAAACCCAATTGGTAGTAATAATGCTATTTTTCCTATTGACTATAGCCGTTGTGTCTTTCTTGTTTATTCTGAAAAAATGTTAAACAGAGAATGATCTTATTTATTTCGAACAATAGTGCTATGCAATTTCAGCCGTAATATATCCTCAATATTTACTCAGGACTTAAATACAAAAAAACTTACGCAAAGACATCTAATCACTAAAAATTAATTTTATTAAATAGCCTAACAGACTCCACCGCCTCTTTTACATCATGAACTCTCAAAATTTTGGCTCCTTTAGTTAAGCCGATAGTATTTAAAACCGTCGTTCCATTTAAAGCTTCAGCCGAACTGATATCCAAAGACTTTGTAATCATTGATTTTCTTGAAAAACCAACCAATAACGGCAACTCTAGCATTTCAAACAATTGTAGTTTTTGCAGAACTTCATAATTTTGCTCGAGGTTTTTGGCAAAGCCAAACCCAGGATCAATTATCAAATCGTTTATACCTAAACTTCTAGCTTTATGGATTCTCTCTGAAAAATAAAAAAGCATCTCTTTAACGATATCATCGTAATTTGTCATGCTTTGCATTGTTTGTGGCGTTCCACGCATATGCATCATAATATATGGAACATTATGTTTCGCTACCACTTCCAGCATTTTATTGTCTAGATTTCCAGCCGAAATATCATTGATAATTGCCGCCCCTTTTTCTATACAGACCCTAGCCACTCCGCTTCTAAAAGTGTCAATAGAAAGTATAGCTTCTGGATAGTGTTTCAGGATTAACTGGACCGCAGGAACAATTCTGTCAAGCTCTTCCTCTTCAGAAACAAATTCGGCATTTGGTTTGCTTGAATATCCTCCGATATCAATGAACGTAGCGCCATCAGTTAGCATTTTTTCCACCTGAGAAAGCATTTCACTTTCCCCAGATTCCCCAGAATTGTACTTTCCTCCATCAAAAAACGAGTTGGGAGTAAGATTCAATATCCCCATTACTTTGGGAGTTGCTAAGTCTATCAGTTGGCCTTTGCAGTTAATAGTCATTTGTTTACAGTTTTAAGGACTTCAAAATTATACATTCAAAAAAAATATGTTATTTTTGAGAAAATTATTAGACAAATATACACCAATAATGAAGAATACTTCTCAAGAATACGATAAGGTAATTGCGATTTGTCGTTCGCTCTTTATCAATAAAATGACTGATTACGGTAGCGCTTGGCGTATACTTAGACTGCCGTCATTAACAGATCAAATCTTCATAAAAGCGCAAAGAATCAGAAGTTTACAGGAAAACGAAATCCGAAAAGTAAACGAAGATGAAACGGGCGAATTCATTGGGATTATCAATTATTCCATTATGGCACTTATCCAATTAGAATTGGGAGTAGCAGATCAGCCTGATTTAGATGTAAAAAACGCAACCGAATTATACGACTCCAAAATCAAACTAACCAAACAGTTGATGGAAGATAAGAATCATGATTATGGAGAAGCTTGGCGCGAAATGCGAGTTAGTTCACTAACCGATCTGATTTTACAAAAGCTGCTTCGAGTCAAGCAGATCGAAGACAATAAGGGAAAAACAATCGTTTCAGAAGGCATCGATGCTAATTATCAAGATATGATCAACTATGCAGTTTTTGCATTGATCTTAATGGATTTCGCTAAATAAAACAAAATAAAATATGAAAAACGTACTTACTCAATTTTCTAGAATATTCGTTGGTTTACTATTCATTATTTCGGGATTAATTAAACTGAACGATCCAGTAGGTTTTTCATATAAACTAGATGAGTATTTCAGTGAACCTGTATTTAATATGCCTATTCTAGTTCCATTAACTTTGGGACTCGCTTTATTCTTGGTTATACTAGAAGTGGTATTGGGCGTAATGCTACTTATAGGTTACAAATCAAAATTCACTATTTGGAGTTTATTACTTATGATAGGATTTTTTACCTTTTTAACCTTTTATTCCGCCTATTTTGACGTTGTAAAAGACTGCGGTTGCTTTGGCGATGCATTGCATCTTACTCCTTGGCAATCCTTCACTAAGGATATTGTTTTACTATTTTTCATTCTACTTCTATTCATAAATAAAGATTTAGTAAAACCTCTTTTTCAGAACTCCGTCCAAAATATAATCACTTATGCAAGCATCATTCTATGTATGTTTATGGCCGTTTGGGTACTCAATCATTTACCAATAATCGATTTTAGACCTTATCAAGTAGGTGCTAACATCCAAAAAGGAATGGAAATTCCGGACGGTGCCCCAAAATCAGTTGTTGAAATGATTTTTATATATAACGTAAATGGGGTCGATACGGAATTTACAGAAAAAGACTTAATGGCAATTCCAGAAGCTGCAACTTTTGTGGATCGAAAAGACAAGGTAATTACCAAAGGATACGTTCCTCCCATCCATGATTTCACGATGGTAAAAGAGGATTCAGATTATAAAGAAGAATTACTTCAAGAACCAAAACTGCTAATGTTTGTCACTTATGATTTGGCAAACTCAGAAGAAGGCGGAATGCAAAAACTCGAAAAATTAAATCAAGAAGCTAAAGCAAAAGGCTATAAAGTTATCGCTATGACAGCTTCATCTCCGAAGCTAATTACCGAAGCGCAAAAAAAATACGGTTTAACTTTCGACTTCTACTTTTGCGATGCAACTACTTTAAAAACCATCGAAAGAGCCAACCCAAGTATCGTTGTTCTTGAAAAAGGAACAATTAAGCAGAAAGTGCATTACAACGACATCAAAAAATTAGATCTATAAAAAGGTCACAAAGTCGCATTATTATAGGCGGAACCAAATTTTGCCTTATTACTATTCGACAACTGACTTTTGACTTAAAAAATAAATGCTAAAATACTTTCTAAAGAAAATCGGCTATGCACTGCTCACCCTTTATGGCGTGATTACTGTGATATTTTTCCTATTCAACGTTTTGCCTGGCGATCCTGCGAGAATGATGTTGGATCAAAATGAAAATTCAGAGCAACTAGCTTTGATAAAGAAAAAGTACGGTTTTGACAAACCCATTTCGACCCAATATTTATACTATCTCAACGACCTTTCGCCTATTTCAATTCACAGCAATAACGAATCGGACTACAGCTTTTTGAAGGAAGGAAAATACAATGCTGCATCGCTATTTAAAATTGGACAAACGACTCTTGTTATCAAGACTCCATATTTGAGGGAAAGCTTTCAGAAAAGTGGTAAAAAAGTTTCTGAAATTATTGGAAACACCTTGCCAAACACAGCTATTTTGGCCCTTTTTGCAATTGTGATTGCTATTGTTTTCGGTATTATTTTCGGTATTGTCTCAGCTTTACACAAAGACACTTGGATCGATCGTATGATTGCGCTTGTAAGCACACTAGGAATGAGCATACCGTCTTTTTTTAGTGCCATTCTCTTTGCATGGCTATTTGGGTTTGTCCTCCAAAAATATACGCACTTAAATATGACTGGGAGTTTATATGAGGTAGATGATTTTGGTGAAGGAAGGTACATCCAATGGAAAAACATTATTTTACCTGCAATCGTTCTGGGAATTCGCCCGTTAGCCGTTGTGATCCAACTGATGCGTAACTCTTTACTAGAAACATTCGGACAAGACTATATCCGTACCGCAAGAGCCAAAGGCTTATCTGAAATTCAGATCATTAGAAAACATGCTTTAAAAAACTCACTAAATCCCGTAATCACCGCAATTTCTGGATGGTTTGCATCCATGCTAGCAGGAGCGGTATTTGTGGAGTATATTTTTGGCTGGAATGGTTTAGGGAAAGAAATTGTAGAAGCATTAAATAATTTGGACTTACCAGTTATTATGGGCGCTGTTCTTGTCATTTCGACCACTTTTGTCGTAATAAACATTCTCGTAGACATTATTTACGCTTATCTCGATCCAAAAATTAGACTCTCCTAGCCCCTTACACCCAAAAATTCTATTTGTTTTAGAAATAAAATTATTATTAAATCATAAATAGCTGTCAATCTCAGCTTAACTACAACGATTGCAGTTTAGATTTCATCACTAAAACGGCAGGCTTTGTGATTAAAAAACAGTATATCCAAAAAAAAACAATCTATAATCCTCAATCAAATTGTTTGTTTTAACTTTGCTTAAAATATAAAAAATGAAAATAATATTTGCTTTATTTATTGCATTCGCTACATTTTCTTGTACCAATGACAAAAAAACTAGCTTTTCAAAAGAAGCTTTGTCAGAAACAATATTAACCTCTGATGGAAGTCAGCTTGCATTTGGAGATGTTCTAAAGAAGCATGAAGGAAAAACAGTAGTAATCGAGGTTTGGGCTTCGTGGTGTGGAGATTGTGTAAAAGCAATGCCAAAAATAAAAGAACTTCAGGCAAATAATACTGATGTTGACTTTGTCTTTATCTCTATGGACAAAACGGCTGACAAATGGAAAACAGGAATAGAAAAGCATGAACTTGTAGGCGATCACTATATGGCCAACGACCAAATGGAAGGTGTGTTTGCAAAGGCCATAGACCTAGATTGGATACCTAGATACATCATCGTAGACAAAACCGGTAATATTGCCTTGTATCGTGCAATAGAAACCGATTTTGACCAAATCAATGAAACATTAGAAAATTTAAAATAACGAACTAAAAACAATAACTAAATATAATACAAACCGAAATGAGAAATAAGATTGTAGCTGGAAACTGGAAAATGAATAAAAATTCGGAGCAGACTGAAGATTTATTAAATGAATTAATAGAGAAAATGCCGATAGATACTGAAGTAAAGGTTATAGTAGCGCCTACTTTCGTAAACTTATCTTCAGCAGTAGATCATCTACAATTTACTTCCATCGAAGTAGCTGCTCAAAATGTACACCAATCTGAAAGTGGAGCCTTTACGGGAGAAATCTCTGCTGATATGTTAAAAAGTGTTGGCGTAGGTATAGTAATTCTTGGACACTCAGAGCGTAGAGCAATCTTTCATGAAACTGATGCGTTGATTGCCAGTAAAGTAAACACTGCGTTAGAACACGACATGACAGTAATTTTTTGTTTTGGTGAGGAGTTAAAAGACCGTCAATCAAAAAATCATTTCAACATTGTAGAAAATCAATTGCGAGATGGATTATTTCAAATAGCAGCAAAAGACTGGAATCATATTGTATTGGCTTACGAGCCAGTATGGGCTATAGGAACAGGAGAAACAGCCTCTCCTGAACAAGTACAAGAAATGCACGAATTTATCAGAGAAACTGTTCGTAAAGCTTATGGAAGCGATATCGCTGAAGATGTTTCTATACTGTATGGTGGTAGCGTAAAACCCGACAATGCCAAAGAAATTTTCTCTAAACCAGATGTAGACGGAGGTCTTATTGGTGGAGCAGCTTTAAAAGTAGATGATTTCATTGCAATCGTTACTGCATTTTAAAATTCACGATAGTTTTATAAAAAAGCGATAATTCATTTTATCGCTTTTTTTATATGCCTATTTCGACCTGAAAACGTAGGTACCAATTATTTTTTATGGTTCCGTCATAATAATTTAAGGCATCAAAAGTTAATTCAGTTTGCACTTTAAAAGTATGTTCCCAAATATATTTAGTCAAACCAATGGTATATTGTTTCGTATTGGGTGCCAAAGCCCTAATATCTTCTCCTACTTTTTGTGTAGAATACCTTCCAATAATTTCATAATTCGTCAGGAAATTATAACTCAGCTGATGATCAAATCCATTACCTACATAAGCAAAATTAGATTGTGTAACATCTTCCGGATTGAACGTAACAGCATTCCTGGAGGTAGTCCTAGACATATAACTTGACATGACAGACCAGCCATTGTATTTGAGCATAGCATCAAGCATAACTGATTTCATAGTACGGGCTTCAAATAAATCATTCCCTAGTTGACCTTGCGTTCTTTTAGCATCATTATTTTGCTGAAAAGCTCCGGAAAGCAACAACTTAGGCTTTTTTTCTCTAACAAGATCCCCTTCAAAATAGGTTCCATCTCTAGCAAAAGCTCCAAAAGGCAACAATTCCACTTTACCTGTAACGGCCACTCCTACATCTGCATTTCCAGTAATGTTCCTTCCTTCACCTGATGTTATAGCCGTTTTAAAATTATATGAAAATTTATCTCTAAACTCATTTATATTGTGAATTTGAAAACCAAAATCTCTGTCAATAGTAAATCTGGCATTGTTAATCGATCGATCTGTTAACTGTAATCCGCCTGAAGAATTTACACGCTGCCGGTTGCCAGGCAATTTTGTTTGTCCAAAACTGATATTCCAGTTTTTATTAGGTCTGTAAAAAACAACCGCATCACGAATAATATTAATATTTTCGCCTTCTCTAATTTCGCCAACGTCGCCGGGGGCAAATGACAATTGTAGTGCATACAAAAATTTTGGTGAACCTACATAACCGTCAAATCGCAAACGCAATCGTCGGATTTGTCCATCATAACTCCTCTTTTCATCTTCGTTTTCAGCATAAGTTAACCTATTTTGCATTCGGAAACGAATATTTAACTGATATAAACTATCAGGAGAAGTTATTCCAATTCCTTTACCAAAACTATAATACGGAAGCGCTGATAACATTAAATCATTATCTTGTTTGCTTTGCTTGATGTTCACTTGAGCGCTGATTGACATGCTGCATACAAAGATCAAAAATAAGACTAATCCTTTCATGTTATACTGATGTTTTTTGAGTACAAATGTAAAATAAAATTTGATTTACAAATGCAGTTTAAATAGTGATTGCTACCTTTGCAAAAAAAATAGACATGTCAAACATATATATTGGATATCATTTTAATATTGAGCCAAAAGAACTAGGCTCAGAAATATTAATCGCAGAATTGGGCGAAAGAGCATTCGAAAGTTTTGCTGAAACTGAAACTGGTATTTCCGCCTTTGTGCAAAAAGACCTATGGGATGAGGCAATTCTTCAGGATATCCATATTCTTGAATCTGAGGAGTTTAAAATTGATTATACTTTCGAAGAGATAGATCAAGTAAATTGGAATGAAGAATGGGAAAAGAATTTTGAACCTATCGATGTAGAAGGAAATTGTCACGTTCGTGCTCCTTTTCACCCAAAAACCGACGCTGAATTTGATATCCTTATTGAACCGAAAATGAGCTTTGGGACCGGTCACCATGAAACAACACACATGATGATTCAACATTTACTAGAAACGGATGTTAGCGGAATGAAAACACTCGATATGGGCTGCGGGACAGCCATCTTGGCTATTCTTGCAGAAATGAAAGGCGCACAACCAATTGATGCTATTGACATTGACAATTGGTGTTATTTGAATTCAATAGAAAATGCAGAACGTAATAATTGCCATCAAATTACTGTCTATGAAGGTGATGCCACATTATTGAAGGGCAAAAAATATGACTTGATTATTGCCAACATTAACCGCAATATTTTATTGGAAGACATGCAAAGTTATGTTGATTGTTTGAATCCAAAAGGGACGCTTCTTTTAAGTGGTTTTTATGAAGAAGACATCCCCTTTATTAATGGCTCTTGCACCGAAAAAGGTTTGAAATATGTTAAAAAGTTCGAAAGAAACAATTGGGTTTCACTAAAATACGTAAATTAGCTTGAGGAAATTTTTGGATGATAGCGAAAACTTTCCAAACATCATTACAAATTATTCGAAAGCCATTTATTAAAATGTTTGCGTTTCAAGAAAGTTAAGGAGTCTTAAATCTAGCGATTAGCACTATATAAACCCGTTTACAATGGTACAAAATTTTAATTTTTGTACCATTGCAAACAAAACAAACTATATTTTTATTTAAACCCCAAAATTATTTAAAGATGTGTACAAAAGAAAAAGTAAGAGAGAAAGTAACTTTAAAAAAGGCTCCATCAATAAACAACGAAATTATAGTTTATAATGATGATGTTAATACTTTTGACCACGTCATAGAAACTCTAATACGAGTATGTGAGCATACATCAGAACAAGCAGAGCAATGCTCTTTGATAGTACATTACAAGGGAAAATGCACCGTCAAAACAGGCTCGCTTGATAAATTGAAGCCGCAATGTAGCCAACTGCTTGAGGCCGGTTTGAGCGCTGAAATTGCTTAAATTTAAGCAGTAATATCCTTTAAAAAGGTTTTATTTGACAATAATATCAAAAAAACATTCTGATTTGCTCTATATTTGAGTAGATTAGATTTTTTTTTATGGAAAAATATTAATTATAGCGCGACCACTTTTTTCGAAAAGCTTAGGGCTTTTTAAGAGCAATTGCGATTCGGGTCTTTTTCGGAAAAAGCTTCGGACTTAATCCGCCGCTTCAAATGGGCTTTTATATAATTATTGCTTGCGCAACACTCTCACTGTTTATGAAATTTTGTTTTCTTTTAAAGTCTAAGTACAAAAAGGAATTTATTATTAATTCATAAAAATAAACATGAAAAACGAATTCTTCTTAAAAAGCTATATTGGGATAAGCACACTTTACCTTCTAATCGTATTTTTAGGTCAAGAACAGCTTGCATGGTTTATGAAACCTTTTTTGATTCCCTTTTTATTGCTCGGCGTAATTTTTCACGTCAACTTTCCATCAAAAAAGCTTCTTGTAACGGCATTAGTATTTTCTTGGATCGGAGACGTTCTATTCCTATTTTCGAACAGGCACGAAGCATACTTTATAAGTGGCTTGATAGCTTTCCTGCTATCCCACATCGTTTACATCATTACTTTTAGCAAGCAATTAAAAATAAGGAACAGAAAAAATAAAGCTGTATTCTGGATTGGTGTTACAGTAATTATAGTGTACTTTATGACGATGTTAGCGATACTATCGCCAAGTCTTGGGGATTTTAAAATTCCTGTTTTTATTTACGCATTGTCGCTTTCGACTATGTTGTTGTTTGCTTTTAAAGGATTTTTAATCTGGGAAGAACCCGCTAACTGGTATATTCTATTGGGCGCCATTATCTTTGTCTGTTCAGACAGCATATTGACATTCGATAAATTCTATTTAAGTGCATCAATCATCCAAGCGCCCCTTTTAATTATGGTCACCTATCTGCTAGCTCAATATCTCATCGTAAAAGGAATTTTTAGTTTAAACCAAAAAAAATAGCATTGCTCAAATTAAGAAATGCTATTTTTTTTGTTTGCATGAATTTAATGAGGCAATTTATCCTTCAAAACTCCATATAAATAAGTCCCAACCAGCGCTCCAAAAAACACAATGAGAATACTCCAAAAACCAGCTCCGAGTAATATAAATATCGGCCCTGGACAACAGCCTACTAGCGCCCAGCCTAATCCAAAAATCAATCCACCTATCAAGTAACGAAATGATCCTGGCTCTTTATCTGAAATTTCAATAGGCAAGCCTTTGATGTCTTTTATTTTTCTTCTTTTTATAATCTGAATTCCAATTATCCCGGTGCCGATTGCTACCATAATTATTCCAAACATGTGAAAAGATTGAAACTGAAACATCTCATAAATTCGATACCAAGAAACTGCTTCCGACTTTGTCAATACAATTCCGAAAACAAAACCAACTAATAAATATTTTAATACTTTCATACTTTAAAAATTAAAGGGAATATAAAATAAGTCATAATCAATCCGCCAACAAAGAAACCAATAACTGCCTTTAATGAAGGAATTTGTAAGTTACTCAGTCCAGAAATAGCATGTCCTGACGTACAACCACCTGCATATCGAGACCCAAAACCAATCAATAGTCCACCTACTAGCAATATTAAAATATTCATAGGTGACTGAAATATTTGATTACCAAATAGTGTTTCAGGCAGTAATTTTCCCTGTGGTGCATCAATTCCAAGTTTGGCCAACTGCTCTATAGTTTTTGGATTAATGGAAACGTTTGAAGGGTCACTCATAAAATGAACAGCAACAAAACCACCCAGCATTGCACCAGCAACAACGACTAAATTCCAACGCTGAGATTTCCAGTCAAAATCGAAAAAACGAACACGTTTACCCAATCCTGACATCGAACAAAGCGAACGAAGGTTTGACGACATTCCAAAATTTTTCCCGAAATAGATAAGACACAGCATAATCATTCCGATTAAAAAACCAGATACATACCATGGCCAAGTTTGAAAAATAATCTCCATTTTGTTGTTTTAATTTTTACAAAAGTAAGCCTTCTTATTATGAAATATAAAACAAATCAAGAACAAATATTTATATAGGACACGATAGCCTTAGCAGTTCTGATTATATTTGTATTATATAAATCAGATTCGTCCACAACTTATATCAATTAAATGAAAAAATTAATTCTCTTTTTTACTGTAATTCTCTTTTTTGCTTCCTGCATCAGCAGCAGATCCACTATCAAAAATATTGATGATAATGCTCCTCTTCCGCAACTTAGCAAAAACAATACTTTTGTAATTACAGAATACAGTAAAGATAAAAAATATGGATATGACAAAGATTATCCCATCAATATTTTCTATTACAGCACGAGGAATGAGACGATCAATCAAGAACGTTTCTTAAATGCTTTGGCAGGACCAAAAGGAGAAAAACTTAGCTTTACAAAACGGGAAAGTTGCTGCCCTTTCCCTACAAAAAGAAGCGAAATGGGAGCTGGTTTTTTAGATGTTTATGAGGTGAAATGGGATGGTCAAAAAAAACCTGTTCTATTATATATGAATATCTATGAAAAAGGAGCCTTAAAAGTACCTGTTGGTTTTAGTTTAAAAATAATTAAAAGCATAATGCCATAGCCCTGATAGCAGCGGCATCCGTCTTGTTTTTCCTTTAAAAACAAGAAGATAAAGTGGATAGCAGGAATTAGCTCCTACTCACACAATCGTTCTCTATAATAAGTATAATTTATAAACCGTAAATAGCAAATCATAACTACCTTTGCAACTTTAAAAACAATACTTATGAATATACAAGATATAACCCAAATCAAACACACCGATAGCGGAAATTTCTTCTTGTTAGCTGGTCCTTGCGCTATTGAAGGAGAAGAAATGGCAATTAGAATTGCTGAGAAATTAGTTGGAATTACTGATAAATTACAAATTCCATTCGTATTCAAGGGCTCTTTCAAAAAAGCAAATCGTTCTAGAATTGACAGTTTTTCTGGAATTGGAGATGAAAAAGCATTAAAAATATTGAGAAAAGTATCTGAAACTTTCCATGTTCCAACGGTAACAGATATTCATACTAACGAAGATGCTGCAATGGCTGCTCAATATGTAGATATATTGCAAATCCCCGCTTTTTTAGTACGTCAAACAGATTTAGTGATGGCTGCTGCCAACACTGGAAAAGTGGTAAACTTGAAAAAAGGACAATTTATGAGTCCCGAAAGCATGAAGCATGCGGTACAAAAAGTTTTGGATTGCAATAACCAAAACGTAATGGTTACGGATCGTGGAACTATGTTTGGTTACCAAGACATGATAGTTGATTTTAGAGGAATTCCTACAATGCAACAATACGCGTCAACGGTGCTGGATGTAACACATTCTTTACAACAACCCAATCAAACTGCTGGAGTAACTGGGGGAAGACCTGATATGATTGAAACAATCGCTAAAGCAGGAATTGCTGTAGGTGTTGATGGTATCTTTATAGAAACTCATTTTGATCCTGCAAATGCAAAAAGTGATGGCGCAAATATGCTCCATTTGGATTATTTTGAAGCCTTAATGACCAAATTAGTCGCCATTAGACAAACGATTAATAAATTATAATTTTTTTACAATACATTCATTGAAATATACATTTTTATACGCCGCATTTTTAGCGTTTGTTTTTATTAATACTATAAGTGCTCAAGAAGAGATTAAAATACAAGATAAATATACTGCACATAATAAAGGAAAAATTTTTATATCCTGGGGAGGAAACAGAGAAAGCTACTCCAAATCAGATATTACTTTTAAAGGGAAAGATTACAACTTTACGCTTCATAATGCTACTGCTCATGATAAGCCTAAAGGTTGGCATACTGATTATATAAATCCCACGAGAATGACAATTCCTCAAACTAATTTTAGAATTGGCTATTTTATTAGTGACCAGTATAGTGTTGCCATAAGAGTAGATCATATGAAATATGTAATGACGCAAGATCAAACCGTAAATGTAACAGGAACAATTGCTACTGGCTCTGAATTTGATGGGACATATAACAATACTCCAACGGTAATGACGAACCAATTCTTAATGTACGAGCATACTGATGGTTTGAACTATATCAATACTGAATTTTCAAGACACGATGATATTTCGTCCTTGTTTAAAATAGGAAATACTGATAAAATTCAGATTAACCTGGGATCAAGTCCAAAACCTGTGGAGTAGCGAAATTTAAGCATAAATATTAGTTAGCCTAAAAAGAAAGAATTCTACAT